>JABJJO010000189.1 GCA_018660825.1 Planctomycetaceae bacterium | reverse complement strand
TTGTTTACGGAATAATCTACAACTTAACGCGACTCAATCCAATTCCACCAGCCTTCCAAGTCATTCATCCCTCAGTGGCTATCGCATTTCTCACAATTAGCCTGTTGACAGGGTTAAAGGGCACTTCTAGGATTGGTCTTTTGCTGATAATATTAGTTAATAACACCAACAAACAAGTCACAATCCCCCCCTCTATTTCATCAGGTTCCTACAAGTTCCTGCGACGAGGATTAGGTTTTATCATGGCAGTACCAAAACGAAAACACTCCAACTCTCGAACAAACAAGCGTCGAAGTCATCACGCGTTGACCCCTCGCCAACTTAGCGCTTGCAAGCAGTGTAACCACCCAATTCCAAGTCACACGGTTTGTCCAAAATGTGGCACCTACATGGAAACCGGGCGCCGCTTTGCTACAGTCAGTGACGAGTAAGCTAATCTGGTCAACGACACTGCCACTTCGCGGTCCCCCAAAAACCAACGCTTCCTTACTTTAGCTCGTGACCATTAGGACATTGCGTTTCAATGAGTAACATCGCTTTTTTATTCCCAGGGCAAGGCGCCCAAACAGTTGGAATGGCTCAAGAATTAGTTGAACAACTTCCAAGCGCCGCTGCATTGTTTACACAAGCCAGTGAAATCCTTGGTTATGACCTAGCACAACTCTGTGCCCAAGGCCCAGCCGAGAAGCTCAACACAACCGATCACAGCCAACCTGCGTTATTTGTGGCAAGTCTCGCAGCTCTCGAGTCACTCAAAGCATCTGATCCGCAAACTGTCGACGCCTGCACTGCTACAGCTGGCTTGAGTCTTGGTGAATACACAGCTTTAGTGTTTGCCGGAGTGATGTCGTTTGAGGATGGTTTACGAGTCGTACAACAACGCGGCAGTGCGATGCAAGTAGCCGCTCAGCAAGCTGATAGTACGATGGTCAGTTTACTCCGTTTATCAACCGAAGATGTACAACAACTTATAGACAGTTGTCGCGAAGACGGCGAAGTCTTACAAATTGCAAATTATCTGTGTCCAGGCAACATTGTCGTTTCTGGTTCTCGTACAGCATGTGAACGAATTCAAGTGGCTGCCGTTGAAGCGGGCGCAATGAAACCGATTCCCTTAGCGGTCGCCGGTGCCTTTCATACCGAAGTGATGCAAGCGGCCGTTGAACCACTACGACAAGTACTTGAAAATATTCCGCTCAATGCCCCCCGCATACCAGTAATCTCTAATGTCGATGCCAGTGTACACAGTGACCCGGAAATTATTCGTCAACATCTTGTACAGCAAGTCGTTTCTCCTGTCCGTTGGGAAGAGTGTATGGGTACCCTGCTAAACCAAGGGGTCGAGCAGTTCTATGAAATTGGTCCCGGACGAGTTTTACGGGGTTTGTTGCGAAGAATCAACCGAAAAACACCTTGCCAAAATGTCTCCTGTTAAGGTCCGACTCGTATAAAGCCGAATAGGTACTAGCGATATAGATTTACTCTCTTACTTTTCTCTTACACTATTAATTGTTATTTTGTGGTGTTGAATTAATTTTTATCGGCGGTACAAAGATATACAAAGCAGTGCCCGCCACTAACATCTGGCACACTTTCATTTCACTAGAAGGTAAACATCATGTCCGAAGAAACTTGTAAGCAACTAAATGCTGACCTGTCTGGCCAAGTTGCAATTGTAACCGGCGCTTCTCAAGGTTTAGGGAAACAATGTGCTATGGAACTTGCTCGTAACGGAGCACGAGTCGCTTGTCTTGCTCGAAATGCGGATAAACTTGCTGAGACGGTCACTGTAATTGAAGAAGCAGGAGGTCAAGCAAGTGCATTTTCGGTGGATGTTACGGACCGCGAAAGTGTCGATAGGGTGGTCGATCAGATTGCTGAAGAATGGGGTAGTGTTGATATCCTCGTCAACAATGCCGGAATTACTCGCGATGCCCTACTGCCACGAATGAGCGATGAAGAATTTGACGACGTCATCAATACAAATCTTCGCGGCGCTTTTTTGTTCATGCGAGCTGTTTCTAAACATATGATGTCCGCTCGGTATGGCCGAATCATTAATATGTCGAGTGTGTCAGGGCTCATGGGAAATATTGGACAAACGAATTATTCTGCCTCAAAAGCAGGGCTCATCGGAATGACTCGTAGTTTTAGCCGAGAGATTTCTCGCCGTAACGTGACCGTAAACTGCGTTGCTCCAGGGTTTATTGAAACCGATATGACTCAAGTGCTCGGCGAAGCCGTCATCAAAGAAGCCAAAAAACGCATTCCTGCTCGAAAACTTGGACAACCAGCCGATGTAGCCGCTTGTGTCCTGTTTTTAGCTAGCAAGGCAGCAGGCTATATCACCGGACACACCTTAGCTGTCGATGGTGGGATGACCGGTTGACCAATCGTCCTATTGCAAACTCAAATAATACAGTAAAACTGTGCACAACTCGACATGGTTAATCTTGACCGTTTGAACTAGATTACTCTATCCTGATAGATACTTTACAAATCACATCCTCGAATATTAACCCCACAAATCACTTTTAAAACTAACTGCCTTTCCTGTAGAATCTAACAACCACGCGTGTGGAAAAAACATCAGGACATTAGCTTACCAAGGAGACTTTCCGTGTCTATTGAAGAACAAGTAATTGACGTCGTTGCCGAACAACTCGCTGTCGAAAAAGGGAAAATAACCCGTGAAACTTCATTCGTTAACGATTTGGGCGCAGACTCGCTCGATACTGTTGAACTAATCATGGAACTCGAAGATACATTCGACACAACGATTCCTGAATCAGCAGCCGAACAAATCCAAACAGTCGGTCAAGCTATTGACTTTATCGAAACTAACAATTCCTAATAACAGTATAAATCTGGTTACTATGACACGACGAATTGTCGTTACGGGACTGGGCGTTGTCACACCATTAAGCCACAATGTCGATGACCTTTGGAAGCGGATCCTAAATTGCGAAAGCGGAATCCACCAGCTCCAAGTTGTCGATGTTGATTTGTTTAAAATCAAAATCGGTGGTGACATTTACGACTGGAATCCGAGCGAAATAATACCACCACGCGAAGCCAAACGTATGGACCGCTTTACGCAGTTCGCAATGGTCGCTGGCACTCATGCCGTTAACGATTCCGGTATCGACTTTGAAAAAGAAGATCCGTTTCGCTGCGGTGCGATTCTCGGTTCAGGCATCGGCGGTATTCGAGAAATCGAAACGCAAGTCGCTGTACTACTGAATCGCGGACCCGAACGCGTATCCCCAATGACGATTCCTCGGCTGATGCTTAATGCGGCCGGAGGTAATCTTGCTATTCGCTATGGCATGCGCGGACCAAATTATGGCGTTGCGACTGCCTGTGCTTCAGCAAATAATGCTATGGGCGACGCACTACGGATGATCCAATGCAATGATGCCGATATTGTTATCTCCGGGGGTACCGAATCTGCGATTACACCTATGGGGCTCAGTGCATTTCAGAACATGAAGGCCTTGTCACGTCGCAATGATGAACCTGAGCGCGCGTCACGACCCTTTGATAAAACTCGTGACGGTTTTGTGATGGGTGAAGGAGCGGGTGTCTTGGTTTTCGAAGAACTGGAACACGCAAAAGCTCGTGGAGCAAAAATCTATTGCGAAGTCATTGGCTTTGGAGCAAGTTGTGATGCAGGACACATCACCCACCCCGATCCTGAAGGACTCGGCGCTTGTCGCAGTATGAGCAATGCCTTAAATGATGCGAACATTAATGCGGACCAAGTGGATTATCTCAATGCCCACGGTACCAGCACACCACTTGGCGATCTAGCGGAAACAAAAGCAATCAAAAATGTGTTCGGTGATCATGCGTATAAACTCAGTGTTTCCAGCACCAAAAGTGCACTCGGTCATTCACTCGGTGCAAGTGGCGGAATCGAACTAATCCTCTCCATCATGGGTATTCAAGATCAAGTTGCTCCACCAACGATCAATCTCGAAATACCCGATCCGGAGTGCGATTTGGACTATACGCCGCTTACACCAAAACAACGCCCCATCGAAATAGCCATGAGTAACAGCTTTGGGTTCGGTGGACACAATGCATCTATTGTTGTTCAAGCATTTCGCTAAGCGGAAGCCAAGTCATTAAGATCCACAAGGTTCCAAGTCATGTCGGATAATCACTCACGAATCGTTATTACTGGATTAGGGCAAATCAGCCCTCTCGGAAACAATATCGCCGACCTGAGCATTGCTCTCGATAATCAACAATCCGGTGTCCGTACGCTCGAATCCATTCCCTATAAACATCTGAAAGCGTCATACGGAGGGGAAGCACGAGATTTCACTGGGGAAATCTCTAATTACGGCGTACTTGAAAAAACATTGACGCGCGCGATTAAAAAAGCAACACGATTGATGTGCCGTGAAATACAAATGGGCGTTGCAGCTGCTCAACACGCCATGCAAAATGCTCAACTAACGCCAGAAATCTACAACCCTGATCGAATAGGGATTGTTTTCGGTTGTGACTATATACTTAGCTTGCCCCACGAATTCCGAGAAGGCGTCATGCAATGCCTCGATGAAGATGGGGAATTTGATTTTGATCAATGGGCTGAAAACGGACTGCCAAAAGTAAATCCGCTGTGGCTGTTGAAGTATCTTCCCAATATGCCCTCAAGCCATATCGCTATCTATAACGATCTGCGTGGCCCTAGTAACTCCATTACCATGCGTGAGTCCTCAGCTAACCAAGCACTCGCTGAAGCGTATTGTACGATCGAACGAGGTGATGCGGATATCATGGTGTCAGGAGCAACCGGTACTCGTATTCATCCACTGCGAACCGTACATGTCAACATGCAAGAAGAACTCGTTGGAAATAATTTTGCAGCAGCAGCAGCCTGTCGACCCTATGAGAATACCCGCGATGGCATGGTAATCGGTGAAGGCGCCGGCAGCATGATTGTTGAACGCCTGAGTCATGCCGAAGCTCGTGGAGCTACTATCTACGGCGAAATAGTCGGTTTTGCCTCGTCGACCTGTATGAATCGAGATCGGACAGCTCGCTTCGATCAAGCATTTGAAAATGTCATCAAACAATCACTCGCAAACGCTAATCTTCAGCCGGAAGATATCGGACATATCCACGGCCACGGCATGTCAACAATCAACGCAGACCGAGGCGAGGCAGTTGCTATCAATAAGATATTCGGCAACCAAACGCCCGTCGTTGCAGCCAAAAGCTATATGGGTAATCTGGGAGCAGGCAGCGGATCGGTCGAAATGATTAGTAGCCTGCTCGCACTGGATAAAGGTACGCTGTTTAAAACGCTGAACTACGACACGCCAGACCCACTTTGCGACATTCAAGTTACAAATTCAATCGATATCCCCGCTGGTGACTCATTCATCAATCTAAATGCCTCACCTCAAGGCCAAGCCAGCGCGGTTGTCATTAAAAGTCTCCAGTAACTGTCATGCATCCAAAACATGTCTTTGTTACCACAAACTATCGCCTCTTGCGCGGCGGCAACTAACCTTTACAACGCCAGTCAAGCAACTTGACATTTTCGCATTGCAGGGGTATTGTGGGGGAATTGAACCCTTAATTAAGTAGGTGAATAGTATGCGTTAAAGCAAAACTACTTAGATTTTAGTGTGCGGATATTCCGCTCGGCACAAAAGTAAATTGTGATAATAACCCTATATATGGTCTTTTTAGAGGTCTTAATAGGAATTTTCACAAAGACGTACGCCGGCGGCATGGGTTGCTTACTACACATCTTCACCTTTATTCGTGAAGCTATGTGCAGGATAGTAAGTAGGCTAGCCGGCGGTTTTTTCGTTTTTACAGGGTTTTAAACGTTTGGTTCCATGAAAAATGGATAAAAACAACGGGATTTTTGACCGTTTTAAGAGTGTATAAGAAAGTATTGATCAGATGAATCCTAATGAAATACTCCGAATTGTTGACTCGCTCCATCGCGACAAAAATATCGATACGGAAATCGTATTCAAAGCAATCGAATCCGGATTCGCATCCGCTGCAAAACGACAATATGGTGAAAATGCTGATGTTGTTGTTACAGTAGACCGTGAAAATGGTGAAATGTCCGCTACACTCGAAGGCGCGGAATTCGATCCAGAAGAAATGGTCGGACGCATCGGAGCACAAACGGCTAAGCAAGTAATTTACCAAAAACTACGTGAAGCCGAACGTGATGCCCAAATCGAAGAATTCCATGAGCTCATTGATGAAATCGTAAATGGTACTGTCAACCGAGTTGATGGCCCAATGGTTACCGTCCAACTCGGCAGCGTTGAAGCCATTCTTCCCCGTAGTGAACAAATCCACGGAGAATCACATCGCAATAGCGAACGAATCCGCGCGATGGTTTGTGAGGTCCGACCGCAAGGTACACGAGTTAAAGTTGTCCTGAGTCGTACTCGTCCTCGTTTTGTGCAACGTTTATTCGAACAAGAAATCCCAGAAATTGCTGATGGAATTATCACCGTTAATGCACTCTCGCGGGAACCTGGTTATCGCAGTAAAGTTGCTGTGAGTAGCTCCGATTCACGAGTTGATTGTGTCGGCGCTTGTGTTGGCGTTCGTGGTAGTCGCATCCGAGTGATCATCGACGAACTTAACGGCGAACGTATTGACATCGTCCGCTACGACGAAGACCCCGAGGTTTTGATTCCTAACGCGTTGCAACCCGCCGAAGTCGATCAAGTACTGCTGTGTGATATGATTGGTCGCGCCATTGTACTGGTGAGCGACGATCAATTGTCACTCGCCATTGGTAGACGTGGGCAAAATGTACGACTCGCTAGCAAGCTGTGCGGTTGGGATATCGAAATCATGACTGCCGACGAACTCGAACAACAAATTGATCGCGCTGTTACTGGCTTCTCAGCACTCGACGGAATGACGGATGAACTTGCAGCTGCACTCGTTGAACAAGGATATCTCTCCTACGATGACCTCTCGGTAATCGAACCAGATGCAATGGCTGAAATGGGTGCACTGACACTCGAACAAGTTGATCATATTGTTGTCCAAGCCGAAACTCGTGCCGAAGAAGCTGAAGTCGCTGCTCGAGACGAACGACAAAAACAAAAAGAACTTACTCGTTTATCCGAAATTGAAGCAGCAAACGCTCCACCTGCTGAAACAAGCTTTACAGAAGAAGCACCTGCTGAAACAGAAGAAGCACCTGCCGAAACAGAAGAAGCACCT
>JABJJO010000191.1 GCA_018660825.1 Planctomycetaceae bacterium | reverse complement strand
CGTCATTCGAAAAACAGTTGCCCGATTTTACGATTGCGTGACGGCAATGGACAAGCAGGTTGGCGCCATATTGAAACAGCTTGAAGACGATGGTCTGCTCGAAGACACGATCGTTTTCTTTTACTCCGATCACGGTTCCGGCATGCCGCGGCATAAGAGGGCGCTGTTGGATTCAGGAATGCATATCCCATTGATCGTTCGGTTTCCGAACAATTTCCAGAACCTCGCGTCGGGAAAACCTGGATCGAAGACCGATCGACTGGTCAGCTTTGACGATTTTGGCCCGACGGTCCTGCGACTGACTGGTCTCGATGTACCGGACTACATGGACGGCAAATCCTATCTTGGCTCCAGACCGGACAAACCTCGTGAGTTTGTCTACGGCCACCGCGATCGTGTCGATGAAGTCCACGATCTCGCCCGCTGTGTCCGCGACGATCGCTACCTCTACATCCGAAATTTCATGCCGCACCTCGGTTACAACCAACGCACCTTCTGGCCGGATCTGGGTGAGATCCGTCACGAGTTCTACCGTTTGGCGGATCCGGAGAAAATGACTCCGTCACAGTGGCATTTCGCCGGACCTTCGCGCCCGCTGGAAGAACTTTACGACCGGCAAACCGACCCGCTTAATCTGCACAACATTGCTGACTCCAAAGAACACCGCAAGGTTCTGAACAAGATGCGCGGCGAGCTTTTCCGGCACATCCGCGAAAGCCGGGACCTGGGGTTTCTTCCGGAAGCGTTGGCGTGGGACATCTCCAAAGAGACTACCTTGTGGGAACTGGCAAGGAACGATGGGGCATACAACCAACTGCGTCTGGTGCAGGCGGCAGTTCAAGTCGGCCAGGCGGAGGAACAGAACTTCCTCACAAATCTTAAACATACCGACGCCGGGGTGCGATTCTGGGGCGCGGTCGGATTGACCGCATCGTCGTCGCTCACACCCCGTGCAGTGCAGGCACTCACCACTGCCTTGTCCGATACAGCAATCGATGTGCGGATTGAATCCGCCGATGCACTCGCCCGCCATGGCCATACAAAGGAGTCGGTCCCGGTTTTAGCCGCGGCTCTGTCCGATGCCAATTTGGCCGCGGTTCAGCACGCCGCTCGGACGATCGAGTTACTCGGCGAAAGGGCCAAGTCCGCGGTTCCGGCGATGAGGGAATGTGAACTCCGCATGAAAACAATTCGTCCACCCGGCACCTCGCCGCTCGTCGTGGAACCGGACAAGGACAAAGCGATGTGGGTTCTATTTTCGACCGAGGTGTTTCTTAAACGGTTTGGTGAAACCGATCCGGATTTTCAACCGATATTCAACGGTAAGGATTTGACCGGATGGGATGGCAATCCCAAGACTTGGCATGTTGAAGACGGGGCGATATGCTGTTCTGGGAAGGCGGGAAATACTTGGCTGATCTGGCGCGGCGGCGAACTGGAAAATTTTGAACTGCGATTACAATTCCGCCACCTTTCCGGAAATTCGGGTGTCCAGGTCCGCAGTATCGAAGACAAACAATGGAGCGTCGTCGGTTATCAGGCCGAAGTCGCGGCACAAGCAAATATGGGCCTGTGGCATCATTCCAAAGCCCCTGAGAGTTACCGTTTTGCCCTGTCAAACGCTGGTGAAAACGGACATATCTCAAAAGACGGTGTGAAAAAACTGACACGGTTCGCTCCGGCCGATAAAGTTCGCAAGGCGTTCCGACCAGGTGAGTGGAATGAAATGGTTATTGTCGGTCGAGGCCCCAGGTTGACTCAAACTGTCAACGGAGTTGTCCTGTCAGAATTAGTGGATCTGGATGGGAAGCATGCCAGGAGCAAGGGACTGCTGGCGTTTCAGGATCATGGCAACGGGACAGTAGTGCAATTCAGGAACATCCGCTTGAAACATCTGCCCGCCGGCGGCGACGAATCTCAAAATGACCCGCTTGAAAATGGTAAAGCTGAATTGGAGCGCGAATGAGTAAAAAACACATATTCAAGCTGGGAACGGGCATTAATTGTGCTTTTTTTGAACAATGGATTCTGCTCGTTATCGCGCTGGTGGCTTCGTCCGCGCAGGCCGAGGGAATAAAAGACACTACGTTTCTTGACAATTATTGCGTGAAGTGCCACAACGCAGAAAATCACAAGGGTGATGTACGGCTGGATAAGCTTACCTTACGCATGACGGGCGCCAACCACGACCTGTGGGAAGAGGTCATACATAAAATCCAGCGAGGTGAAATGCCGCCCGAGGATGCCAAGCAGCCCACTGCGGATGAACGCCGGATGTTCCTTTCGGGGGCGATTCGGTTATTAACGAGGTACGAGGAAGATACCAAGGGAGTACGCGACCCCCTCATGCGTCTGACTAACAATCAGATCGCGCACAGTCTTCAGGACCTACTGCAAACGCACGAGCATATTGCGGACCAACTCATTGGCGACCCAATCGACAAGCACGGTTTTTCCCGTCAGGCAGAACTCGATCTTTCGGGTTCCTATCTTAAGCTCTACACAGATTCACTTGAACAGATCATCGAACGGGCAATGCCGCCCCTTGATCCAGTTAGGCCGGATGTGTTCCGCATCGTTGGCAATGATTGGGAAAAATGCCACTGGGCGGGCGATAACTATCTTTACCAAGGGCATCGGCGGTTGTACGAAGGGCCAAATTGGATCGGCGATGACTTTGAGATCCCGATACCACCCAAACACGAATACCGCATGTTCCTGCGTGAAAATAGGAGCAAGGGCAGATTCCGGATCAAGTTAACCTTACGCAATGAGCCGCCAACCTACGGGTATGGAGAGCATTTCCTGCTCAAGCCGGGATTAGCGATCGCCAAAACAGTTGCCGCTCAGAAGGTGTTGGAAAATTTAACCAAACCACGCACAGTACAAATTCCCGAGGCGGGTATCTACCAGGTGGATGTTTTCTTGAACCCACCGACAAGAGTGACGGCCACAGCGGATGCTACAAGACTTCAGCAGGGGTTGGTGAGTGCCTGGGGTTTAAACGGTGATGCACAGAGTAACTCCAAGAGGATGGAATTGACGGCGCAACTCGTGGGCGGCGCGCAGTTTGTCGATTCACCGATTGGTAAGCAAGGGAAAGCAATTTCTCTGGATGGGCATGATGATGCGGTGGTGATCCCGCGCAACCCCTTGATGGATGTGGGGAAAGGGGACTTCACCGTGGCTGCCTGGATAAACCCAAGCGAGTTGCGGCAGGCGGGCATCGTTTGCCTGGGGCGATACAACTCGGTGCATGGCTGGTATATGGACATGCTGCAAGGGGGGGTGTTACGGATTGAGACAGTCAATCCGGCCAATAAATCCAATGGGACTGTGGCAACAAAGCCCGGCACCCTCAGGGCAAACACCTGGCAGCACGTGGCGGCGGTGGTACGACGTGGAGAGAA
Organism: Planctomycetaceae bacterium; assembly: GCA_018660825.1. GTDB lineage: Bacteria > Planctomycetota > Planctomycetia > Pirellulales > Pirellulaceae > UBA721. Next base: position 5,268 of record JABJJO010000191.1, on the reverse strand, counting down.
CCAAACGCAATTGTATGTCAACGGTTTCGAGGTCGCCTCCGGAAGCGTTGCACCCACTAATTTGGACAATCCGACGGTGGCTTTGCACATTGGCCGGATACAGGGTTCCCGGCTTTTCAAGGGGCAGATTGATGAGGTCTGTTTTTACAAGCGGGCCCTGGACATGGAGGAAATTCAGGCCCTCTTGGAACCGGGGAAACAATTCGTGCGGGAACCTCCGGAATCGCCACAGGAATTTACCTTGAATTTGGGTGGGCGTGAATTTGCCGGAACCATTCATCAACCCGCATTTTTGGGAGTTCGCTTGTCGGCGGGGCCACTGCAGGTGAGCGCTCGCTATGAAGACGGCTTAACTCCTCATCGTATCAATATTACTCCAATCCCTGCAGAGAGTGCCTTAGCCGGTGAATATAGAAGATTTGAACAGCGGGGAACTGCTCGCACACCGCAGGAAATCGGCGTGTACATGGATCAGTCTGGGGACCATCCTTACAAGTTGGTGGATCCGATCACCGTTCCTGTTAAAGAAGGCCCGCAGGAATTTGAAGTATTCGGCACCCTGGAAGATCACCTCGGCGTGGTTTCCGACCCCATTGTAGCCGCAGATCGAAGCCCCGGTTACTGGCTGAAGTTCCGCACCCTATCGATTGTGAATCACAACAAGCTCAAAGGCTTTAAACTGCCTGCGCGATTAGCGACCACCGAACCAATTTTCCTTGTGCGACCCGATGAACAATGGATCAAGGCGTTCGGCCATACTCATGGTTTAATCGCCTCGGCAAATGGAAACAACGGCACACACGGCAATGAAGCAAAGGGACCTGCGATATATCCGGACGCCATGAAAACGCATGGCCACGTGGTCATCGAAAAGGTGGAGTTTGAAACGCCGTTTTTTGAGACATGGCCTCCGCCAGCCGTTCAACAGTTCCTGACCGAAGGGAAACTGGACGGAAAGGAAATCCCAGCCAAGTTGAAGTCGTTCGCGGCAAAGGCTTGGCGCAAGGAACTATCCGGAGCCGACGTGATCCATGTCGAAAAGACATGGGCGGAAGAGATTTCCGCTGGTACAAGTGAACTCGAAGCATTGCAAAACTCAATCGTCACGATCCTGAGTGACCCACGGTTTCTTTATCTGCCTCATTCAAATAACTACGACCTAGTCTCCCGCTTATCGTACTTCCTATGGAACGGCCCGCCGGATGCAACGTTGGCCGCGCTGGCCGATAAGCATAATCATCTCGATGATTTCGTAATCGAGCAACAGGTAGATCGCCTACTCGCCGACAGTCACGGGCGGCGGTTTATTGAAGACTTTGTAGCGCAATGGGTTGATTTCACGCGGTTCGATCAGATCGCGATCGATCCGAACTACTATCCTGCATTCAAAGATCGTGGCCTGCGAATCAGAGAGTACATGAAGCAGGAATGCGTCGAGTTCTTTGCACACGTTCTCAGCAAGGACTTGAGTTGTCTAAGTTTTCTGGAATCTGATTTCGTGATGGTGAATGAAACTCTGGCTGAGCATTACGGTATCGCCGATGTCTTCACGCCGAGATTTATACCTGTTACTGCGCCCCCACATCGAGGTGGTGGCGTACTGGCGCAGGCTGCGGTCATGTTGGCTCAATCCAACGGGCAAGATGCCCACACGGTCAACCGTGGAGTCTGGATACGTTCGCGCCTGCTGGGTGATCCACCTTCCGATCCGCCACCAGGTGTGCCTTCACTGCCGGAACCATCCGGCGATGCCAAAGCCAACGTCCCTGTATCGGTCAAACGGAGATTGGATTTGCATCTCAAGGCAGGCACAACCTGTTACGACTGCCACAAGGATATCGATCCATGGGGCATTGCGACGGAAGGCTTCGATGCGGTGGGCCTGCCGCGAACCACCATTCAAAAGGCTGGCCCGGTCGTTAAGAACGTTGTCATTGATGAACTAGAGATCAACGGACTGTTGCCGTTGAAGCAGTTTCTTCTCAAGCAACGCCACGGGCAGTTTGCACATGGTTTTACGCGTCATATGCTTTCTTATGCGCTGGGCAGACCGCTCACGTTTCGTGATGAGCCGATCGTTAGGAATTTGCAGTCAGAGTTTGAGGGAAACGGGTACAATATGCGGAGCCTGATTAAATCGATTGTCACGTCAACGGTTTATCGGCAAGGTCCACAATCAAAGATTCCGAAATAATCATCCCAATATCGTCCGCAGGATAGAAAAAACAATCATGGCTAAGCGAACCCAGATTCATCGACGTACATTTCTCCGCGGCGCGGGTGGCGTCGCCCTGAGCCTACCGTTGCTCGAATGTACGGCGGCCGATGCAGCGATTGAAACCCCTAAGCGACTCCTGTCGCTGTATGTCGGTCACGGATTTGCCCTGAACGGCGAATGGTCCTGGTACCCGACCTTGGTCGAAGGCCAGATGCATTTCGGCAAGTCCATGGAAGCCTTTACCCCTCTGGCCAATCGCATCACCGTTATGCAAGGCCTGGAACATCCCCAATGCGTGAGTGCTGGCGGGCACAGCACGGCCGATTCATTTCTGACCGGCAGCAACCCCGCCGCTGCCGTGAAGAGCCCATCGTTCGATCAAATCGCCGCAGTCGCACATGGGCATAAAACACGCTATCCGAGTCTCGTGCTTGGCAATGAAGGCGGACTGGGCGGCGAAGGCCGATCGAACACGCTTTCGTACAATCAGTTTGGACGCGGCATCCCTGCGACGAATAATTTGCGTGGATTGTATGACGCAATGTTCAACTCCGATCCGGCCTTGCAGAAAGAGCAGCACAATCGTTTAAGCCGAGATCAGCGCCGTGTCGATCGTGTTTTGGACTCGTATCGCGACATCAAACGCCAGCTCGGTCGCGACGATTCACGGAAGTTGGAACACTACATGCAGGCATTGCGCGATGTGGAAAAGAATATCGAACGTCTGGAAACCTGGATGGATAAGCCCAAGCCACAGGTGTCAACCGATGGCCTCACACTGGATGCAACCGTGCAGGATCCGGCCACCTTTATCCGCACGATGTACAGCCTAATCTATTTGGCGTTTAAGACCGATTCAACGCGTTACGTAAGTTACATGCTGCAAAGTATGAATAGCAGTGCGTGGGACAATATCCCGATCCAGCTAGGCCTCGGCGGTACGCACCACATTTTGGCCCACAATGCGGTACAAGGAGGTGGGCATTTGGTTAAACTTGGGAAGTACGACAAGTTCCAGGCTGACTTGCTGGCTGAATTCATCACGAAGCTGGCGGATACCTCTGAGGCCGACGGCACGATGCTCGATAACACGATTGTGCTCTACGGCAGCAGCAACAGCCAGACACACATCAATACTGATTATCCTTTGATGTTGGTGGGTGGGGAAAACCTTGGTCTCAGACATGGTGCCGTTCATGATTTTGGCAAGAAAGCCCCGCCGCTGTCGAACCTCTACCTAACACTGCTAAACGCATTGAATGTACCTGCCACGCAATTCTCGGACAGCAGCGGAACCATTTCACAAATCCTAAGGTAACTTTGGTATCTTAAACAAATGGAAAACAAAAATATTCATTCAAACACAAGATTCACGCGACGAAATATGATCAGCGTTGGCGGTTATGGACTGGGTGCCCTTGCGCTCAGTTCACTTTGTTCTTCCGAGCGCGTGCAAGCAACTCCCGTGGTGCCACGGAATACGACTCATGCCAAATCGGTTATCTGGGTGGTCATGAACGGCGGACAAAGCCACGTCGATACATGGGATTATAAGCCCCAGTTGGCAAAATCTCACGGCAAGAAATTGGCAGGGTTTGACAACGCAGTCGGCTTCTTTCCGGAGAAAGTGGGCGCGATCATGCAGTCGCCATTCAGCTTCAAACAATATGGTGAGTGCGGAAAATGGGTTTCTGACATCTTTCCACATCTTGCTCGGCACGTCGATGATATGGCATTCGTTCATTCATGCCACGGCAAATCCAATAATCATTCGCCTGCTCTGTTTACGCTAAATACCGGAGTCAGTCGCATGGGGTATCCGTGTGTCGGGTCGTGGGTCACCTATGGATTAGGCAGCGAGAATAACAATTTACCATCTTTTGTCGTCATGACGGACCCTAAAGGCAGGGGGCTTCCGAAAGGACAAGCTCAGAACTGGGGCGCCGGATTTCTTCCCGGATCGTTTCAGGGAACAGCACTCAATAATAGTGGCCAACCCATCAATGATCTAAATCGCATCGCGAACATCTCTGATCGGCAACAGCGGCGACAACTCGACTTCCTCAATACACTTAACCGAGAACATCAAAAATCCCGTGCGACCAACGTTGAATTGGAATCTCGCATTCGCAGCTTTGAACTCGCCTATCGAATGCAGACGGCGGCACCCGAGGTATTCGATCTCAATCGCGAATCCCCAGCGACGCACCACATGTACGGCCTCGACGACCAACGTTGTGCGCACTTCGGTCGTCAGTGCCTCTACGCCAGACGAATGGTCGAAAGCGGGGTTCGCTTCGTGCAACTCTACAGCGGGGGAACGGAGAATCAAAAAAGCTGGGACGGACACGTCGATATCGAAGGGAACCATCGAGGCTTCGCTGGAGAGGTGGACCAACCTATCGCCGCGTTGTTAATCGATCTGAAGCAGCGAGGATTGCTCGAAGAGACGCTCGTCGTCTGCGGGGGCGAATTTGGCAGGCTACCGATCGCCCAGTTGGAATCCAAGCCTGGACGAGATCATAACCCCAACGCATTTACAACATGGTTCGCCGGCGGTGGCATCAAGGGCGGCATCAGCCATGGCGAAACCGATGAACTCGGGCTGAATGCGACCATCGACAAGGTCTCGGTCCATGATCTGCATGCCACAATCCTGCATTTACTCGGTGTTGATCACGAACGACTCAAATACAATATTAACGGGCTCGATGTCAAACTCACCGGTGTCGAGGGTGCCAAGGTTATTAGTCAAATTCTGTAAACGACAAAAACCATCGCCTGTGTCCGCATTCGCGTAGTTTTATTTCATCATTTCAGCGAGTCATATCCGCAAGGCCACAAGGAATCACAACATTGAAAAACAGCAATCCCGTAATGAAACGGAATCCCACGGTTAACTTCCCACATACGGTTAAAATAGCGGTGGTCGTATTGCTGCTTTTGTCAGTACATTCCGTAGCAATCGGACAAAATTCACTTTCGGTTTCCAAACCAGAGGCGGACAACTCGGTCGCCGCCGAATTGAAATCGTTCACTCTGGCCGCCGG
>JABJJO010000188.1 GCA_018660825.1 Planctomycetaceae bacterium | reverse complement strand
ATTACCTGTCAGCTTTGCGACGCGTTAACATTTGCTCATGGCAAAGGAATCATCCACCGCGATATTAAACCCGCAAATGTTTTATTGACCGAGGATGGTGTACCAAAACTCACGGACTTTGGTCTTGCTAAACAGCAAAACTTAGACCGTGGTCAAACTGAAGTTGGCGCTATCATGGGCACCATTGATTTCATGCCACCGGAGCAGCGTCGTGATAGTAGCAGCGTCGATGAACGTAGTGATCTCTGGAGCTTAGCAGCCGTTTCTTATCAAATGTTGACAGGACTGAACCCGAGGGTGATTCGCCTCGACAAGTTACCACCGAATATCGCCAGTGTTCTGGGGAGAATGCTTGAAGAAGATCCCGCGGAACGTTTTGCGTCGGCAGCAGAGTTCAAAGAAGCTCTTAAGTTAGCTTCATCAAGCGTGGCAGTAGCGCCTGTAAAGGAGTTGACTTCGGGAGTTTGTCCCGCCTGCAATGCGGTCAATTCCGATAACCGTAAGTTCTGCGGTGAGTGTGCCGAATCATTACGCACTGTTTGTCTGGGTTGTGATATTGAAATGTCGGTCTGGGACAAGATCTGCGGCGAGTGTGGCGGTCGCCAAACGGAGTTGAAGCAACAAGCTACAGAAACGGCTGCTGAAAAAACTGCAATTCTAGCTCGTGAAACGTTAACCAACACGCTGGGCATGACGTTTAACAATATCCCTGCTGGCACATTCTTGATGGGCACACCAGACGACGAAACTTATAGAGGTGGCGATGAACACCAACATCAGGTCACAATCAGTAAGGCGTATTACATGCAAACTACAGTTGTTACACAGTCGCAGTGGACTACGGTGATGGGAACTGAACCGTGGAAGGGTTGGTGGTTTCTTGTAAGAAACTACGTCACAGAAGGCGCTCACTACCCTGCGGTTTACGTGAGTTGGGACGATGCCGGTGCGTACTGCCAGAAACTGAGCGAAGAAGGAAGGCAAGACGTACCGCTTACCCACCGAAGCGGAGTGGGAGTACGCGTGCCGGGCAGGAACCAAGACGACGTGGAGCTTTGGAAACGACCTCAAGGAATTTGGTGATTACGGCTGGTATAATGAAAATGCCAGCGATGTTGTAGAGGAGTATGCGCATCAAGTCCGACTAAAAAATCCCAACCCTTTTGGACTGTACGACATGCAAGGTAATGTTTGGGAATGGTGCCACGATTATTATGAAGCGGTTTACTACAAACAGTCTCCCGGACAAGATCCACAGGGTCCAGCGTCCGGCTATTCCCATGTTTTGCGAGGTGGGTCGTGGTGCGACGAAGCGTGTTACGCGCGCGCTGCTGAACGCGATCATTTTGGAAGCTTTGAGAATGGCAGCAGCGTTGGTTTTCGTGTTGTTCTTGAGTTGGATTAGTCCCGTAGTCAACCTCGACGCGTCAGGAACAGATCCTGCGGAAACTGGAGTAGGTCTACAAGCCAACTAATTATTTTTTGGTTCTGCGGTAAACAACCACTATTCTGTCGCCGTTTATGAAATGGTGTGCGACTGCTGTCTGTACATACCAGCCGCTCTTAAATTGAAGGTCCGCATCACGTTGGAAGTCAATCTCTGGTTTGAAGCGACTGTTGTCGTAAATCTTAACTTGTTGTTCCATATTAATGTGTCCTTGTGTGGGGAATACTGAGGTGACGTGTACACCTTCGTTGTACTCAGTTGCCATACTCATTGCAAGAATTTAGGCGCGTCTGCGGAAGCGGGAATGAAAATAGTCCATAAAACCCCTGATTGTACTTTTTCACCCGTTGTTAACAAACGTTGAGAATAGTTAACGAATCCTGCCATGGAATTCGATAAAAACGGGCCGGTCGACGGTTTCGTAGTCACGATCAATGTTTCTTGATGTTACGGAACGTTAGTGTTGGCAAATGTGAACAGCACTTTAAGGAGTTGTTAATTTGGTCAAAGGTGATCGCTGTTCAAAGGGTTCGTGTTCTGGAAAAAATAAGTGTTAAGGTATGTTTGATACGCGCGAGGTTCCGAAAATAATGTTGGATAAAAAGTATTTTAGTGCCGTTTATTACCACGAATTCTGGCTAAGTAATATCTCTTGTTAGCACCACGACTTCTGTTGGTTGGGAGGCATCGAAATCTCGTCGGGTATCACCACCCTTTAACGCGGTTGGTGGTCAAGGACTTTGATTATTTATTCATCCCAATATATGATAAACTCCTAGTATGGAATTTCCCAACAACAAGCCGCGCGAATAGACTCCATTAATCATGCTCGACCACGACGATAGCCTTGAAGGCGAAACGATTGACGGCGAGAGGAAAACGGGTGGCGGCAAGAAGAGCATCGGTGGCGGTTCAACGGACGACGGTGGTAAAAGTAAGCTGGGCGAAGTCCGCGGCTTAGCTTTGGGCTTGCCGATCATTGATTTTGCGGCACGCTTTGAAATTGTACGTGAACTGGGCCAGGGTGGCATGGGCGAGGTCCAGCTAGCCCGATGCAAGGTATTGCATCGGGAAGTTGCCATTAAACGTATTTTAGGGACAAAGATTCGTAGTTCTGCAGCGGTAAAGCGGTTTGTCACCGAAGCGCAGTCGATTGCAGCAACTAATCACAATAATATTGTTCAAATCTATGATTTCGGACAAGACGCTGATGGCCCGCTAATTGTCATCGAGTATGTCTCAGGTGGCAGTCTGCTTGATCGGCTCAAGAAAGGCAAACTGGACTCGGACGAGGCGATTAGAATTACCGGTCAGCTTTGCGACGCGTTAACAATTGCTCATGCCAAAGGAATCATACACCGCGATATTAAACCAGCAAATATCTTAATGACAGAAGACGGTGTTCCCAAACTCACGGACTTTGGCCTTGCGAAACAATTGAACACGGGGCATGGCCAAACGTCGGTGGGGGATATCATGGGTACGATCGATTACATGGCGCCAGAGCAGCGTCGTGATAGCAGCAGCGTGGATGAGCGCAGTGATTTATGGAGTTTGGCAGCCGTATGCTATGAAATGGTAACGGGTCAAAGTCCGAAGGTGATGCGCGAAAGGGATATGCCCGAAAACCTGCGCAACGTACTAATGAAGGCCCTCGAGGATGACCCGAGCCAACGCTTTCTGTCAGTCGCTGAATTTAAAGAGGGACTGCAACAGGATATTCTACCAAAGAAAAAGGATTTACCTCTGCCGATTGCGGAAGGCGTTTGCCCTTCATGTGACTCAGCTAATGACTTGGTTCGAAAATACTGCCGGGTCTGTGGACACAATTTGGTGGCAGATTGCATCTCTTGCGATTTTAAGATTCGGGTTTGGGAGGTTATTTGTGGTGAATGCGGAACGAGCCAAGAAGAGGCCAGAAATGTTCTCTGTACGCAGTTTAGGCAACTTTTAGAAGACAGTAAATTATTACTCGTCGAATTTGAATTTGATAAAGCGGAGGAAGCGTTAGCTGAGATATTAGAGTGCGATTACGAGTTTGCCGTCGAGTTAGTGCAGGATGCTAAATTGCAGGTGGAAGATATTCGGAGTGAATCCAAAGCATGGGAGGCAAATCTTAAGATCATGTTGGCTGACGCGTTGAGTCACATTGGCAACTATTGGTTTGATAAGGCTGAAAAACTCCTCAAACAGATTCCTCGAAACGCATCAACTCCTCAAGTGAAAGAGGCGTTTGGAAAAATTCAAATAGGGAGGGAGCAATTTGAAGACCTGCTTGAGGGATTAAGAGGATCTCTGGAGGCTGATAATCTTATATTGCTGGAAACACAACTTCCATTAGTGGATGAATTGTTCGCTCGGGTTAAGGCGGCAAGAGATACCCCGGACGATGCGATTGGCGTTTCTGACGAATTAGAAATGCAATTGCAGCAGCTCTATGATACTTGTGTTTCTACGATGGACAAAGCATCAGTGTCGATACAACAACAAATTGCGAAATGTCAGACACTAATAGCGGACGGATTACCGGAGGAAGCGGAGCAGTGTTTAGGGGGCGTTCAATGTAAATGGTCTATGCAAATAGCCTCAGAATTATCGGATGAGTTAAGTTTTATCGAAAAGGCGGACGTTCTTAGGTCGTACCCATTTGGTGATATTCACTCGAGATATGTTGATGAATTGTACGAGTTGTACTCAACGTGTCAGCTTTGTTTGGAGCGTTGGCCAAATTGGAAAATAGTGTTAGAAAAACAAGATTTAATTATTAAGGATTTGTCGTCTAATTGGGTTTTAACGTCCGAGTTGTTATCTAAGTATCCCAGTGGTAGTTATGCACCGATACAATTGTGTTTGTCACTGGATACAAAAGCGCTGCCGGAAGGATATGTCGTTGGGATCGCCCAACTACGGTCGGTGTTTGCCGGTCAGTCCCCGGTTTTCAGTTGAAAAACGATCTACCGCCGCCTTACTGCGACGCAACGTATTTGGAATTGGTGGAGCATGCCACGAGCCTACAAGAAAACGGCGAGTTAGAACTAGCAATCAAGTGCGTAGAGAGCTTTGTTTTTGATAATTCCAGTTACCCCGCCGCTGCGGGTTTGAAGTTGCGAGCAACCTTATACAAGAAATTGGGAGACTGCGATAAGCTGCGGGCCTACCAGTTATTCGCCGCGGGTTCGCGGGCGTTGAGCCGTGGCGCGTGGTGGCAGGCGCGATTTCTGCTAATTCAAAGTGTAGGTTACGATTCCCATCCGCATTCACTAAATTCCTTGGCCTACTTGCTCGCCGTCGCACCAACAACTCGGTTGGTCGAACCCCAGTTGGCGGTCAGAATCGCAGAATTGGCAAATGCCATGACCGACGGCCAAAATTCCCATATAGTTGACACATTGGCGTGTGCTTATGCGGCGACAGGCGATTTTTCTGCGGCGTTTGAGTATAGTGAAAAAGCTGTTGAACTCAGTGGTGAAGAAGAGGATATTCGGTCAGCTGCTCAAATTAGTCGTGATCATATTTTAAGGTCAGAGCGGGTAATCGCGCGATCTAACGAGGAACAGGGTCTAGAAACGCCACCGTCTAGGTTTGTTGAAATGGTAACCAAGGGTGATTTTAGTTGGTACGACAAAAAGAGTTGTTTTCCAACCCGTAGAATATCTAGGCAACAGATTGAGTTGACGGGGGCGATAGTGTTATTGCTTATCGGCGTGATTGCCCTGCTCACGGCCATCGGAGTTTGGTAAAAACTTTATTCCGCGGAAAATAACACGTTTTAACAAACTCGGTTGTGGCCCCTGTTTTCTGCCTGCTCGAGTGTGATCGGCCAACCAGGGAATTGGTTACCCGGTTTCCCATCGGTTGCGTCGACGTTGAACCGAAAGGCGTCTAAGGTATAGGTTTTCTTTTCCGTGTCAATCGTGACAAAGCCGAATCCGCTCGCTTTTTGATGCGCTCGTTCATAGCGATGGCTTTTAGTAGCAACCTCAGGATTTCCAGCAGCGTAAACGTAAACCTTGTTACCAAAGCCATCCAGAAATTCGCCCGTATGTGCTAAACCATGTTTAGGGCGATTCTGATGCGGCATGCCTATCTCGTCGGGTCGCCACCAACGAGGGTAACCCGCACCAATTGCCGGAGTGCAAAAAGACCAGTTGCTATCGCGTTGTTCGGATACTCCGTACTGGCAAATCGACGTTAGGTGTTGATCGCCGTTGATGTGTAACGCCATGGATTCACGAATAATGTCAATAGCTCGGTTACGAGCAGTTTGCGGCCAGGCCCCTGAATCCAAGTCAGCCTTCAGGTATCCATTGAATCCTCCGTGGTGCGTTGCCACCCCGGCGAACACGGTTTGACTCAACAGCACCTTCATCTTATGACCACGCCAATCACGGCTCCATTTTGCGAGAAACGTTTCCTGAGGATCACCTAGTAGAACCAATCCTGGCTTATCAAGTACCGAGGTATCGAAATTGCGATCGCGGACGTGATCGGCGCGGCCCGATCCTGTCTCGACCCGCTCGGGACCGCTTTTCCACTGGCGATCCCCGAGAATGGCAAAACTTACACCTCCATAAACCATGTCTCCGAAGTAAACACTAATATTCTGTTTTACCGGTTTGGGGTCATAAAAGTCCGGATGATGACTACAGTTGGTCCTGTGTACGACGTTAATCATGCGGGCCGGTTCCCGATATCCACCTTTCGAAGAAGCACCCTTATCTTGGTCCTTCATCGCGGCGCCCGATTCACCCCAAATATTACCTTGGAAGACGTCGTGATCGTCAGGTATACAGATCGTCGGAGCATTTTTGATTGCTTCGCGGAAAGACCAACCAAATTGGTAAAATTTACGTAGATAATTTAGAATCGCCGGTCCGGCCGGATCACGGATGATACCGAATCCACCATGTCCCTCATATAATTGGTCTCCGGAAAAGTAAATCATGTCCGGGTCCAACTTGACGACATTATTGGCAACGGGCTCATAAGGGAAAGCATAATCGTTCTGGCAGGTAAGTGCCGCCAAACGCAATGGTCGCCCAACCGGATTCGACCGAATAACACCCTGCCAGTTGTCGATGATCGGATCGCTGTCTTTAAAGGACTGTTGGTAAATCGTTCGGTAGGGTACTGCTCTGGTCTCGTCCCAGTTCGCAATGCGAAATGTCGCCGTCCAAGCGTCAGGATCCAGCTTTGCTTTTGCGACGGTCTCCCACGCGTTATTTCGTTTGATCTGTAGCTCCACTTGCTGGTTGTCATCTTTTCCCAGTGGGCCCGTAAACGCGCTTAACTTGAGTACAAACCCCTCCCTGCCTCGTGAATCGCTCAGCGAATACATTGTCCAGAGCAGGGGGCCAAACGCCTGTTCAGCTGAATGTGTGATGGCCCCGCCGCCGATCTCCCAATTACGAAAACGGTAAGCTGGTATGGGCACACGACGCTGGGAACCTTGATACTGGCTCACCAACGCGATGTTTCCCTTTATCCTGTCCTGTGGAACAGAATGTTGCACTCGGCCAACTTCGATGCCGCTGGTCGCATCACGTGCCGTTAACGTAAGCAGGCAGTCATTCCCTTGGGGAACTCCTCGTAAAGTCAATATCGCGTGTGACTTAGGTAATATTGTCTTGAGTGGCTTCTTGGTTTTTCCCAATACAATGTCATTGCCAATTAGACCCGCGTTTAATCCATTTTTAGCAAAACAGTTGGAGCGATACTCGTTGAGATCGCTGCGTACGCCTATTCGAAATCCGGCACCGCCATCCTGTACGGGTGCCGCAGTTAGCGACACTTCGACGGACATAATAAAGGGTGAACCGGGATCAGTCAATTGTCGGGTGATTGAATGAATACTGCGATTGGCGGCAGTGGTTTGGCACTGAACCCATCCATCCTGTACGCGCCAATCCTCCATAGGATTGCTCCAGAAGTCCCCCCCGATCCAGACGCGATCATGCGTAGAATCCCACCGCTCGATTCGCTTTAGATCATCTTCAATTTCCGTGGCACCAACACGTTTCTTGTTAAAACCAAGAAATGCCGCTAAGGCCAGGAAATTGACAACCAGGCGGCGAGTTACTTTTAAGAGCATAATAGCCTCACTGAAATAAACACACGGACGATTAAAAACGTAACCGATTAGAGGAAACGTCCAACTAATGTACCAAAACGAAGAAGTAATTACTTACCTAGGTACGCGTTTTGACGTCCGCTCCGCCGTCCCGCGGAGCTGCTATCAAAAATACGACGACTCCTTGCCCTGTCGGTTGCGAAAGTCACTTTCGTTGGTTATTTGGACCAAACAAAGGGTGGGGGACGAAATGCGTTTACTTCGCGGTCATTGTTAAGTCGCGGCCCTGGTGTGGATCTACCATCGTGGATAATTTGCTGGTAGGCGGTAAGCATCATTTTGAACTTAGCTGAATTTGCTAGGGAAAGATCGGTCTTTTCTCCTGGGTCGTCTTTTAGATTAAACAACTGGACGAAAATTGGATTTTCCAATTCCTTGTGGTTTGCCGGATTCCGGCCAAATTTACTGATGGCCGTTTTCCAGGCATCCTCCGATTTGGGCACACTGTAAAAGTTTCCCGAACTTCCGCTGCCAGGTCCGAGAATCAACTTCCAATTACCCTCATGAAAGGCGTCTGTACGTGTCCCACGAGTGACCAGAGAATGGCGAGTTAGGTTGGTTGATTGGTTTAAAACCGAAAAGAAACTGACGGAATCGGGCGCATGTTCGGGGGCCAGGTCGATGTCGGCGATATCCGACCATGTAGCCATTAGGTCATTGAGGCCGATGAGTGCATCGGTTTCACTTCCAGGCTTTATTACACCCGGCCAAACGGCGACGAAAGGTACCCGTAGGCCGCCTTCGTAGGCAGAGAATTTGTACCCCCGCCACGGTCCAGTACTATAGTGGCCGTCTTTTTCCATTATTCGCATCTGGTTAGCGGTCGCCTTACGTTTTGGACCGGAGTAATGACCGGGGCCGTGATCCGAGGAGACCATGACGACGGTGTTGTCGTCTATGCCAGCATCGCGAAGATGATCTCGAATTCGCCCGATACACGCGTCAGTATTCATCACGAAATCTCCGTAGATGCCGATACGGCTGGTACCTTCAAATGCAGGTTCGGGAGAAGTTGGCGTATGGGGAGCGGTTAATGCAACAAATAAGAAGAAAGGTTTGTCTTTTCCGGAGCGAGCTTTAATGAATTTCCCAGCTTCGTCGCAGAACGTGGGAAGTACCTCGGTGTCCAAAAAATCTTCAGCGGCGGGTCCCACCCTGTGAAAAGCACTCCAGTCTTTTTGAGCGGTGACCTTTCCTTGCCATTGTTTTCCGCGAATGAAGGCATACGGAAACATATCGAGCGATCCAGGAAGAAAAAAGCAATCGTCAAACCCATAGTCGCTGGGCCCAATCAGGATGGGTTTTGTAAAATCCGTATTTTCGGACTGTTGAATTTTTCCATCCCGCGTTGTCATGCGTGTCCCAAGATGCCATTTCCCGACGTAGCCCGTGGTATACCCGCCGGATTGAAACATGCGGCCGAGTGTATGCTGAGTTGTAGGAAACCGCAGTCCGGAAAATCCCCATGGACCACCCTGTTCAGCTTTGCCAAAGCGAAATGCATAACGCCCGGTCATGATGGAAGTACGACTGGGTACACATACGGAATCTGTCACGTGCGCGTTTGTAAACTTCATTCCCTCTGCACAGAGACGGTCGAAGTGAGGGGTATCAATATTGCACTTGTCCTTACCGAACGCTTTGACATCGCCGTATCCGAGATCGTCAGCAAGGATGAACACGATGTTGGGTCGCTCAGAATCGACGGCTTTAAGGGAGTGGGTGCCAAAAAATACAAGTGACCAGCATAGGATGATTATTCGGTGGGTAATCATGGTTCGTTACTCTCGCGTATTGTTGCGTGGGGGGCAGCAGTGCGGAATTATGTGCCTGATTATGAAGGAAGAGTTCAGGCACGATGTTGCAGGTGTTAACCGACTGACCCCAAGTAACGACGTGCCTAAACTGTCTGCTGCTCACCTTTGAAAATCCGTTATGCGACGAGATCTAGGTACGCGCCGCAGTTAGGATTATTCGCTAGGCCACGAAGTCGTCACCACTTTTCCAATCGACGCCGCATAATCCCCCGCTTTGAAGCGCTTGGATTGTCCGTAAAACTTCTCCTGGGCTACGACCAGCGCTCAGGTCGGTTACCGTAGTTGAACGCACGATCCCTTCGTCGTCCACTATAATGGTACCGCGGTAGGAGACACCAAGGTCGCACTTAAGTACCCCAAACGCCTTACTAAGTGCGTGGTTCGTATCGGCAACTACAGGATGCGTAATTTCGTTAGGAAAGATTTCTCGATCTGCAAACCAAGCGTTGTGACTATAGAAAGAATCCGTACTGACACCTATCAATGAGACGTTATGACCTTCAAATTGTTCCAACAACTGCTGGAAACCGTTGATTTCAGTAGGTCATATGAAGGTAAAGTCGAGCGGGTAAAAATACAAAACGTACCATTTGCCGCTAAGACCTCCGCTGTTTAGGTCTACCTGCTCACCCTTGAGGTATGCAGATGCGGTCCATTCCGGAGCGGGTTGTCCAACAAGACTCATTAGATTCTCCTTTGATAATTAATAACATGGTGGTTCTGATTTGGTATGGCTATGAATTGTAATGATATCGCAAGTCTGACTTACGTGGTAGCGGGTTGCCCGAGGGAAATAGGCCCCCCGTTGTCAACGAGTTGACGGATGCACGAAAATTAGGGAGACGATTCTGTTGATGGAAAGCGTTCACGACTGTCGCTGTTGACGGGTTTTCCGGATCGAATGCTCCACCATTGGTGTGCACGTTCAGCGTCGTAACTTGGGTTTACGACGGGAACGCGGGCACCAACGGAGACTCGCCATTGGCCCAGTTGTTTTTTGAGATCCGCAACGCGGCCGGGAAACATTTCGTGGAGATTGCGAGTTTCCCCGAGGTCGTTGTGCAATTGATACAACTCAACGTCGCCCGTTCCATCTAGATATTCGATCAGTTTCCATTCTCGGACACGGATACTACTTGCCGGTCTGTCATGGTGGTAATGAGGGTAGTGCCAATGCAACGCGGTCCGGTCCAATCGGTTGTCAGGGGCCTTAAGGAGGGGAAACAGGCTTAATCCGTCGATCGGCTGGTTGACCGGTAGGCTGGCGCCGGCCAATTCCGCGAATGTGGGGTAAAAGTCATAACTGATCGTGGGTTCATTGCAAACCGTATTAGGGTGGGTTAAAGGTGGATATTTAATAATCAAGGGGACGCGTACTCCGCCTTCATGTAGCGACCCTTTTTCCCCTTTAAGGGGCGCCATGCTGGTCACAAGGTCGTCAGCTTTCTCGCGATAATCGTAGCGGCGGTAAAGTCCACCATTATCGGACGTGAACATAATCATCGTATTGTCCGTTAGTCCGTTGGCTTCAACAGCATCAACAATCCGCCCTACCATGTCATCACAGTGTTCAATCATGGCGGCATATACCGGATGAGGTAATTCTCGCTGTAATTCGGACCGCTTTTTGCGGTATTTGGCGACCTTCTCTGACATGGCGCCTAAGGGGATGTGGACAGCAAACGGTGAGAGCATCAGAAAAAATGGTTTGTCCTTATTGGCCTGAATGAAGTCAACGCATATATCAGCCTCAAATTCAGTTCGATATTGATTTGGTTTGGGTTTAAGTGGGGAATCCCCTAAAACACGGAACCTACCGGGTAGATGCGGACCGGCGATTACTGCGGACAGTCCATAGCCTTGACTGTCGGGTTGAAAGGAGGGGTTATTGCCGAGATGCCATTTACCCACGTATGCGGATTGATATCCGCTGCGGGTTAATGTTTCCGCGATAGTCACGGTTTCCAGTGGGAGTGCCATCGTTGTTTGCGGTGTAATCACACGTTCAAAGGGCCGCCAATGACCAGGGATATGGGCGGTGATTCCGATCCGTGCTTGATTTTGACCAGATTGCACAGCACACCGAGTGGGCGAACAAACCGCGCCAGCAGCGTAAAAATCCGTGAACCGGAGGCCTTCCGCAGCGAGCTGATCAATCCGTGGGGTCTCAACAAAATCGTTGCCGTAACAGCCGATGTCCTTCCATCCGAGGTCATCAATAAAGATGAGGATAATATTTGGTTTTGCGGATAGAACTGAGCTTGTCGCACTCAGGCCGAGCATGAAAAATGCCAGAAAGAAAACGCGTCCCATAGTATACAACTCACTATTTAAACAATTCATGTTTCGAATCGCCTGCACTGATGACATACGCCACAAGATCAAGTATTTCTTCGCTAGTCATTTTGGCTAGCAGACCCTTGGGCATTGGTGATACCTTTGAAATGTTGATCTCATCAATTTCGTTACGGTTCAGACGGATTTGTTGATTGGGGTTGGTAAGGTCGGTGTTGAGCATTAGGCTATCCCCATTCAGGTTGACCACGACTCCCGTGTGAATAACACCAGCGGTGGTAATGACGACGACAGCTGAAAACTGATCATTGATAACTTTACTGGGGTTGATGATTTGATCAAGTAAGTCATGGGGTGAGTAGCGTCGTCCGGCGGAGGTTAGATCCGGTCCAGTAATGCCACCTTGATTATTAAATCGGTGACAGGCGTAACAAGCCGCGGCGGCGAACATGCGTTTACCGTTCTCACAATCTCGGCCTTGTAAATCTGATTTTGCAGTGGCGGAAAGCGTGGCTAGACTCCAGTCTTGGGGTTCGCGTCCTTCGAATATAGCGCCTAAGTTTGCAATGACGGATTTGCGTTCGGGCTTTGTCGCCAATAATGCCGCGAGTGCCGTTTTGGAATTCGGATCTAACGACGCAACGGCGTCATCACGAATGAATTTTAGGAAAATGTCAAAACTTGCCCCGCCCCGATAATTTGACGCCTTGAGAAACCAGTTGAAGTAGCGAGTACGCAATTCGGTGGTCCACCCAGCACGTAGCATACGCAGAGAGCGAGCATACTGAAGTTGTTCCTCCTGCGTCGAAGAGTCTTCGATCAATGTCAGGGTTTTAGCAGCAACTGTCGAAGATTCAAGCCAAGCCAACGTCTCACACAAAAGCCAGTTTTCTTCGAATGTATTTGCTGGGAACAGTGGGTCAAGTTTCTTATTTATTTCTTTAACAATTACCTCATCTGGACGACCAAAGCGAATCAGCGTAATTTGCAACGTTCTTATAAAAGTTAATTGTTGTGCTGGTTTTAATTTCGATGTATCTACACCTAGCAGTGCATCAATTAGTTTTCGTCCCATGGTTTTATCCACTGGAGGTGATTGATCGGTTCGATGTTTGGGACAAATACCTGTCATACGAGCCAATGCGAGTAAGGCCTCAACTTGGGTGTTTGTATTGCTGTCCTCTAACGCCATATCAGCCCACTGTTGCGTAGGTTGGTGCTCGATGGCCATGCGGGCGGACCAGCGAATTAAACGATCGCTATGGTCCAGCAGAGGCCACGCAACGTCTAGAGCGCGAGGGTTTGGTTCGCCATGAAAATCCTCGAGCATATGCCGTGTTTCGCGGGCCGAAGTGGTAGCCGGCTTTGCCGTTACAATATCGGTGGACTCATTTCCTACATAGGTGACACGATATAGGCCGGACTGCACACGCCGTCCTCCAATGGTAAAGTACATTGCACCGTCTCCGGGGTGGATGATCGCATCGGTGATGGGAAGCGGCGCCCCGGTAACAAATTCTTCTTTGGTGGCGGTGTAGCCGGATCCATTTGGTTTGAGGTGTACCGCGTAGAGTTTACCCCAGCTCCAATCCAATGCGTACAACGCATCTTGATACTTTGCTGGAAACTTAGCGCCGTAGCCGAAGGTCATTCCGGTAGGAGAACCGGGCCCAATATCCAATATGCCGGGAAGGTTATCGGGATAGAATACTGGTCGTTTTCCGGCACCGTTCCTCCAACCGAATTCGGCGCCACTAGTCACTAGGCAGATTCGTGTTGGTCGGTACCACGGTGTATTAAAATCGTATTCCATATCGGCGTCATATGTAAACAATTCGCCGTCACGATTGACGGCGCCCCCAAAAATATTACGAAACCCGGAAGCATACGCTTCAAATTGTTTACCATCGGGAGAAACTTTATAGATGATACCGCCTGGTGCGAGAACGCCACGGTTGTGACCCCGACCATCAGGCATACTTGGAAGTAAATGATCTTCACCCCATACCTGAGTGACGGGAGACGTGGGGGAAATGATCGGTGGTTTAGAATTGTTTCCGGTAATCAGAAAAAGAGATTGCCCATCCGGCGTGGGGACGACGGCATGCACGCCATGGTCGCCCCGCGACTTTACTTCGCGTAAAAGTTCAACCTTGTCGAGTTGGTCATCTCCTGTGCTGTCAGTAAGACGATAAAGGCCACTGGATATCTTTTGTTCATAGTCATTCACGCCCACATAGAGTGCACCGAATGCCCAAACCATTCCATTGACGGCACGGATTGGTGCAGGAACGGCCTCTATACTCGTGGGTTCCAGTGGAGCACCTAGGGCAGGCGCCGCCATACGGTACAAGCCACCAAATTGATCACTGACGAGTATTCGCCCCTTATTGTCAACACATAGGTTAACCCAGGAACCTTGGTCCTTGGCGGGAACTGAATACAATAGCTCGACTTTGAAACCAGGCGCCACCTTGATGTGACTGACTGGAGTCGCTTTGTTCTGCCCAGTCTGGGCCAGAGCCACCAACGAGGAAAAACAAAGGAAACAAGCACACAGGTGTAACAGGATGAGGTTGCAGGGTTTCAGGGGTCGTAAGGTGCGCAGGCAATTAAACATGATGTTATTGATTTCCGAATATCTTGGTGAACTGTTGATGTGATATACCCTTCGAATAGACGGGCGTTAGTAGTTTTATACCATATTCAAATCGAGTAAACGACAAGGCCGAGATGAATCAATTTGAAGGCCGATTCGCACTTAACTCCTGTTTGTGATAAACATCGCCGTAGTCGATTACAGGCGAAACGAAATATTTTCAGGGAGTTGTTTCGGCTGTCGGGTCAGATTCCAATGATCGCAAAAGCAGATTCGCGACAAATCGATTACCTTGCGGGTTCCAGTGTGGGTCCGTACGAAAAACCAAGGGATACTTTTGAGTTGATTGAAATGCTGGCAGCATGTTTACGATCTTAAACGAAGCTGACTCAGCTTTAGCCTCAAAATATCTGAAAAGTTCGTATTGATAGGGTTCGTCCAAAGCATATGCAAAGGCCTCCCAGTTTTCCGGACATTCTTTTGTATTCCAATGGTGATATCTGGGGGCCACGTACAGAATAAATTCCGTATTGATGGCTTTGCATCCTTCAGCAATTCGATTGATTGTGTCCCAAGTTGCGTCGAAATATTGGCGGGTGACATCCAACGGATGACGATAAATGAAAAAGCGCTCTGTTTCTACCTGTCCCGCGACCTGAATTTTAAACTTATAGTAATCAAACGGATCCATTGGTTGATAGTCACTGCCCAGTCGATCTAGGAGTTTGAATGGTGCCATGATGCTAGGATGAAGTGGTTCGGCAAACCGCCACAAGGCGCCAAAATGCGGTTTGGGTTTGGTGACATACGGTCCGTTAAAAGGTCCTTCTTTTTGCTCCGGATCGTATTCCAGTGAATAGTGATAATCGTCTCCTATATCTGTACAATCCAGCATTAACGTTACCACATGGGGTTTGTAGTGTTTGACGACGCGTTCCAGCATCTGTTCTTCTAAAAGTGGCGAGTAACTGAGGATTCCAGCGTTGAGCACACCGACGGAATTGTTCCCTGCCCTTTCACGAAGTAATGATTCGAGGATTTGTGGATAAGCTTCCGCATCCTGAACCCATGCGCCGAACGTGAAGGAGTCGCCCAGGCAAACGATACGTCTATCCAAAGACAAAAAATTCTCACGACTGTGATGAGTTCGGAGGCCGTCGATGTTGGTTTGCACAACGATGTCTTCCCCTTCAAATCGACCCAGGTGATACTGAGTATCGGGCAGCAAGATGTGATGCTGCTGTGAAGATCTCAAAAAGTGAAATTCACGCAAAGCTAAAGCGGGAGCTAGTACCCTCAATATAAGTTCAATGCAAGTTATGCAAAGCACAACAGAAAACGCACCTAGGAGGTATTGCTTCCAATAACGTTTGCGGTTGGCGACCATCAATAACAGTCCCACACTCAGTGTCCAGTACAACGCGATCGACCGAAACGCCACGGAGGAATTAGCGGTTCCGTCATTAGAAAGCTCATTCAACTTCCCCGAAAGAACAACTAGGGTTGCGGCCACGGAAAGGATCGTACCAAATGCGATCAGGATGTAAGTCGGACGTTTCAACGGTATGTTTCCTGCTGAAGAGGCGTTTAGACAAATTCAACCGCGGGGAAATGAAATACAATTTTGTATAATCTATCGTGCTACCTGTCGCCGGATCAAAACCGGTTCTCGCCGTTTTTCGGAGGTCGTTTCGTGAGAGCAAATAGGGTTTGCTCGTCGAGAAATTGTCTTTGCGGTGAGAATCGACTGACCGCCGACTTTATCTTTGGCGATAGCGGCGCTCTCCGAGCGGTGTTATCGGTTGATGTTCGAAATCACTACCTAGGTCACGATTAATGGTAACAAAACGTCAGGTTTACATCACCGTGGGAAGATGCGCTAATAGGTTGTCAATGTTTTTGTTGTTCTTTCCCCAGTCAATCAATTGCAGTGGGAAGGCGCAGCGACTCGTAATTTGCAGCCAACCGGGTTGGCTAAAGTTTATTACTATATTTTCGCCCCAGGAAAGCCAGTTTGTTTTGACGGCGGCATCGTAACTGGTTGGCGAGGATTGGATGAATTGCCAACCTAACGCGTGTAACGCCGCCGGAATTGTTATAGCCAACTGATTCTGATCAATTGATACCTGAACCTGTCGCGTTGCGGAAGCTCCCATCAACAATTCCTTTCTCAAGCGGTGACGATAAATTCACAAACATGCCCGTATTATATAGCACAAAAGCTAAGCATTTTCAAACAATTTGTTATTGAGTATCCACTTGGGACCACGGAGAGGCATACTTTGACGCGACGGTTTAACTTGACATTTAGGCCGAAAAGGGATATTCCTATATTACGGTAAATCGGTGAATTATCGGAATAAGTGTTTTTATCGCGTGCCTCTGGCATATTGCTTTAAGCTACCCCCACTCTCGAAAAACGGAATTTGTCATTTCAACAATTCCCCTCTTTAAAGCCCAAACTATGCATAGAATTATCCTTGTTTCTTTCGTTTGTGCTTTGGTCAATTTTATAGCAGGTGCGGAGGAGCCATCGGCCAAGGACCTGCTGTTCTTTGAAAGTAAGATACGTCCGGTATTAGTCGAGCACTGTTATAAATGCCATTCTGCGGAAGCTCTTCGCAATAAAAAGTTAGAAAGCGAATTGTTGCTTGACACGAAAGCTGGGATTCGTAAAGGTGGCGAAAGTGGGCCAGCGGTCGTTCCGGGCGAGATAGAGAGCAGTTTACTAATCAAAGCAATTCGCCATGATGCCTTCAATATGCCGCCGGATACTAAATTGGCACCCGAAGTTATTTCTGATTTTATAAAATGGGTAGAAATGGGGGCTCCGGATCCCCGCGATGGGCAATTGACTCAACTAGTACGAAAAGAAATTGATATTGATGCCGGCCGTGATTTTTGGTCAATGCGACGCTTGGGGGAACAGATTCCACCCTCTGATCTTAACTCTCCGTGGATTCGCACAACCATTGATCGTTACATTTATGCCGCGCTTAAACGAAAAAAGCTCGAGCCCAATCGCGATGCCAGTCGCCATGTTTTAATACGGAGAGCTTATTTTGATTTGTGGGGTTTGCCGCCGACACCGACTGACGTTGAATCTTTTGTCAACGATCCAGCTCCAGATGCGTATGAAGCCCTAATTGATAGATTGTTGGCTGGTCAACATTATGGTGAACGATGGGCCAGACATTGGTTGGATTTAGCACGCTTTGCCGAAAGTAACGGATATGCATTTGATAAAGATAGGGCAGCCGCCTTTCATTACCGAGACTTTGTGATCAAAGCGCTTAACCAAGATATGTCTTATGACCGATTTGTTCGCTTGCAGATTGCGGGCGATCAGATTTCCCCCAACGATTATCAGTCGCAAGCCGCGACGGGATTTCTAGCCGCCGGGACATTTACGTCCCAGCAAACTCAGAAAGAACGTGAACGTAGTCGATATGAACAATTGGATGATATCGTAGGAACGATTGGCACTTCTATGCTTGGCCTGACAATTGGGTGTGCCCGTTGTCATGATCACAAATTTGATCCTCTCCCCACCCATGATTATTATCGCTTCACAGCCTGTTTTGCAGAAACTGGATTCCAAGACTTTGATTATGACCCGGACCCTAAAGGTAGCAAAGATGCAAAGGATAAATTTGACGTTGCTCACAACATTTTGGTCGATTCGCGCATTGATTTTGAAAATGCTCAGTTGACGGATCGGCTCAACACGTGGTTGAGTGCTGATTCCGACCCACCACCCCGTGAAAAACTGGGTGTTTGGCAAACCATTGGTCCGTTTCCGGCTACCGATTTCAAAAAGGCATATTCAGAAGCCTTTCCCCCGGAACAGGACGTCAACCTGAAAGCAGGCTATGGCAAACTCAAATGGATCTCCCAGCCTGGATGGACGGATGGGAAGATACATAATGAGTTTACCGGCGACAATAGTGCCAATTATTTGTACCGAACAATTGAAGTTGGTCGAAAATCGCCTTTGGAAATATCCTTGGGGCGGGACGATGCAATTATAGTGTTTCTCAACGGTAAACAAGTTCTCGCCAAAGAAGTGACGGGGGGTGTGGCGATCGATCAAGACAAAGTTACCTTGCAACTCAACGCAGGCATTAACCATTTGTTAATCAAAATCGTTAACGCGACGGGACCATCAGGATTTTATTTTAGTACGAAATTGGCCGTGCCGAAAAACATCCAAGATATTATCGACATTGCGACTGGCAAGCGTAGTGAAAAACAAAAACATGAACTGTTGAAATGGTATGCCCCGCGCGATGTTGATTGGGTCAAGTTGAGTAAAGCGGAGCTTGAACACCTGAAGCAACAGCCCCAGCCGGATATAACCAAAATCTTTGCGTCAAGAAAAAATGGTACAACTTATAATTTTGGAACGGATACGCGGAAGGTGTACTTCCTAGCACGAGGAAATTCTAATGCTAAAACAGGATTGGCTACGCCGGGTTTCTTGCGGGTGCTCACAGCAAGGGGTCGTACAGAAAACGATTGGTTGACTATTGATACATCTGCTTCAGAAGCATCAGTGCAGCTACCGCCGCGAGTAGCGTTGGCTGGTTGGTTAACGGATGAACAACAAGGGGCGGGTTATTTGCTAGCGCGTGTCATAGTCAATCGGCTTTGGCAGCACCACTTGGGACGTGGGATAGTACGCACTCCAAGCGATTTCGGAACACAAGGGGCCGCTCCCACGCATCCTGAATTGCTTGATTATTTAGCAGCCGAACTAATTCGTGGCGATTGGAAACTAAAACCTATTCATCAATTGATTATGAAGAGTTCGGTTTATCGCCAAGCTGGTCAAAATAATGAATTGGCCACGGAGATTGATCCCGAGAATTCACTCTGGTGGCGAAGGGGAGCGACGCGATTGGAGGCTGAAGTTATTCGTGATACCTTCCTGGCGGTGAGTGGTTCGCTTGATAAAACGATGTTTGGCAAAGGGTCGCTAGACCAAGCGAACCCTCGCCGCAGTATTTATTTAACAGTCAAACGGAGCAACCTGATACCCATTTTGCAATTGTTCGACGCACCGGATTCAATTCAAAGTATCGGTCATCGTGATGTGACCACAGTTCCGCCACAAGCCCTTGCGCTTATGAACTCACCGTTGACTCGACAACTGGCGGAAAAGTTTGCCAAACGCATTTACGCATCAGGCGAAACAACGATGGAACAGGTTGTAAATCAGGCTTACATTTTAGCCCTCTCCCGTTTTCCAACAGAGTCAGAAAAGACACAAATGATAGGATTTATCACGGCCCAGGGAATTTCCTACGGGAACACTGATAAATCCAGAAGTCAGGCGGTAGTTGATTACTGTCAATTAATGCTTTGCCTCAATGAATTCCTCTTCATCGACTAAATCGGGTTAACTATCAGGACCATCCATTATGCCCTTTAATACTTTCAATTTTAGATCACGAAGATCGTTTTTGCAAAATGCTGGACTGGGATGTGGAGCTCTTGCGCTAACAAGCTTGTTAAATGATGAAGGCTTGCTTTCGACTACCGATGCAGCGGAACTTCCCCGGTTAATGCAACCTCGCGCACGTCATTTTGCGTCCAAAGCAAAGTCGGTGATTTGGTTGTTCATGCCTGGCAGTCCTTCTCAGGTAGACACGTTTGACTACAAGCCCGAATTGCAAAAGCGAGATGGACAGAAACTTGCTGGAGCGGATCCGAAAACGGGTTTCTTTACCACCAGCGGAAAGCTGCTCAAATCTCCCTTTAGATTTAATCAGCATGGTGAGTCCGGTGCCTGGGTTTCAGAAGTATTTCCGAATATTGCCCAACACGTTGACGACATGGCGATTATGAATTCGTGTTTCTCACAATCTAATAATCACACTCCGGCCATGTTAGAGATGAACTCGGGGATGTTCCTTCAGGGGCGCCCGTGTATGGGTTCTTGGGTGACTTATGGGCTTGGCTCTGAAAATCAAAACTTGCCTGGGTTCGTGGTCATGCGTGGCGCCATGCCACGCGGTGGTAAGCCAATCTGGTCTCCCGGTTTTTTGCCGAAAGTGTTTCAGCCGACATCCATCGATGGTCGTAGTACTACGCCGATTGATAATCTGACAAGAATAAACGGTATGTCGAAAGAACAGCAAAGGTCACAGCTTAATATGTTGAAATTGATGAATCAAAAACATCAAAAACTGCGACCGCATGAAGCTGACCTCGCGGCTAGACTGGAGTCGTTTGAATTAGCGTATCGAATGCAGGAGGCCGCACCGGAGGCCTTGGATATTAGCATGGAAACTGAGGAGACTCACAAGTCTTATGGTGTCAATCAAAAAGAGACGGAACTGGTTGCGAAGCAGTGTATTTCGGCTCGAAGACTAATTGAACGTGGAGTTCGTTTTGTTCAACTTTATGCCGGCACAAACGGTGGCGGTGGTGGGGTGGCAGATGTACCTTGGGATGGGCACAACAATATTGGCGCTAACCATCGAATAGCGGCAAAAAGTGTAGATCAACCAATTGGAGCGCTGTTGGCGGACTTAAAGGCAAGAGGCATGCTGGATGAGACTTTAGTCGTTTGGGGAGGGGAATTCGGCCGAACATCTGACTCGCAGGGATCACTAGGACGCGACCACAACCCTCACGCTTTCACGATGTGGATGGCCGGAGGCGGGATTAAGGGTGGCATTCGGTACGGCGCAAGCGATGAATTTGGTTATAAAGCGGTAGAAAATCGCCTAGGCGTGAATGACCTTCACGCGACGATATTACATCTGTTGGGAATCGACCACATGAAACTCACCTATAGATTCAATGGGCGAGACTTTAGACTAACCGACGTGGCTGGCGAAGTGGTTCATGAACTGTTGGCTTAGCAAAAGACACTAACCACGGTAGGGTTCTAGAAATAGTTGAAGTGGTTAGGAAATAGTTGTCCCGTTGGTCAATTGTAATGACAACGTGTTCTATCGACGGAATACCATTGGAGATGTTGCAACCCCCAGCGGTCCAAGGAATGGGAGGCACTCGAGCCTAGTGCCACGAGAGATTACGGTTTATTGGATAACATTTTCATTTGGACACTGTCTTGGGGCAATTCGCGGCCGTTGGTATCCTTAATTTCGAACATCTGTTCGTCTTCGAAGTCAAAACGATCATAAGCATCACTATCGATAGTAATTGGACCGATGTTGTTCCAAGTATGGATTTGACCCGGGGGGAGATGAGTCACGGATTCGAATATTTTCGCGACTGTGCGATTGTCATTTAAGACCGCAATTTGCGGGAATAGGTCATAAATGTCGTAGGGCGACCTGTTCATGACCGTTAGCTGTCCGGTAAGGTATTGATCTTCAATTTTGTCATTAGTAATTGTGAATTCCAGAGTTGCAGTACCTGAGTCGCGTGCCGCTTCAGCTATCTGTTGCTGTTGAGCTGCGACAAGTTTCTTTTGCGGGTTATCCTGTTGCGACGGTCCGACGCTCCTCGATGATTGTATTTTCATTTGGACGCTATCTTGGGGCAATTCGCGGTCGTTGGTATCCTTAATTTCGAACATCATTCCGTTTTCGAAGTCAAAACGATCATAAGCATCACTATCGATAGTAATTGGACCGATGTTGTCCCAAGTATGGCTTTGACCCGGGGGGAGATGAGTCACGGATTCGAATATTCTCGCCACTGTGCGTTTGTCGTTTAAGACCGCTATTTGCGGGAATAGGTCATAAATGTTGTACGGCGACCTGTTCGTGACCGTTAGCTGTCCGGTGAGGTATTGATTTTCAATTTTATCATTAGTGATAGTGAATATCAGAGTAGCCTCGGCAGATTCATGTGCTTCTTCAGCTATCTGCTCCTGCGGAGGTGCAAGCTGGTCGTTTTCGTGTGACCGTGAAAAGTCGCCAAGTAGCAGCGTCCGCTGCGGATTGGCCTGTTTCGGCGGAGAACCAGAAGACGACGAGTGTGATTTGTCAAAATGTTTTACATAGTTAGCAATATTCAATGGCTGATTGCAAACGCTACAAGGGATATTCATGATGCCCTGTTGGCGAGCCTCCCGGGCAAACACCTTTACATCCTCGCGGTCCCTGATGTAAGTGTTAAGTAATTCAGGCGGGATTAATAAACGAATGTCGGTGGGTATATCACTGAATTGCACGTCAGTATCTGCGGTATAAAACTTTTGGTAGTTCTTGTCAATTCGTTTTATGAGGTCGTTCTTAAGTTGATCTATCTGGTCATGCTCGGGAACTATTTCAAGGTATTGCATGACAAGAGCTAGAAGACGCGGCACAGAAGAAGTGAAGTTATCGAAGTCTGCTTTAGATTGACTGACGAATTCGCGAATTTGTTGCAGAATTGGTGACGCTATAGATAACTGTTGAACGAGCTGGGAATCCTCATCATTTCGGATTTCTGTTGGTATGCGGTTTAGGAGATGCGTAGCGGCATCCAAATCTCCTATCGAGTATAGGCGTTGTGCGCGCTGCCGCAATTCCACGGCGTGTTTCTCAATCGATAATTCTCGTTCGGTAAGTTTGTCTTTTAATGTGGTAAGACTATCTTTTGGGCCGCGAAGTTTGATTAAGCGATCGACTTTCGAAAGTAAACCGGCATAATGTTCGGAAGTCAACAGTGTTTTAATTTCCGCATAAAGTTTCTCGCCTAGCGTTTTGTCCTCGATGAGTGTGTGATTCCATTGAACCATTGCCTCAGTCGCAAACGAAGGATGGATACTTTTCATCGCCTGAATCGCAGCGTCATAATCGAAGCTCTTCCTATGTTGTTTAGCTTCCTCATATCTGCCATTTGCAAATTCAGTTAGCCTTTGCTCTTCAGCCTGCGTTGTATCGATGAACGACCTAGCCCAATCGTGGTGATCCAGAAGTCTGGGGTGTTGCTGTGCGAGAATTTCATTAGCAGCGTCCTTCGCGTCCGAGAAATTCATTTCCTCAGATAATTCCTGAGCTCTATCTTTAAGGCCGTTTAGAGTTTGACGTAGACTGTCCTCGAGCGGCGCCTGTTGTGCACCGCAATCACCACAAGCTTTGTTCCAGATTTGGATTTCCATTTTGCATTTTAAACAATGTACTTGAAGAATCGCACTGCACTCGTTGCAAAACTTACCATGAGGCGGATTGGGTGTTGCACACTGTGGGCATTCACCTTCAGCGAGCGTGCGAGACGTATCCATCTTGCCGGCGTGAGCCTGGAGAATTTCCTCCCGCATCTCATGAGCAGACTGAAATCGATCCTCCTTCGATTCCTCGAGGGCTTTAGCCACTACGGATTGAAGCTTGACGGGTAATGCGGTAATGTTGATGACTTTGGGGCTTTTGCCGGTCAACATTTGATAGAATGTTGCTGCCAGACTCCAGAGGTCACTACGATGATCAGTAAACTCCGCTCCCTGTCGCTGCTCCGGAGGCATGAAGTCCAGCGTGCCGATCACAGCCCCCTCCATCGTCATACCTGTATCGGCGGTGTCATCCTTGGCTAAGCCAAAATCCGTAAGCTTTGGTACACCGTCTTCAGAAATTAAGACATTGGCGGGTTTAATATCCCGATGGATGATACCGGCAGCGTGTGCTTTAGCTAGTCCATCACATAGTTGTCCGAAGATGTCAACCGCTTCGTTTAGATCGATAGGACCTTCTTTGCATTTTGCTAGTAGACTACCACTTTGGACACACTCCATGATGAGATAAGGTCCGTCGGTGGCGCGGCCATAGTCGTAGATTTGGACAATGTTATTGTGATTCAAAGCGGCGATCGACTGTGCTTCGGTTAAAAACCGTTGGACTGCTGTCTTACTTCTCGCGGCTTTTCCAAGAATCCTCTTAATAGCTACTTTACGATTCAGGCGAGTGTCGGTTGCAAGGATAACCTCACCAAAACCGCCCTTACCCAGTACGCCCTCTTCGGTGTAGCGAATAGAAAGGTCTACCAACTCAATTCCGTCATCAAAAAATTCATCTTCGGTGTGAGTATCACCGAATGTGGGTTGGTCACCAAGGCTTTGCTCAGCGATGTCAGTTCTGACAGCGCCGTCAAGCGTTTCACCCCCCAGACTGTCATCGTGGTCCGGCATGAAAATCGACAATCCTTACAAATGTAATTGGTTATGTGCGCCAAACGTCATCTTGATGCCATCAATAACGATTTCGCATTCCGGAGATAGGGGGACCATTTCATGTAGTTCGAGTGAATGTCCGTCGACCGCCACATCACAACCGCCGGTTTCTTTGTTAAGCCAATAACCGCGACCTACATAAAGTAGTCGAGCCGCAATTTCAGGAAGTCCAGCAACGACAATGGCACATTCAACATCCGAGGAGCCAATGTTGGCTTGCTGGCATATCACAACATATTGCTCTTCTGGAAGATTGTTTTCCCTGACTAAGCGAATGGCATCCAATTTTAGTTGGTGTGCATTAGACCACAATCGCCCCCATCTTAGACCACTCGCAAGAGCAAAACTTTCCAAGCGGCGGCGTTCTTTTAGGTAGACCGCAGAGTGCTCTTCGGATATTAACGGCACCAATCGCAATTTGAGCTGTTTTGACGAAAGCATTGCTCCCAACACTAAGTTGGTTTCTGCATGAAACGACTCAGGTTCCAATGTAAAGCATTCATGGACAGGTTCCCAGTTTATTTCAATACCTGACGTACTCTCATCGCGAAACTCAATCCCGTCATTTTGAATCGTTGCCACGCAGTGCAGACGCGATAAGTTGCGTGACTTCGTATCGTTTTCGTCATTGCGAGGCAGAAAGCGCAGGACGATATCGGTGTCCCGACTTCGGCCAAATTGGATACGATGTTGGGATAGAAGGATAATATTCCCTCCGTCTGGTAACCTCAAACAGGCTTTTTGCAACTGAACTCTTTTGGTTATTTCTTTTGACGGCCACAGTTTGTTGAGTTCATGTTTTGATCTGACTTGTAGCGTATATGCCTGAGTGATATCCGCGTCTGTTGAATCGCCGGCCTCGTCGTTGGAATCATCCTCAGCTCCTTGCAGCATGTTAATTAAACCGCTGCCGGACCCCTTGAGTTTAATCTTGGAGAAACTGCGTAAATTTAGACCCTGAAGGTTAACCAGAGATTTGTCATCACTGTCGATCTCCAATACGCGTTGTGACGCGTCAGCTCTCGGTATGATTAAGCGAATATCACAAAAGAGGTTCCGAGGGAGTAGTGGGTCGGTTAAATCCGCAAACCTTAACTCCAATTTCATATTGTAGATTCCGGCGACGCAGTCGGAACCTTCGGTTGTAAGGTTGAATGGAAAGCGAAAAGCCCAATGGTTTTCAGAGTTGCGGTTCGGGGTAGGTGTGGTGTGATTCGTTTTATAGTCGAGTTGATCATCAAGCTCGAATTTGACATCCAGTAATGCATCGGAATAATCCTCGCCACACACCAGTAAAAACTGAGGGCAGCAGCGGTCTCCAATTTCCGGTGCGATGCCCCAGTTCGCGATCAGAGTCGGAAGACGATTAGCAATGGGAAATTTCGATCTTATTTTCTTTGCCATATAGTCAATGTCATCGCTGGATAGTTCTGGATGGCCGCTGGCAGAAACTAATTCGACAATTTCGCTAGAGGACTCGTGGCCTGCGAAATTGGGAAATAGTTTATCAACGATATCATCGAGATCAGACACGATTAATTTCTTAAGACAACAAAGCAAAAAGGTGGCGAAGGGCGGGGGATGCTACGGAGCCGATGGCGGCGGCGGTGGTGGCGGTGGAGAGTCACCACCGAATAAAAACGATAATTCTGCGCAATCTCCCGCACGCGACCACATACCTGTCCCAGCCTTTTGCACCTGACAGTCGACGGTTACACTGCCGCCTTTCACAAAACCTACAAAATCTCCGTGTGGCCAAGGACCTTTAGTCTCATCACCCCGGCGTAAGAACCATTCTGATGTTACTGGAGGAGCAGGTGGAGCAGGAGGAGGAGGCGGCGAGTTAGAGTTGTTTGTCTGATTACTATTGCTGGTAATCGCGGTGATAGAAATTTCCTTAACGTCTTGCATGGCGTCCTTTAATGCCTGAGCAACGGCAGCACCCTTTTCCTCAGCCGCCTTAGCCGCTTGTTCACTGGCTGCCTGGTTGTTTT
>JABJJO010000068.1 GCA_018660825.1 Planctomycetaceae bacterium | reverse complement strand
TGACTCCGCCCCGAGCAAGGGCTTCTGCTTCGGCTAGTTTTGCACACGTTGATCCAATCGCTCCGGCCGCAGTCAATTTACGGGCGACTTCTGGCGATTTATGTCCTTTGCAATGTGGTCGCCACTGCACGTTGAATTTTTCGATCCCAGCGATGACTTGCGAAATGTTTGATTCCATTTTATCGAGATCCACAGCCAAGAAAGGAGTATCCATATCCGCTTTGGTGATGTTTTGATCCGCTGAGATTTCAATTGGGTTGACAAAGGTCTTTGGCACTGTGGTTAGCCTCCGGCGATAGCGGGAATGAAATGTACTTCACTGTCGGGTTGGATTTTAGCGATCATGCCGCGAGACGTGATGACACTATCAATCGAGACTTGTAACGACGGTGAAATTTGATCTTGCTGGCATAGTCGATCGCGGATGCTTGGAAATCGTTGTTCTAATTGATTGATTACGTCACGCACGTTGTGCACATCCATTTCCAAATGTTCGATGCCAGCAGTCAGTTCTCGAAGTTGAGCAGGGATGAATATCGTTGCCATCTATTTGCCTTGAAAATATTGGAATCACAAACGAAATGGTGGAGCACTGTAGTGTTAGTGACTACTGGCAACTGGACAGGCACATTAACGGGTGGTCAATCAGAGGATTGCATTGCGAGCCACACTTTTGGCGGTGACATCGGCAATTCTCTCATCCGTGTTTGTGTCGCATTGTAAATTGCATTTCCAATGGCCGGTGGTGGTGGGATAATGGGTGGTTCACCGACCCCGCGTACCCCGTAGGGATGATCGGCGTTTCCGGTTTCGACAATGATCGTATCGATCATCGGAACATCGAGCATCGTCGGCATACGATAATCGAGGAAACTAGCATTGGTCATCTGATCGTCGTCATTGAAAAAATATTCTTCATTAAGTGCCCAGCCGATACCTTGGACTGCTCCACCTTGCAATTGACCTTCTACATAACTTGGGTGAATTGCTTTACCAGCATCTTGAATAACGGTGTAGCGCAAGATTGTAACTTTGCCGGTATCTGGGTCTACTTCGACATCGACAATATGTGCTCCGAACCCATTCGTTGGGCATTCGGGAGCTACGGTTGCTCTGCCGACCAATGCTGCCCCACCGGAAAACAGTTGAGAGGCAAGGTCTTTGAATCCCGCGGTTTTTCCATTTCCCGAAAACGTGCCATCATCGCCAATCGACACCTCACTAGTTTCGCATTCCCATAATTCAGCGGCGCGAACTTTCATTTGACTTTGCAGGTCACGACCGGCTTCATAAGCTGCCAAGCCAGTAGCAAAAGTAACTCGGCTGCCTCCAGTAACATCGGTATATCCCACGCTGTCCGTATCACCGACCATGGGGTTGATATCAGAAGATTCGATTCCTAAGGTTTCTGCTAGCTGCATTGCTAAGGAGGCCCGCGACCCGCCGATATCGGTTGACCCTTCTAGCAGGTTGATTGTGCCATCGGCATTCACGGAACAAGCGGCGCTGGATTTCAAGCCGCAGCCGAACCAGAAGCCGCCAGCGATTCCGCGACCGCGGTTGTCACCTTCGAGCGGCGAATTCCAGTGATCACTATCACGTAGTGCCTCGAGGCATTCGACAAACCCAATCTGTGGATAAACGGGACCGTCTACTCGACGCGAGCCTTCCTTAACGGCATTTTTCATGCGGATTTCCAGCGGGCAGATGTTGAGTTGTTCTGCCAGTTCATCCATCAATTGTTCCATAGCGAAGGCTACTTGAGTTGCTCCGGGAGCGCGATAGGCTTTCGTGTGTGGTTTGTTGACACAGACATCATACCCATCCACGACGGCATGCTCGATGTCATAGCAACTGAAAACGCACATGCATCCGGGGCCAATAACTCCACTTGGAAATGCGCCGGCATCGTAGGCAATCCAAGCTTCACCAGCTAGGAGCGTCCCATCGTTTTTCGCTCCGACTTTGACTCGCATAAATGATGCCGGGGTGGGCCCAGTAGCTTCAAATACATCGGTTCGTGGCATCCGGATACTAACGGGACGACCAGATTTTTTACTTAGTATGGCAGCCGTTGGTTCCAGATAGACGGCAATTTTTCCACCAAATCCCCCACCTATTTCACAGGGAGTTACCAGTACATCGCCGACGCCGATTTGTAAAATTTCAGCAGTTTGTTGCCGGCAGGTAAAAGATCCTTGCGTTGAGGTCCACAGCCTTACTCGACCATCTTCGTTGTAATCTGCTACGATCGCGTGTGGTTCAATATAACCTTGGTGTACTGTTGCCGTCTTAAATTCTGCTTCGACCACAACATCCGCTTGTTCAAATCCCGTTGCCACGTCCCCTTTTTCGAAATGCAGGTGGACAGCTACGTTGCTGGCGGTGTCTGCTTTCAGACCAAGGTCGTCGGTGAAAAGATCAGCATGCAGTAGCGG
The DNA here is from genome assembly GCA_018660825.1 of Planctomycetaceae bacterium. Classification (GTDB taxonomy): domain Bacteria; phylum Planctomycetota; class Planctomycetia; order Pirellulales; family Pirellulaceae; genus UBA721. The sequence continues at coordinate 48,945 of JABJJO010000068.1, read as the reverse complement.
CGCGTCGGTGGCCATTGCTTCGATAATATCGGTTACTGAGGGGAGCATTTCATATTCAACGATGATCTTGGCAGCTGCCTCCTCAGCAATATGAGCGTTGGTGGCTGAGACAGCGGCAACAGCATGACCTTTATAGAGTACTTTGTCTTTGGCCATGCAGTTTGCACTGAGATGTGCAAGGTTCACAGATCCTTCGCCGAGGTGGGCAATTTTGTTTTTCACATTGGGGAAGTCGGCACCTGTCACGACAGCGGAGACTCCTGCTGTCGCTTCCGCGGCGGATGTGTCAATGGAAAGGATCTTGGCATGGGGATGCGGACTGCGCAGTATAAACCCGGCTTGTAAACCGGGCAGTTTGAAATCCGCAGTATAAACTGCTTTGCCGGTTACTTTATCGGCACCGTCGTGTCGGACAGGGCGTGTTCCAATGACGCGATAGGGAGTTGTTGCCACAGTGATGTATCTCCTAGATTTATAGTAGCGTAGTGGTTGCCGGTGGGTCGATAATGATTAGTCGTTGGTTTTTGAGTCGTCGGTCGAAGCAGACAATTGTTTATCAGCTTCCTGAATAGCGCGGACAATTTTGTCGTAACCAGTACAGCGACAAAGGTTCCCGGATAGATCAAAGCGAATGGTTTCTTCCGAAGCCCCGGGTTTTTTCTCGAGTAGTGCCTTGGCTGAGACGAGAAACCCTGGAGTACAAATTCCGCATTGCAATGCTGCTCCTTCAAGAAAACAATCTTGAATTGGATGCAGTCCACGGGCATCGGCGATACCTTCGACTGTTTCGATTTCAGCACCCTCTGCCTCGACGCCGAGCACTAAGCAACTATTGACTGGCCGTTTGTTGATGATGACAGTACAGGCACCGCAATTTCCATTGTTGCAACCTTCTTTACAGCCAGTTAGTCCTAGTGTGTCACGGAGAACTTCGAGTAGGCTGTTGCGAGGTTCGCAAAGGAACTCAACGCTCTCGCCATTGACGGTTGTGGTTACGTGAATCTTCTTGGTGGCAGTTGTCACACTCGAATTCCTTATGGTCTGTAATTAAGGTAGGGCTGTTTCAGATTGTGTAGTTGATGAATTATTTTTTAGGCTTGGGCACGAGCAAGTGCGGTTGTGAGTGTGCGTTTTACGAGTACTCCCACAAGGTGTGTTCTATATTGAGCGGTTCCTCGCATGTCGGTGATGGGTGTGACAATTTGCTTAGCTAATTCGGCGGCCAGCGCGAAGTTATCATCGTTCGGTTCCTTGCCAACGAGGAATTGACTTGCTTCCTCGGCAAAAAGTGGAGTTGCTGCTACAGCTCCAAGACTGAGTCGAGCGTTTGCTATATTTCCGACTGTATCGAGCTCGATCCAAGATCCGACTCCAACCACGGCGATATCCATTTCATTACGAGGGATAAACCGTTGGTAGGCGGATCCCATGTTGGCTGATTGCGGCGGGATTTTAATTGCCACGACGAATTCCCCATCAACGAGTGCATTTTTTCCAGGTCCCTTACAAAACGCGGCGACGGCAATAGTCCGCTGCCCGGCTGGACCAGTAACTTGAGCTTCAGCATTGAGTGCGATCAGAGCGGGAATGGTATCCGCGGCGGGTGAGGCATTACAGAGATTACCACCTACGGATGCTCGGCTTTGAATTTGCCAGCCGCCGATAATGTGGGTGCTATCAGCAAGTGCTCCGTAGCGTCCTGCTAAATCGGCATTTTCGTAGATATCACAGCAGGCGACCGCGGCGCCTAAATACAGCCCGGATACATCAGAGTATTGGCAATCGCTAAGTTCAGGAATTTTTTTGATGTCGACGACGATATCCGCTTCCCGCAGGCCTTCGCGTAGTTGCACAATAATATCAGTGCCACCAGCGAGAATTCGCGCTCCAGATCCGTGTTCGGTTAAGAGACTAGTAGCATCTTGTATCGTAGTAGGTGCGGCGTATTGAAAATCTTTCAAGGTGATGTCTTTCCTAAGAGCGATCAAAACATTTTGGGTTCAATTCGTTGTTGGTCTGGATTATATCAAAAAATGATACAATACGAAGCTACCCATTAGCGAACTCGAAAATTTTCAGAGGAAGTCATTTAGGGATATGCAATTATATTTAGTACGTCATGGAGAGTCAGCGAACAATGCGCGGGACGAATCGCAGCGAGTACACGATCCTGGGTTAACGGAATTGGGTGCTAAGCAAGTGGAGTATTTAGGGCCGTGGTTTGCATCGGTGATTCCGGATGTTTTGATAACGAGCCCATTTTTACGAGCGTTGAAGACGATGGTTCCGATCCAGCGTGCGACAGGATTGAACCCGTTGGTATGGCGTGATTTACACGAGGTCGGCGGTTGTGTGTCGGGGTATCCCGCGATTGGTCATGTAGGTGAGGCGGGGTTAACGGCGGAGGAAATTGTCGAGCAATTTCCTAGTTGTGATGTAGAAGGGAGCATTGGGGATGCGGGCTGGTGGGGTGGCAAGTCGCATGAAGGAGCAGCAGATATTGCTGCGCGAGTGCAACGCATTGTCGAGCGGACGTTAACGGAGTTTGGGGATACAGATTTAAAAGTAGTTTTTGTAATGCATGCTGATTTCAAGCGTGAATTATTACGCGGATTTTGTGCGGAGCATTCGTTTTCACGATCTGATTACGGTCCGCTGCACAACGCTGGTGTCACTGAATTAACACTCACTGGAACAACCTCTCGCCTCGATTCCTACAACAACATTGGGCATTTGCCTTACGGATTAAAATCGTCCGAAGGTGTTTATTGATGGCGTACAAGCCAAATAAGAAATAAATGGTAGGCCTTTTGTGGTCGTCCGTAGAAAATTCGGTAACGAATTTCTCTGTACCTGATGTGAGTTGTGGTGGTTGATTTTAAGCCAGCAAGTCATGGACCACTTTGCCGTGGATGTCCGTTAGGCGGAAGTCGCGACCTTGAAAACGGTAGGTCAATTTTTTGTGGTCGATACCTAGTTGGTGCAGCAAGGTGGCATTGAGGTCATGGATGTGTACAGGATTCTCTGTCACGTTGTAGGAAAAATCATCCGTTTGACCGTAGGTTATTCCACCTTGAATTCCTCCACCCGCAACCCACACACAATAATTTCGCGGGTGATGGTCGCGGCCGTAATTTTTTTTGGTCAATCCACCTTGGCAATATACCGTTCGACCAAACTCGCCACCCCATACAACCAATGTGTCTTTGAGCATGTCACGTTGCTTCAGGTCTTTGATTAAAGCCGCAGCGCCTTGGTCTACATCTTTACACATGGATGTTAGATCAGTGGGCAAATTCCCATGCTGATCCCACCCGCGAATAAAGACTTGTACGAACCGCACATTACGCTCAGCCAACCGTCGCGCTAACAAACAGTTCGCAGCAAATGTGCCCGGTTTCGCGACGTCGTCCCCATAGAGGTCGAGTACATTTTTTGTTTCCTTGGAAATATCGGTCAATTCGGGGATTGACATCTGCATCCGATACGCCATTTCATATTGTGCAATGCGATCATCAATTTGAGGATCTCCCACAACAGTCCGCCGCTCAGCGTTTAATTGTTGCAGTGCATCTAGCATCCTTCGCCGTGTCTGGCGTTGCATCCCTGCGGGGTTCGATAAATATAGAACTGGGTCTCCCTGACTTCGCAGCGCAACACCAGCATGTTGCGTTGACAAAAACCCAGATCCCCACAACCGTTGATACAGCGCTTGAGCATCTCGTTTGGCACTCCAAGTAGAATGTAAGACGACAAAACAGGGCAAGTCGCGGTTGGCACTGCCAAGTCCGTATGACAACCAAGCTCCTAAACTGGGGCGGCCCGGAATCTGACTACCCGTCGTAATATAGGTAATTGCCGGATCGTGATTGATCGCTTCAGTATTCACCGTTTTGATGACGGCAATATCATCCGCGACGCTCGCCATGTGTGGCAACAATTCGCTAAACCAGGTTCCATTCTGACCGTGCTGAGAGAAGTTGAATTTAGATGGTGCCACTGCCAAACGGGATTGACCTGATGTCATTGTTGTAATGCGTTGCCCATTACGTACCGAATCTGGCAGATCTTTGTCAAACAAGTCGACTAAGCCTGGTTTGTAATCGAACATGTCTAATTGAGAGGGCGCACCGGACATAAACAAATAGATAATCCGTTTGGCTTTGGCGGGAAAATGCTGTTGTTGTAATATCCCAGCAGCTCCGGGCTGAATCGGCGGCAGTGTACTCTCCTGTGCGTTGAGGTTTCCATCAAATAGTTCTGGATTAAGCAGTGACGCAAGAGCCATACCCCCAATTCCAGTTGCAGCGCTGCCGAAGAACTGACGGCGGTTCGCCAATTTCGCTTGCTCAATCAATAATGGATTATTTTGAATGTTCATACTCGTTCTTCTGGTGATATTGTTAGTTTTTTGTGATGGTCTCGTTTAAGTTGAGCAGTAGGTTGCCAATCATTGTCCAACTTGCCAGCTCCTGGGCATCGAGGGTCTCATCGACTGCTGATTCACCAATATGTATTAATTGCTGAGCCGCTTCTCGGTCCTCTTGATACCGTTGGCGATGATCTCCTAAGACAGCAACCATGATGTTAAGTTCTTGGGTAGTGGGGAATCTCGAAGTGACACTACGGAACCCAAACACCAACTTGTCACGATCGGATTCTCCGCCGGTGGTAAGCATGCGTTGTCCCAACCGCCGAGCCGCTTCGACGAACTGTTCATCGTTCATCAAAACCAAAGCTTGCATTGGAGTATTGGTTCGACTACGGCGTACGGCGCAGGATTCGCGTGAGGGTGCATCGAATATCTGCATCGATGGTGGCGGAGCAGTGCGTTTCCAGAAGGTATACATGCTGCGACGATAGAGCTTCTCGCCTTTATCCCTAGCAAACTTAACGGTGTTGCTGCCGGAATAACCAACCGCCTTCCAAATCCCAGATGGTTGGTAAGGTTTGACACTCGGGCCACCAACCGTGTCGACTAATAGTCCGCTGTGAAACAGAGCGACATCGCGGACCATTTCCGCGTCCATTCGAAAACGCGGGCCGTGTGCCAACAAACGATTTTCAGGGTCGAGTTGATGTTTCTTGTTCGAGATAAAAGAGGATTGACGATAGGCATGTGATGTAACTAACAACTTCATCAAGTACTGGACATCCCACCCGCTTGCTTGAAATTCAACCGCCAGCCAATCAAGTAACTCTGGATGGACGGGCCGTTCACCTTGGACTCCGAAATCCTCAGAGGTTTTGACGATGCCTACGCCAAATAACTGTTGCCAGAAACGATTAACGATGACGCGCGCCGTTAGCGGGTGTTCCGGTGAAACAAGCCAACGGGCCAATGCTAATCGATTGTTGGGTGCAGTAGCGGGTAAGGCCGGTAAAATCTCAGGCACGCCGGATTCAACCGCTTCGCCTAGCTTGGTATAGTCCCCGCGAATCAGCAGGTATGCCTGTCGTTTTTTGGGCATATCTTCCATAACCAAAGAACTCACAACCTGTTTTTTAATTTCCGCAATGTGCTGGCGGCGTGTGTCAATTTCATGACGGAAAGGGGTGATTAGTTTACGACTTTCCGCATACACATGAGTGAGAAAATAAGATCGCAGTTCACTTTTTTGATTTGCATTACGGTCGGTAGTTTTTATCTTCAATGCTGCTTGCACCGCCGCAGATAGTTTACTGACATCCCCTGCACTTTGTATCAATTCCCATGCTCGCTGAGATTTAAATTCCATCTTGGCTTGTACTGTCTGGGTGTTTATCCCCGCGTAATCCCAATATGCGCTGCCGCCGAATTGAGTGAAGGCCCAGCCGTTGACTTGCGCACCGGGCTTAAAACCTACTTTCGATGCGGCAACCTCGAGGCGGACCCATTTTCCAGTTTCAGGCAAATCACCAATTCGCAGCCGACTAGGTGTATTTACATTGCCCCAATCGATTAGATTATCACCCCAAATGGCTCGATGTTCCCATGAGTTGTTCTCATTGAATTGCAACATAATCTCTTTAGGTGGGTTCTGAGGATCGAGGTATACATAAGCAAACAAGGTATCGTCCTCACCGATTTTCAGCGGCTCGGGAGCATTTTGCCACAGGTGTTGCGTTAGTCCTTTTTCCGATCGGTGGGTTGCCTTTTCACCGTGAAAGACTGGATGTTTCGGAGCGGTTACATATTTCCACGGGTGACCGGATTGAGTGAGTTTTGCACCTGTCGGCGGTGTGTCGTCGAACCAGATATAGTCACCGCGTTCGAGGATCTCTTGTTCATTATCGACAACCGGTACGTCTTGATATTCAAAATTGGCGATGGCATGTTGTAGTTTTTCCTCCCATTGTTGAATCTCAGATTCTAATTGAGCGATTTGCTTTGATTGCTGTTCCGAGGGTACTTGCACGACCGGCGGTGGTAACAGGGCGTTACCGTCCATCGCTTTTTCGGTCAAGCTGTAAAAATACGAGAACAGTTGATAGAACTCTTGTTGCGAAATAGGATCAAATTTATGTTCGTGGCAAACGGCACAACCAAGAGTCAATCCCATCCACACCGTGGAAGTTGTTTCGACTCGGTCAACTGCATAGCGAACCAGATATTCTGCGGCAATCGAACCACCTTCGCTAGTTGTTACATTGCAGCGATTAAAGCCAGTGGCAACGCGTTGATTCAACGTAGGCTCTGGCAGCAAATCACCAGCGAGCTGCTCGACGGTAAATTGATCAAATGGCATGTTGTTACTAAAGGCGTTGATGACCCAATCCCGATAGGGCCAGATGCTGCGAATATTGTCGAGATGCAGACCATGGGTGTCTCCGTAGCGAGCAGCGTCGAGCCAAAAGCGGGCCATATGTTCGCCGTAGTGGGGTGACTTGAACAATCGAGTGATGAGCCGGTCATAAGCCCCAGGTTTTTTATCCCCGAGAAAAGCGTCGACTTCAGCGATCGTCGGTGGTAGCCCGGTAAGATCAAGTGTTAATCGTCGAATGAGCGTTTCGGGGTTTACGATCGGTTCGAAGTTGAGGCGTTGTTGTTCGAGTTTATTAAGCAGAAAAGAATCGATGGGGTTGGCAACTTGTTTCTGATTACGCACTCGCGGAGGTTTCGCTTGGCGTGGTGCGGTAAACGCCCAATGCCCTTGATAGGGTGCTCCTTGCTTTATCCAGCGTTGCAGTAATTCTTTGTCGTGCCGGGTTAATTGCCGATTGGCATCACTGGGTGGCATTTTCAGATCAGGATCGTTGCTTAAGATTCGGTGTAGCAGGGCACTGGAATTAGGCTTCCCAGGGACAACCGCATGCGCGCCTGATTCAAGTTGCTCGTAAACGCCTTGTGGCGTGTCTAGCCGCAGATCAGATTCGCGCGCGGCTTCATCTGGGCCGTGGCATTGATAGCAATTATTCGAGAGGATCGGTAAGATATCTTGGCTAAAGTCAACACCTTCTCCGCTTGGTGTAGCCGTCGTGACTGACGTGCATAGCAACAGAACAAAGAGATTCAATTGATTAGCGATATGTCGTATGATTTTCATGGTATTCATTCTACCGCAAACAAATTCACTCGGCTAATAGGTGTGGCTGGTGTGCTTGGTCTGCAATGGTAGGGTGTTTGAGCTGGGAGTTTGTGTACGAGTCCCCGTTTTTAGTGTTTTTTGCATATTTATGGCATTGATTATGCAATATGTTTGACAGGTTTTTATATTTAGGCGAATATTACGTTGGTAACGTCGTTTTTATGGACGATTAGCACTACGTATAGCCAATGAACACTGTTTGCATTTAATGACTGAATCTCCGCCCAACACGAATGACGCCGAATCAATGATGAGTGACTATATAGACGGTCAACTTGATCCATCGCAATGCGCTGAGGTGGAAGCGTTGCTAGTTGATGATGCAGAATCAGCCAAAATTATGGACGAGCTAATTGCAATTCAAAGCGGATTAAAGTCCTTCAAGAATGAAGAAACAGAACTGGGATCTGAGTTTACCGAACAAGTCCTTAGTGCGATTGCCAATGACAGTAGCAGTGCGGTTAATGACGTGGTTGAATTGGCATCGCCGCTACCAGTTATACCGGCATCGCGGAAGATGAAACCGATTTGGGTCGGGTTGTCCGTATTAGCGGCAAGTTTATTTCTAGCATTTACGTTGTGGCCGACCGGCCCAGCAATAAAGAATACCGCTGGGCAACCTTCGGTAAATCAAATTACTCCAGAGACGCCCAATGGCGAAGGTCCTCTAAACGGCTCGAACCTTGTCGATGGTTCTGATACTAATAAAGAGCAAGTTGACCCTGTTGTAGATCCGCGGATTGCCGATCCAGGTATGGTCGTCCCAGATACTCAGAATCCCGTGGTCGTTGTCGAACCTGACAAATCGGGCACTCCAGACAAACCCAACATTCCAAACCAACCAGACAAAAATGCAGTTGTTGGTCCAACCAATCAACGGAGCCTCAAAGAAATAGAAAATATGGTTGGGATGAAATCGCTGTTAATGGGCAAGTTGTTGTTTGTCATTGAAATTGGTGTAACACCTGAAGGCGTAGAAAATGGAGTCGTTAAAGATATCTTGATGAAAAACGGGATTGTCTATGATGATGGACTCGAAGTCCCACCAGCATTGGAAACTCAACTGCTGGAAACTCGCTATCTTGACGGTGTCATCAAAAAGCCAATGAAAGGACAAGAACAACCTGAGCTCGCCGGACAAGTAGATTTGATTTACATGGTTTGTACAGGGATGCAAGTTGACCAAACACGGTTGGATATACACTCTCGGCATAAAGATATTGCGAAGTATCGATTTAATTTGGCGATGTTACCTAAGGACATGAAGACGTTTGATTTATTGCACGACGCCGTGAATGCTCAGTGGGCAACAATACCGGCAGGGAAACCAAACCAAACTGCCAAAGCAGCATACCAGGAGCGACTGAAGCAGTGGCAAGGTAAAGCAGGTCAACTCATGACAACTCTGGTATTCCTCGCAAACCCGCGTGTTGCAACGAGTGCAATTGAGTTTGAGTTCCAAGAACCTACGCCCCGTCCGAGCGGCGCTAAACGTGGTGAATTACCACCACCAACATCTTCGAACAAACCGATTCTTGGCGCCGATTTAGTTTGCGAAGTATTGCTTGTCGTACGTAATATGACACAAGTCGAAATCCAGCAAGAGCCGTAGGTCGTCTTGGAAATTAAAACGGCATTTCCATTAAATGTGATCTGCAGCGATGCCGACCATTTGTTTTTTGTTCTTGCAGAGACAACCACGAATGTCTGTTTCATAATCTGCTATACTATGATTTAGTACTTTCTGTTCAGGCCTTGGGTATCTCATCATGCTATTTCGCAACTTGCTTTGTGTTTGTTTTGTTCTAACAACATCGTTTATCCACGCAGGTGAAACGTGGTCTCATTTCCGAGGTGACGCTGGAGATGGCCGAGCCGACGATGCTCAACTACCACTGAAAATCAGTGAAGACGTCAACGTAAAGTGGAAAGTCCCAATTGCCGGTCGCGGGTGGTCTTCACCAGTAATTTGGAAAGATCAGCTGTGGTTAACCACGGCGACAGAGGATGGTGTAAAGATGTCAGCGATTTGTATTGATCGTCGTACTGGAAAAACGCTGCATGACATTGTTGTATTTGAAAGTGCTGCAGAGGATATTCGTTTTCGCCATCCAACAAATAGTTACGCCTCACCCACTCCGGCCCTTGAAGCTGGCACATTGTATGTTCATTTTGGTAGCTATGGCACAGCAGCTATTGATACCGCGACAGGTAATAAAAAATGGGAGCGGCGAGATTTTCAATGCAATCATTGGCGCGGGCCGGCAGCATCTCCGGTGATCGACGGTGATCGAATAATTATTTCCTACGACGGTTTTGATGTTCAGTTTGTGGTTGCGTTGGATAAACAAACAGGTAAAACGATTTGGAAAACTGATCGTAATATTAAATATGGTACAGACAATGGCGACCGGAAAAAGGCCTATAGCACGCCTACAATAATTGAGGTGGCAGGAAAGCGACAAGCGATTTCACCTAGCGCAACGGAAACCATTTCCTATGACCCAGCGACAGGTGCTGTTTTATGGCGAGTGAACCATGGTGGTATGAATGCAGCCGCTCGACCGTTGTTTGGCCATGGCTTGTTGTATATTTCAGCGGGAGATGGAGCACGCGCGATGGTGGCGGTACGACCAGACGGTACAGGAGACGTTACTGAAACACATATTGCTTGGGAGTTTTCAAAAGCAGTGCCCAAACGCGCGTCACAACTGTTAATAAAAGATCATCTCTACATGATGAATGATGCCGGCGTGGCAACGTGCCTCGCAGCGAAGACTGGGGAGTTAGTCTGGCAAATGCGAGCGGGTACTGGTGAATTCCGCGCTTCTCCTGTTTTTGCAAACGGGAATATGTATTGCTTTGCCGTTGAAGGTGATTGCGTCGTATTGCGGTGTAGCCCTGAATTCAAGAAAATCAGTAGCGGCAAGTTTGAGTCAGGATTTCATGCATCACCAGCGATTGTTGGTAATTCACTATATATTCGCTCCATTACCGATCTATATTGTATTGAACAAAACTAGCGGTTTGACGTACTATGCCGTGTGTTCGTATTTAAATATTTACCGTACCAATCACCATTTTGAGATCTCACCGCTACTCATATATGAACCCATCTAATAACTATCCCGCCGGCTTTATTGCCGCTCTACTCACCGTCATTACTCTTGTCGCGGGTTGTACGCGGGCTCCTAAATGGGATCCGCGACAGATGGATGAAGGTGCGCTCGAGCGGGTGTTTACCGAGACGGCAAGCGGGTTAAAGTGGCGGATGCTTAGAGAGGCTAGTGGTCCCCGACCTTCAGGAGCCGATGAATTCTGGGTGCATTATCAAGGTTGGCTTATTGATGAGAATGGCAATAAGGATGTTTTTGATGCGAGCTATGCTTTGGGATTTTCCAGCCAAATGAAACTTGATCAAGTCGTGCCTGGTTTTTCCGAAGGGTGCCAGTTGTGCGCGGCAGGAGGAATGATTGAATTAGAAATTCCACCAGACCTTGGTTATGGTGCTCAAGGCAGCCCACCCTCGATTCCACCTAATACGACATTATTCTTTCGCATTGAGATGATCGAAGTGAAATAGGGACCAGAATAACACAAACAGAAACTAGTAATTATTTGTTTTGCAGCTCTTTGACGCGTTGTTCGAGTTTTTGTAAGCGTTGTTCGAGTTTCTCGATTGCTTGCTCGTTACCCGGAAATTGCTGAATATGTAATCGCTCACCGCGTGGTTCGATAGCGTGAATTCCTATAATTTTTTCCCGCTTTCCCGGTTTCATGGTGACTTGTTGGATTTTACCCTGTCGGATGAGTGTGATTGAAAGTTCGGCGTCTTGTTCACCAGCGGCGGAGATAATTTCAACAAGGTCATGTAAGTTACGTAGAATTTTATCGCCTGCGGAAACGATTACATCATGCGATTTAATCCCCGCGGCAGCTGCTGGGGTTTCAGGAAAAACGTTGCTGACGACTAGGCCTGCATTATCTTGGAGCTTTAGTTGAGCACGCAGTGTTTCAGACGCTGGGCCCGTCGCAATACCAATCATGAAATTACTGATTGGAGCTGGTGTCCATTCCCCATGGCCATCAATGATGTCGAAAGGCAAATCCTGCAAAATACCATGTCGCACGCGTGCACGGAAACGCCGCGGCAGTTCTCGTGTTTCAGGTTGGATATTGAATGGCAGTTTAGGAAATTCGTTACCATCCAATTCGATTTCACGTTGTTTGCCGTCAGGCCCGATGATGATGGCTTTCGCGCGGAAGTTGCCTAGTTGTTCATTAGGTAAGTCGATAGTTTGTTTTTCGCCGTTAGGCAATTCAATGATGACTTTGTTCCCATTTACTTGGACTTTTACATCATTTAGAGTCTGCTGTTTGATGGTTTTATTTCCATCGGCATCTATTTCAACGCGAATTGTTTTTTTGACGATCGTTTTGTTTGCTTGGTTTACTGCGGGCGCATCTTCGGCAAAAGCGCTCCAGGCACAGGAAGCAAACAAAAATGTGACAGCGACGGTAGTTAAAAGGAACTTTAGCATAATGGCCCATCGGCTCCGAGAATTAAGGTTTTATAGTAGATATAGGTTTATATTATATATCAGTATGTAGGAAAACACGATTAGTGCGGTTTTGTAGCTGTTACATCGAAGCATTCCAAAAGGGGGGGGTTTTTTGTGAAACCGACTGTTAAAAATGGCTAAAACTTGGTTTAATTAGTAGTAGACATTTTTTGGGAATAATTCTTAGGCGGATTGGGTCTGCATTAAGACAGAAACCCATTCGTTGATGGTTTAAACCATTTTTTTATTTGAGGATATAACATGAAAATTTCAAAGATTATTGCTGCATTCATGGTCGCAGGACTTATTGGTATTGCAGGTTGTGATTCAACACTTGAAGTACCAGAGGGTGGCCCAACTGATGGTGGCGACACTATGGAGCAAATGGATGCCGGTAGAGATATGGGTGAAGATCCAGGCCCTGGCGACGAAGCACCTGCTGACGAAGCACCTGCTGACGAAGCACCTGCTGACGAAGCACCTGCTGACGAAGCACCTGCTGTCGAAGCACCTGCTGAAGGTGATGGCGAAGGCTAAGCCAAATTTGGTTTAACAATTTTAAAAAGTCCGTTGTCTGAAAAGGCAGCGGGCTTTTTTTATTGTGATTACAAGATAGTTGTGATGTATCGGCCAACGATTCGGCTTCGGCGTGGTACAATGTTATTTTCTCCCAGGAAGCAACGTCCGACATGTCTTCCCCCACCGATTAATAGTTGACATTCACTTGCCATGAGAATCTTGCAAACCCTTTTGTTGTTTTTAAGCTTTGCCGTTTCTTGCACCGCGATGGCTGAGAAACCGAATCAAGTCGATTTCTCACGAGATATAAAACCGATTCTATCGGATCGTTGTTACACCTGTCACGGTCCAGATGCACAATCTCGCGAGGCCGAATTGCGGTTAGATTTGCGCGACGAAGCATTTGCTGCTTTAAGTTCCAGTGGCGACAAAATAATTGTTGCCGGCAAGCCTCATCGTAGTGAGTTATTTTTGCGAGTAGCGGAAACAGATGCGGATCTAAAGATGCCTCCGCCGGATTCAAAGCTCAGTTTGAACCCCTCTGAAATTGAACTCATTAAACAATGGATTTCCCAAGGTGCCCGATGGAATAATCATTGGTCCTTTGAAAAAGTCGTAAAACCGGCCCTTCCGCGAGGAGGTAAGTCGACTTGGATTCGCAACGATATTGACCGTTTCGTTTTACAGCGTCTGCGACAAGCTAAGCAATTTCCGGCGAAACAGGCGGCTTCTGAAACGCTTATTCGTCGAGTCGCATTTGACTTAACTGGATTACCACCGTCGATTGAGATGTTAGATCGCTATCTGGCGTCGCCCGCTGAGACAACGTATGCGGCAATTGTAGATGAACTCTTAAAAAGTGATCATTATGGTGAACGGATGGCATCTGTTTGGATGGATGTTGCCCGTTACAGTGATACTTACGGATACCAAGTTGATCGTGATCGGCAAGTCTGGCGATGGCGAGATTGGGTCATCAATGCGTACAACAGTAATTTGCCTTATGACCAATTTGTAACGCAGCAAATTGCCGGTGATTTGTTGCCTGAGGCAACGGATGATCAGCGTCTAGCCACCACCTTTAACCGACTGCATTCGCAAAAAGTAGAAGGCGGTAGCACACCGGAGGAGTTCCGAGTGGAATACGTTGCGGATCGCACCCATACCTTTGCCACCGCATTTTTGGGATTAACATTTGAATGTTGTCGTTGCCATGACCACAAATATGATCCATTCTCACAGGTAGAGTACTATCAACTGTATGCTTATTTTAACAACATCGATGAAGCCGGCCTCTATTCGTATTTTACTTCCTCCGTACCTACGCCGACTTTAGCGATTACCTCCGCCGATCAAAAGACACAGCTTGTTGCCTTAGCCGCAAAAATCCAAGCAGAGCACGAAAAGTCGGCCGCTATCCGCGAATCTGCCACTGCGGCATTTGAGTCGTGGTTGCAGAACCGCCCCAAATTCGAAGATGCCCAGGAATTGAGCACAGCGTTAGGTGAAGTGGAGCATTTGCAATTTGAGGATGCAAAATTAGGATCGAACAAGTCCGTGTTGGGTAAAGTGGGTCAAGCAATTCAATTGACCGGCGACGATGCAGTCAATCTTACCGTCGGCAATTTTACTCGTAGCACACCCTTTTCTGTCTCCCTTTGGATGAAAACTCCGGATCGCAAAGAGCGTGCTGTGGTGTTTCATCGTTCGCGCGCCTATACGGATTCCGCAAGTCGTGGATATCAACTGTTGATTGAGGAAGGTGAATTGAGTGCATCGTTGATTCATTTTTGGCCAGGTAATGCAATTCGCGTGCGAACTACGGAAGAGTTACCGATTGATCAATGGGTGCATGTAACGATGGTTTATGACGGTTCAAGTCGCGCTGCGGGATTGCGGTTGTTTGTGGACGGCGAGTTAGCAGAGACTTACGTTGTACGCGACCATTTAGTTAAAAACATTACTGGTAGCGGTGGCGCAAATATCGCTATTGGAGAGCGGTTTCGTGATTTGGGGTTCAGTGGCGGTACCGTGGACGAGTTTCGCGTATTCCAGCGGGCAGTAACTCCGTTAGAAATCAGAATGTTATTTTCAAATGAATTGCAGTCCAACGCGTTGGAAATTCCCAGCGGCGATCTAGATAAAACCACTCGCGCTGAATTGTTCGACATGTTTTTATCGTTGTACCATGAACCATGGTCGGCGCAGCAAGCAGCCGTGAAACAAGCTCGTGAAGCTTACAATAAGTTGAACAACAGCTTTCAAGAAATTATGGTGATGCAGGAAATGCAACAGCGTCGTCCAACGTTTGTGCTTAATCGTGGAGTTTATGATGATCCGTTGGGTGCTGTCGTGCCAAATACACCAATGGTGTTTCCCAATTCAATACCTACCGAAAATCAAGCCAGTTTAACTACGAACCGGTTGGCGTTGGCGCGTTGGTTAACGAATCCCAGTCACCCTTTGACCTCCCGCGTGGCCGTGAATCGTATTTGGCAGATGTTGCTCGGTCAGGGACTTGTTCGCACCCCAGAAGATTTTGGCAGTCAAGGGGAAACGCCGACGCATCCGCAGTTATTGAATTGGCTCGCCGCTACGTTTATGAAATCCAATTGGGATACGAAATCACTCATTCGTCAAATTGTATTGTCTGCGACTTACCGTCAAAGCTCGATAGCTTCATCGGAGATAGCAGCCCTTGATCCAGAAAACAGACTTCTAACGCATGCGAATCGGTTTCAGTTTTCGGCTGAGATGCTACGAGATAATGTGTTGTCAGTCAGTGGGTTGTTGGTTGATAAAACGGGCGGGCCTTCAGTAAAACCGTATGAAGTAGCCGAGTCATTTAAGGCAGTTAGTCGAGGCAAAGGCGATTCGTTGTACCGTCGTAGTCTGTATACCTATTGGAAACGTACTGCCCCAGCACCAGTTATGATGACTCTCGATGCTTCAAAGAGGGAAGTGTGCAGTGTCAAACGTGAACGCACTGCTTCTCCGTTACATGCAATTGTGTTACTTAATGACCCGCAGTTGATTGAAGCAGCCCGAGTTGTAGGACAAGCGATGGTCAAGAAACATAGTGAAGATCATGCTGCATCGATCAGCGAATTATTCCGCAGATTTACCAGTCGTTTTCCGAGTGAACGAGAATTGGCTGTTTTATGTAAAGCGTATCAGCAGCAATTTGACTATTTCACAAAACGACCCGAGCAAGTCACCCAGTTTTTAAAAACCGGAGATGCTGCGGTCGACGAAACGTTACCCGCAGCGCAAATCGCAGCGATGGGAATGGTCGTTAACCTGTTAATCAATTTCGACGAATGTACGATGCGACGTTAGCAGATGTAAAACCAGCATGTTGTGTGAAAGGCATAAACAAACGATGTCCGACTCCAATTCAAAATTCAACTCACCGCCTCAAATCCGGACGCCAAAGTGTATCGGATACGATCATCGAGGCAGTATGGGCCGTCGGGAAATCTTACAGCAATTTGGAATGGGGCTAGGTTCGATTGCATTGAGCCAATTGTTGGCGCCTCCCAATGTTGCTGCGGTGAAGGAAAATGGGCATTACAAATTGGCAAGAGTGCCGCGGGCAAAACGGATTATTTATTTGTTTCAGAGCGGTGGTCCCTCACAGCTTGACCTTTTTGATTACAAACCGGAACTGGAAAAGTTTCATGGGGAGCAACTGCCGAGCGCTATTCGCAAGGGACAACGGTTAACATCAATGAGCGGCAATCAAGCTTCTTTGCCACTGGTAAAATCACCGTTTAAATTCGCTCAACATGGTGAAAGCGGACAATGGATAAGCGAAGTATTGCCACGGACAGCGAAAATCGCAGATGAGTTGTGCATCGTACGATCGATGCACACCGAAGCGATTAACCATGGCCCTGCAGTGACGCACATGCAGACCGGCTCTCAGTTTCCTGGGCGACCTAGCATGGGGGCTTGGTTAGATTACGGACTGGGCACGGAAAATGAAAATCTACCTTCCTTTGTCGTCTTAGTGACGAAGAACAAAGGTGGACAACCTCTTATCACACGTCTTTGGGGTAGCGGATTTTTGCCGTCTAAATATCAAGGGACGCGTTTTCGTAGCGGCAAAGATCCCGTGTTGTATTTGAGTAATCCTCAAGGATTAGATTCCACCGGTAGGCGATTGATGTTGGATCGGCTGCGGGAATTACATGAACTGAAACTTGCCGCGACCGCGGATCCCAATTTGGAAGATCGCATCGCACAATATGAACTTGCATTTCGCATGCAGGCTTCGATTCCGGATGTTACCAATGTTGCTGACGAACCCGAACACATCTTTAAGTTGTACGGTGATGCTGCCCGCCAGCCAGGTTCGTTTGCCGCAAATTGCTTGCTAGCGCGAAGGTTAGCGGAGCGGGGCGTGCGATTTATTCAACTCTATCATCCAGGTTGGGACCAACATGGAGGTTTAGTGGGTGGACTGCGAGGTCAAGCGAAAGAGACGGACCAAGCTTCGGCAGCGCTCGTGGTGGATTTAAAGCAGCGTGGCTTGCTGGAAGATACGATTGTTATTTGGGGTGGAGAATTTGGTCGTACTAATTATTGTCAGGGAAAATTGACCGGTACTAATTTCGGTCGAGATCATCACCCGCGGTGTTTTTCACTGTGGATGGCTGGCGGTGGGTATAAGGGTGGAGTTACCTACGGGGAAACGGGACCATTAGGCTACAACATTCATGAAAACCCAATGCACGTTCATGATTTTCATGCGACATTGTTACACCAAATGGGCATCGACCATGAACAACTTACATATCGATATCAAGGTCGCCGTTTTCGTCTCACTGATGTACATGGCCAAGTTGTTCGTGAAATTGTCAGTTGAGAGCTCGACTAGGAATGATCTCAAATCACACGAATATGAAATTCCGGTACGCTCTGATAATGCTAATGTGATGATTCCGTTGTTGCTTAGCCCCTGCACAATTAATATTATTGACCACCCTCCTTCTCATTTGGCGGTGATGTTGGACAGACGAAATTGATTTAGGAATACGGCTTGACCTTGCAGGTCGTGAATTTTCAACTTGATTTCAGGATCTTTTTTCTCCCAGTTGATTTCGATCGATCCGAAGTTCACGAGGGGATAATTATCATCGACCGTACGATAACGATTGGGTTCCCCGGCGTTTCCACCACCACTAGGTACATTGAGGCTGGAAGATGTGATGTCATAGATGTCAAATTGTCGGTCGCCGATTGTGATTTTAGAAATCTCTGCAATATGACGGTCACCACTGATGACGATCGATCGTCCACCGCTAGAACTAATGAGATCGAGCAACCTTTGGCGATCACGTGGATAGTTTTCCCACATTTCCCAACCATGCTCAGCGGGCAAAAATTGGATGCTTGAAGCAATAATTCTAATTTCCGCAGGCACTTGCATTTGTTGCTCGAGCCATTTCCATTGTTCCGCTCCGAGGATAGTAGCAGTTGGGTCTGAGTTAGGTGCGTAGGGTCCCGGAGTTTTTCGTTTGTCCTCGGGCCACTTAAGCAGCGGCGTACGATGATATCGAGTATCTAACAGAATAATTTGCACTCGTTTCCCAACGGGTCCGAAGACATGTGAATCATAAACCCCTAGATGCCGTCGACTACCGGCACCTTGGGGGACATTGAAGAAGTCATTGAACAATTGTTGAGATGCTTTCTTGATAGGGAATTCGACACCCCCGTCGTTGACTCCATAATCGTGGTCATCCCATGTTGCTAAAAA
Organism: Planctomycetaceae bacterium; assembly: GCA_018660825.1. GTDB lineage: Bacteria > Planctomycetota > Planctomycetia > Pirellulales > Pirellulaceae > UBA721. The sequence continues at coordinate 30,532 of JABJJO010000068.1, read as the reverse complement.
TGGTGTTGTGGCCCGCATTTTTTTAAAGCCTGAGTTGTTGCCAAGTGTTTCATACTTAGTTCGTAAAATATCGATGTCTTCAGAATCACCATAGATATTATCGCCGATCATTAAGAAAAGTTGCGATTGCTGAGCGGCGATCGTCTCCCATATGGGTTGCTCGCGCTCTTGTCGACAGCACGAACCAAACGTGATTAGATTCAATGTAGGTGGTGCCTCGATTTCTCGGACGCGAACATTTCGGAACCGGTAGGTTAAACCCTTTTCGCCGTGATGCTGTAGAGCGATATAACCTTCGGAGGTGACTGCGTCATGGGTGTCAACCGTCACAATGCCGTTTACCCAAATTTGAATATGATCTCCGACCGCGCGAATACGATAGTGGTTCCAAGCACTATTATTGAAGGCAGCCTGAGCAGTTGGATTATCTTTGAGTGGTACTAACCAAGCCCGCCGGCCCTCATCATAAAGTCCGCCGGCCCATTGGCGATCAGAAGTATCCACCTCAGCCTGATATCCCCACAGTCGATTATGATGATAATGCGATCGAAATTGAATACCACTGTTTCCACCCGCAGGTACATTGAGTTCGACTTCTAATTCAAAATCTTTGAATCTGCGATCAGCAACCAAAAAATATTTACGTTCGCCACGTAAGACAATCTCTTTGTTCTGGTTTACATCGATTTGGCCCCAATCAAAGGGGTTTTTCCAGCCCTTGAGGTTTTTCCCGTTAAACAACGATTCCCAAGCAGGCTCAGTCGCATTACAGTTACTCGTTGTTGGGTTAAATCCCGTAGCAAAGCCGCAGACAATCGTTGTGCTGACGATCGCAAAAAAATAGTTTTTCATGTGTGGATCTTGTTTAATTAACGTTTATTGTTGGTAGATTGTGATTGTTCAAGTTCAGCCGTAAGTTTTTCAATGAGTTGTAGGATTTCCCCGCGGTTATGCCCACCGATGCTTTTGAGTTGGATGATACCGTCGCCATCGATGACATATAAAACGGGCCATGTTTTTACACCCCACTGAGTTGATATCTCTCCAAAGCGGCTTCCACCGTTCCAAAAATTACTCCATTGGATTTGTTGAATTTTCATAATACGGCGAGTTAGGTCTCGGTTACTATCACTATTTACTCCAACTACGGCGAATCGACGGCCTGCCATTTTTTGGTGTAACGAGCGGTTGAAGGAATAAAGCGTTCGACAGGCAACACACCAATCTCCCCAAAAATCCAGCAGTACAATTTTGCCGCGGAAATCTGACAACTTCAATGGTTTGCCAAATACGTCCTGCCCGGTGATTTCCGGAGCAACTCCGCCAACACTCAAATGGGCAAGCTTGAATTCTTCGATATTAGCCAGAGGACCTAGTTGTCCTTGATAGGTTTTAACAGACGCATATTTCTGTTTTATCATGACGAATTGTTGCAATGCTTCCTTGCGATTCTGTTCGTGGTTCATTGCCAGCAGGTGTTTGGTTAATTCCTTGCCATAAAATAGATCATACTTTTCACGAGCATCGGGTTTAGCTTGGACTTCTCGAGAAATTTCAAGCTGTCGCATCAGATAGATGCCCAAGCGAAAATGAGCTTTACCTAGAACCGTTGGGTTTTTGTTGTCAGCGATCACTTGACGGTAAAACATGCCAACTTGTAACGAGGGATTGTTACCAATGTAGATAAAGATTTCATCCAGCTTGACCGCTGCGGCATGATGTTTTGCTAACAAAACCAATGCGCGATCAGCATAGCTACCCGATTCGAATCGTTTTATGACCCAGTTAAGTGCATCGAGTGACGCTGTTGTATTGGATTGATCGGCCGCTAGGTCAAGAAATTGCTCTACGAATCTACGACTCTGTCGGTTGGCCGCATATTGGTCTAATAACTGTTTGAGTTGCGCTTGAGCTTCGCAATTGGCATGCAGCGATTGTTCACAGAAGACTCCAAATACACATCCTAAATGGCTTAGCAGTAGTACTAGTATGTAGCAATTTCGCAATGTACAACAACCCAGTAGTATAACAGTGAACAGATTAAAGAAGTGATAGATTCAGTATACCAAAAGAAAACTCCACTGCTTAACACAGTGGAGTTTCTTAGTGTTTGTTCTGCACATAATTGTTGATCATGCAGATCATTCAGGTCGAGTGGGCCGTTGGGGCCGATCGGCTCCTTGACCAGCAGCGGGTGGGCGACCATTACCGTCAGGTCGAAAACCGTCAGGGCGTCCGCCTTGGCCTGGTTGACCGCCGGGGCGTTGCCCACGAGCTGGCATGAGTTCTTCCATGGTCAGCTTGCCATTGCCATCTTTATCAAGCGACTTAAGTGCTTTAACAGCATTGGCTATTTCGTCACCGGAAATTTCGCCATCATGGTTTGCGTCAAGCGCTTGCAAAACCGGTAGTGGTGGCAAACCTCGCCCTTGACCCGGTTGGCCTTCAGGACGCTGACCCGGTTGGCCTTCAGGACGCTGACCACCTTGACCGCGTTGAGCCATCCGTTTTTCCATAACGGCTAGTTCTTCACGGTCGATTGCACCATCTTGGTTCGTATCGATGCGGGGGAACATTCGTTGCATTTGTTCTGGCAATTCGTCTTTGGTAATTTTGCCATCTTTGTTCTTGTCGGATTCTTTGATGCGTTTAATCATGTCCGCTGGATTGAACTGTGGCCTTTGACCTTGTTGTCCCTCTGGTCGTTGTCCTTGAGGTCGTTGACCTTGTTGTCCCTCTGGTCGTTGTCCTTGAGGTCGTTGACCTTGTTGTCCTTCTGGTCGTTGTCCTTGAGGTCGTTGACCTTGCTGACCTTGACCACCTTGGGCAAGACGATCTTTCAACGCAGCAAGTTCTTTATTATCGATCGCTCCGTCTTTATTAGTATCAAGACGCTCAATCATTGCTTGCATACGTTCAGGCATTTCATCCTTGGTGATTTTACCATCGTTGTTTTGATCAAATCCTTTGATTCGTTCAATGAAGTCAGCCGGACCGCCTTGTGGTCTTTGTGCTTGCTGTCCCTGTGGACGTTCGGGTTGTTGAGCAGAAACAGTCTGCGCTGTTGCTGCGAGGAGCGCAGCGATTGTCAAAATGTTTAATATGGCTTTAATTTTCATTTTCTCTCTTCTCCAAATTCGTAAGTAATATGGCCCCTGTTATTTATTGTGAAATACAGTAAATGTGACTATTGGATCTTAGCAATAAATGATTTCCAGTGATGACCGGACTCGCATTAAATGCTGTATCATCCAAGTGTTTGTTAATTGTGGTTTGCGTAAATTTGTCGCCAGTCTCATATATAACTGTACCACCATGGCGACTGACAGCGTACAATTTTTCGTTAATGAGTGAGACGGATGCATAAAACAATCGACCTGTGCCACTTGCTCCAACACGCTCTTGATAAACTAAATCACCGGTCTTAGCGTTGACACATAAAGCAATCCCTCGATCGTTGACCCAGTATAAACGGTCTTTGTGAATAACGGGAGAAGGAACGTAGGAAGTTGCCGTTCCTTTCCAGAGCACATGTGATTTGGCAACATCTCCTTTGCCGCCAGCACGTACTGCGATACTACCGCCTTGTCGACCGCCCATGGCATAAACGATACCATCTTTTGCGACAACGCTAGGACAAACATTACTGTCGAGGTCAGTTTCGACATACCACAGCAATTTACCGGTTTCGGGATCAAGTCCCCAGATTTCCCACGGTACTGCAATAACTAATTCTGTGCGGTCACCTATAGGAATAAGCAGTGGAGTGCAAAAAGTGTTTTCGAGCCCAGCGGCTTCCGCCTTCCAGACAACCGCACCTGTTTGCCGATTCAAGCCATAAATTGTCTGACTTTCATCAGCTGCGTTGACGATGATTAAGTTCTTATACCTAATTAAACTTGCGGACGAACCCCAGTGTCGTGAACCCGATTCTGTGCCCACACTGGTCTTCCATAGTTGTTTACCTTGCTTGTCAAAAGCAAATACGCCGGACTTACCAAAAAACGCGTAGATATTTTCACCGTCTGAAGTCGGAGTGCTTGTAGCGTAGCCATGTTCTGTGAGGAATCCTTGAAACTGATCTTCCGTGGAAGTGTTTGCCACGCTAGCTGTCCAAATTTCTTTGCCAGTATTAAGGTCTAAGGCAATCAGATGGCGTGCTAGTGATTTTTGGGTTCCCGTGGAGTTGAGATCCGTACCATAACCGGAGTAGCAGGTAACGTAGACGCGGTCACCGACAACTATTGGCGTCGAGGATCCGGCACCCGGCATTTCAGCTTTCCATTTCAAGTTGGATTGGGCTGACCACTTAGTTGGAATATCGACATTGGTACTACTCCCGCTACCGTCGGTACCTCGGAATCGCAGTACATTGTTGGTCGGCTGTGCTGAGACTGGGGATGTTTGTACAGCAACGAAGAAACTGCCGATAATTAGTAAGCCAAAAAGCAGACGTGTCATAGAACGTTCGTGAAATGTGTGTTGAGAAGCGGTTAGTTACTTGTACTATAAACTCCGCAGTATCTATAAAGTAGCGAAAATTTGATATATTACTTACGCCTTCAAGTTATACAAATTATTACTAATTCAAAAATTATGAGGTTGGAATTAGCTGGTTAGCTTTTGAGAAGGCAGAATAATTAAACAAAACCTTCCAGCAATTTAGGTGTTTAAGATCCCCATAGCAGGGGCACTCATTACAACCTCTAGAGATTATAGGTAATCTATTCATACATCATGGTACACTGTAATTACCATATCTTGGTTGTTATTTTTTGATATTTAAGGAGTCATTCGAATGCGTTGGATATTGAGGAGTTTTTTTATGATAATGTTGTTTTCACAGAGCAGCATGTTGCTTGCTCAAGATGAAGTACAGCAGGTTTTTTCAGGACCTCAACCTGGTGAATCGATGGAAGCGTTTGATGTGCAATATGCTTTTGGCGATACTGCTGGGATGACGATGCAACCTCTCAAGGAAGCAGGTGACAAACCGACGTTACTTATATTCAATCACAAGCTCACGCGACCAGCGATTGGTCTAACTCGCGTATTAACCAAATTCGCCGAGCAGCATTCAGAATCCCTCTACACCAATATGATCTTTTTGACGGATGATGTTACAGCAACGCAACAACGCTTGACTGCCGCACGACGTGCACTACCGTCGAAAACACATGTCACGATTGCACCTCAGGGGATCGAAGGTCCTGGGGCGTATGGATTGAACCGAAAAGTAACATTGACGATAGTCTTTGGTGATGAGCAGAAAGTAATATCCAACACGGCGTTGATTGAACCATCGGTGCAAGCTGACGCATTGAAAATAATCACTCACATCGCCAAGGCGTTAAAAGTCAAAGTACCAACGTTAGCTGAGCTAAACGCCCAACCACGCATGGCAGCTAGTGGCGAGATTGACGCTCGCGCACTGCTTGGACCGGTTTTAAATAAGGAGGCGACAGAAGCAGAAGTCAACATTGCGGCTAAAAAAATTGAGGCTGAATTCACCAAAAAACCAAATGTTGCAACTCAAATTGGTAGAATCGCTCAACGAATTATTGATTCCGGCCAACTGGAGAACTATGGTACCAAGCGTGCTCAGTTTTATTTATTCAAATGGGCGGGGCTATACGGAAAGCCAAGGAAATAAGAAATGTTTCGTTTTCAACTCTGTTCTTATCTGGGATTGTCGCTGTGGATTCTTCTTTCGACTCCACGAGTGCTCAGGGCAGATGTTCCCGTTGATTTTCAGAGCGAAGTGATGCCGATGTTGACTCGGGCAGGATGTAACGCTGGTGATTGCCATGGTAGTGCAGTTGGCCGTGGAGGATTTCATCTTTCACTACTTGGCAGCAGCCCTGCTCGTGATTTTGCGGCCATTACGAACGAGTTTAAGGGACGGCGGGTGAATTTGAAGCACCCTGGGGAGAGTTTGGTTCTTAAAAAGCCGACGGGCTATGTTGACCATGGTGGTGGCATCGTATTGGATGAGGACAGCGCTGCGGCGGCACTGTTAGAACGCTGGATAGCAGAAGGTGCGCGCGAAACAGCCCAACGAAAGTTAGTCCAATTTCATATTGGATTAAGTAGTGGCAATTCAATAATCGCTAAAGGGCAGGGAGGCTTAGTCAGGGCCTTGGCTACTTTTTCCGATGGGACACAACTAGACGTGACGGATCGTGTGACTTGGTCGATTCAAGACAAAGATGCATTGCATTTAGACACGACTACGGGTGAATTGACTGCTTTGCGTAGTGGTCAGCATGTGTTGATTGCTCGATTTATGAATCAAGTCAAACCATTAATGGTACTAGTGCCATTTAACCGGAATCCTGATGAGTTAGCAGTGGATTATGATTTGTCCACGTTGCACCGTATTGACCAAGAGATTGTCGGCAAGTTAATGCAATTAAACTTGGAACCACAGCCGCGTGCGAGTTCAGCCACGTTAGTCCGCCGTGTTTACTTAGATTTAACGGGTCAACTACCAACAGTCGATGCAACTCGTGACTATATCGCAGATACTGATCCAAACAAGTATACCAACCTCTTCACGGACCTACTTGGTTCACGTGAATTTATCGATTACTGGAGTTTCTATTTAGCACGAATGCTACAAATCCGACCCCAGGCAAAATCGGACACTGCTGCTCGTGCATATTATCAGTGGATTCGACAACAACTACAGCAGCAGCCATACAACTTGATGGTGCGGACATTGGTGTTGTCACAAGGGACGATTGAGGAACAACCAGCGACAGAGTATTATCGCACAGTTCGTGGAGCTCGGGAGCAAGCTGAATTGACGAGTGAGTTGTTTATGGGGGTTCGCTTGCGATGTGCTAATTGCCATAACCATCCTTTAGATCGCTGGACACAGGATGATTACCATGGACTCGCGGCTGTGTTTGCTAAGGTCCGACAAGGTGCTCGGGTGCAAATTGTATCGCGTGGCGAGGTCACCCATCCTGCAACAGGTGCCGCCGCGATTCCTAAAATTCCAGGTGATCGATATATAAATGTCTCAAGCGATCAGGAAAACGTGGATTTGCGAGTTCCGTTTGTAAATTGGCTCACCTCTCCCAATAACTCGTATTTTGCTAAGTCCGCGGTTAATCGCATTTGGAGCTATCTGATGGGCCGCGGGTTGGTGAACCCTGTTTCTAATATGAGTGAAACGAATCCAGCCTCACACACCGCATTATTACAATGGCTCGCCGATGATTTTGTGGACCATGATTTTGATATTCAACATACTATTCGACAAATCATGACAAGCGATGCTTATCAGCGACGAGTTGCTCGCAATGCGTCTCTGAGTCAACAAGTGTTCTATCGAGGCTATCTCGCCCGCCCTTTGCCCCCCGAAGTATTGTTGGATGCGATCTCCGATGTGACGGGTGTTGCCACCGAGTTTACAGGATTCAACGCAACGACTCGTGCGATCCAAATTCCTTACCAAGATATTCCTTCTACCGCACTCGATGCAGTGGGGCGGTGTACGCTTGAGCAGTGTGGCAGTGTGGTGAACGCAGAAATTACGATTGCCCAACGGTTGCAATGGATCAATGGAGCTTTGATTAACGATAAGCTGAACGGGCAAGATAGTTTTCTTAGGCAGTTACAACAGCAGTCGCAGAATAAAAAAATATCGGTTGAAAAATTGATTCAAGAATTGTACGTCCGCGTGTATAGTCGGTTACCCAAACAAACGGAATTGGTGTTTTGGAGAAATCAGTTAACGGAAGAAGCGTCGACGGGAAAACAAATTGACATCATCCGCGACCTGCTTTGGAGTTTAATGGCAAGTCGTGAATTTGGGAGTCAGCACTAAGATGGATAAACGAGTACATTCCAGGCAGCTATCCCGTCGTGATGTTATTCAGATTGGTACCCTCGCAGCAATTGGAGGTGGGCTCCATCCTTTAGGGGTCGGAGGTTTCGACTTGACCTCTCGTGTAAGTGGTGACGATTCCGTTAAAGTATCAAACGGAAAATCATGTATTTTGATTTGGCTCGATGGCGGACCGAGCCATCTTGAAATGTTTGACCCTAAACCGGATGCTCCCGCGGAGGTGCGAGGACCCTTGGGTACCGTTGCGACCTCACTGCCTGCCGTCAGGTTTGGCGAATGCTTGGAAAAGACGGCGACCATGGCCGATGATATTGCCGTGGTTCGTTCGATTACGTCGCCCTTGGGGGAACATAACTTTGGCACACATTATATGCTGACAGGGTACAAACCAACGCCAGTGCTGGAGTATCCTTGTTTTGGCAGTGTGCTAGCTCATCGTGAATTGCAGCGAGCAGGTGGACATGTTTTACCCCCGCATATAGCAGTTCCTCATTTCCGTGTTGGTGGAGCGAGTTTCTCAGGAAGCGGGTTTTTGCCAGATTCTGTGAGGCCATTTTCGGTGGAAAGTGATCCCGCAAAACCGGGATTTAAAGTTAAACATTTGCAGATTCCAAATGGGTTGACCGGTGTCAACGTGGCAAGACGAAAAAAGTACCTCGAAAAACTGAATCAGTTTTATGGTGTAGCTGATGCTACCGATTCAGATGGATTTCAGGAGGCTTTTAAGCTGATCGGATCTCGCGAGGCGCAAATTGCCTTCCAATTAGATCAGGAATCTGAACAATTACGGCAACGATATGGCCGACGGACCATTGGGCAAAGTTGTTTATTAGCACGACGACTGGTGCAACGAGGAGTGCCATTTGTAACGGTAAACTATAAAGGATGGGATACGCATAATGATCTCGTGACGCGACTCAAAGATGGGTATGTGGGTGCCAAAACACCAGTTGGGTTGATTCCGTCGTTGGATTTAGCATTATCGGCGCTGATTCAAGATTTGAAGCAGCAAGGTATGTTAGACGATACATTGGTTGTTGTGATGGGCGAGTTTGGCCGGACGCCTAAGCTGAATACAAGGGGCGGCCGTGATCATTGGCCGCGAGTGTTTAGTGCACTCTTCGCTGGTGGCGGAGTTGCTGGTGGCCAAATTATTGGAGCGAGTGATCGCACAGGTGAAAGCCCCAAAGATAATCCGATTACTCCTGCAGACCTGGCTGCAAGTATATATCATTTGCTGGGTATTAATCCAGCGACGCAACTACCAACTAGCGATGGCCGTCCCGTACGTTTAACTCCAGCAGGTAGTCGTGTTATCTCAGAATTGACCTAAGGAGACACGGGCACTATGTTTTCGAATAATAAGTTGATGAGATACGAGGTTGTGCTGGTTGCTTTGGTTACCACAGCGATCGCGGTTGCTGCCGACGGGTCTGCACCAGTGACCGCTCTGGTTATATCGCCGGTGGATGATGAAATTATATTTGCTCGTAATGAGCAACTGTTTCGCAGCCACCTAATCAACCCCGCAATGGTAGTACGCATGGATACGAAAGTGCCGCGGGTTTTGTGTTTAAAGTATATTGCGCAAGGCCGCCAACTCTTGATTGCAGGCGGTTTGCCTGGTGAATCAGGATCCGTTGAACTAATTGATTTAGTTAAAAAGCGTTCGATTTGGTTTGTCGAGCACCACGCTGATGTGGTATATGACTTGGACGTGCAAGCCGAGTTGTTAGTGACGGTTTCACATGACCAACATTGCCATGTCGTTGATTTGCAAAATGGGATGGTGCAGGGGATATTCAAAGAACATTCTAGGCCGGTGATGGGAGTGCGGTTTATGAATGATGCGGCTGTTTCCGTTTCAGGCGATTCTTCTATGCGAATATGGAATGTTGCTAGTCAGCGACAAACGAGAATGCTTGATAATCATCGGGCGAGAATTAATGGCATTTCAATGTGGCTATCATCCTTAGGAGCTAATCAGCAGACAACAAAATCTCTATTGGTTTGTTGTACGATTAGTGACGATAGGACCATTCGATTTTGGCAGCCCAGTATAGGCAGAATGGTCAGATTTTATCAAATGAAATCCGCAATACCATTGTGTATGACTCAAGCCATCAATCGGACGGACAGTTTTGAAGTGACTGTTGGCACCAGCGATGGACGGATTATCACGGTCGATTATAAAACAGCAAAGGTGCAATTTGAGAAACAAGTGAGTAAAGTTGGAATTGAAGTGATTGCCAAACATCCACACAAAGAGGCTTGGATGACAGGTGATGCGGCCGGAGTACTAAGAATCGTAAGCGAATAAACACGATGTAAAGGTAAATCGCTTGTATTGGTTTTAGTGAAAAAAATAAAATCCATCACAAGTTCCTGATAAGATTTGGTAATAGATCGCTGTTATTGGTTGATTTTAAGTGTTATATTCAACTATAGATTGCCTACTATTATTTTTAGGGAATTATTTCCTCGGGTAACCTATCTACTATGTAGAGAACAATTTGAATTCTACTCATTATAGATCCTTTTCAGAAAAGAGAGACGACGATGTATAAGAAGATAATTGGCCTGTTTTGCGTTGCCCTGATGGTAACGGTTGTTGGTTGTGGAGCATCCCATCCTCCTTTAACTGTAGTTACGGGTACGGTCACCTATGATGGTGAGCCCCTTGCAGGTGCAACAGTTGCAATCATGCCTGATGGTGGCGATGGCATAGCTAGGCCAGCAGACGGCAAGACGGATGATCAAGGCAATTTCAGTCTGGTGACTACTTTCCCAGATGGCGATATTGTAGATGGAGCTGTCGAAGGACCCTATACACTGCGTGTTGTGAAGCTTGAAGAAATGGAAATTGCGGAAGGCGATGGTAATCCACCGGCAGATGACGCCGATCCTGCTAGTGAAATGATGTCCATGATGGGCGACGACCTGATGACAGACACTAAGTCGTTGATTAACGAAAAATACAATTTGTCTTACTCCACTGATAGCAGCTGGAATAACAAATGTGTTGTGGGAGCAATCGAGTCTCCGACGACATTCACAATCACCCTAAACTCCGACGGCAGAGGTACAATCGAATAAATTTAACGTCACAGAGTTTTAGAATTCAAACGGCTTTGATCGACAATTCGGTCAAAGCCGTTTTCTTTTTAAGCAGCGATCCTTCGACTTTCGTTAGAATGAAACAGTCCGGACGCCATCGATAAACACAAAAGAGAATTGACTTATGATGTTAAAGAACCGTTTTCGATTAGCTAGTATTTGTCTTGCAACGATGCTGTTATTGAGTTTCTTCGCCGTATCCTCTGTTGCGGCGCAGTTGAGCGACGAGGTGGAAATCATTACGGTTGAAGGACAGCCTTTGGCCGCGAACATATTGCGTGTGCTGGAAACTTTACAGACCTTGGGTCATCCACTTGAAAAAAGTATGCAGCACCGACTTAAAGCAGCCGCCTCCGCTCGTGACGGACGTTTACTGCAACAATTGATGGACTCGATAGTGTTAGCGGTGGTCAATATAAACCCTGAGGTACGAGTTAAAGTAAAGCGCGGTAGGGCTCCCGCAGAACTGCAACAACATGGCTTCGTGCCAGTACTGATAAAGGTACATAATCAAGGTGCGGTTGAAACAATACTGCATATCAAAAGTCCCCAAGGAGGAGCGGTCTATGGTGGCGCATCCTTAGGAACCTTGAAGCGGCAAGCTCAGACCGAGTTGAATCGTGATGAAGATACGGTGTCTTCTGAATCGACAAAACGTTTTCTTGATATCGAAATATTCCGTAACCCTCCGATGACACCGCGGTTAAGCGGTTTAACGGTCGAGTATGTTATTGCTTTGATTTCTAGTACGGAATCTGGGAATCGTGAAGCGACTTTACAGTTTGATGTGGGCTCTGGTACTCAGGACTTAGGTTTTCGTGGTGAGTTGCCCGTGTTGTTTCGTGTGCAACCCGCAGTTGCTGTGAAGTTGCAAATCCGAGATGAGAATGAAGATCCCTCATTGGCTCGTCTTATTATTACCGATACACAGGGCCGAGTATATCCTTCCCAAATAAAACGATTGGCGCCTGACTTGTTCTTTCAACCTCAGATTTATCGCGCGGATGGGGAAACTGTGTTGTTGCCGGCCGGAGAGTATGAGATTAGTAGTAGCCGAGGGCCCGAATATCAAGTTCAGCGTCAGCGACTCCGAGTGGAACCGGTGAAGAAGGGTCAGCAGAATGGACTCGATGTGAAGTTGCGCCGCTGGATCGATCCAAATGACTTTGGCTATTTCAGCGGTGATCACCACATCCATGGCGCTGGATGCTCGCATTACACGTCGCCGACAGAAGGAGTGACTCCGGCGGATATGTTCCGTCAAGTCAAAGGCGAAGGGTTAAATGTTGGCTGCGTTTTAACTTGGGGCCCCTGTTTTGATTTTCAGCGACAGTATTTTTCACCGGTTGCGTTGGAGTTAAGTGAGCCACAGACACTACTGAAATATGATTTGGAAATTAGTGGTTTTGGGTCTGCCGCGATGGGTCATGTTTGCCTGCTTAATCTTAAAGATCAAACTTACCCAGGTTCCAAGGGGACTAAGACCGACAACTGGCCCTCGTGGACAGTTCCTGTATTGCGGTGGTGTAAAGAACAGGGAGGCGTGACGGGGTATCCACATTCTGCTTTGGGAGTCGATGAAGTTCGAGGAGCTCAGTGGACAATGAACCAATATGATGCGAATCAAGATAATGAGATTTCCGCAGTGGAATACGAAGGCGGATTGTTTCCAGCAACGTTCGTGCAAACGGATAAAAATCGTAATCAATCATTAGATCGTGAAGAAATTCAAAATTCGCTTGCCGTCGCCGCTGAACAACTACCTAATTTTGCTATTGCGGCGATGAGTGGTCGGGGAGCGATGGAGGTTTTGGTGAGTGTGCCGGAGGGTGTGTGTGATTTCATTAGTGCTATGGATACACCCCGCGTGTCCGAATGGAATACTTGGTACCACCTTTTGAATTGTGGTTTTCCGTTGAAGTTGAGCGGAGAGACGGATTTCCCTTGTATGTCGAGTCGCCGAGTAGGGCAGGGTCGCGTGTATGTGCAGTTGGGAGATGTTAAGCGGGTTGATTATTCGGCGTGGTGTGCGGGATTAGGAAAAGGGCAATCGTATGTTTCTGATGGATACGCCCATGCGTTGTCTTTTGCAGTCAATGGTCACTCCGCAGGACGACAAGATGTAGAGTTAGCCCAAACGGGATTAGTCCAAGTTACCGCGGATGTCGCGTTTGCTCTGGCGACACCAGTCGGAGTTGCTTACGGAACGCTGGATCCTGATTCTAACCGAGTCGCTGGAGATACCGTGCAATTGCATGCTCCCCGCAGCCTAGAATATGTAAAAGGCGGCCAGCGGATTGTTGAATTAGTTGTGAACGGACAAAAAATTTCCCAGCAGCGCGTTCCCGCAGACGGCAAAGTACACCAGCTTAAATTTGAAGTAGAGATTGCACAGAGTAGTTGGGTTGCTTTACGTCAGTTTCCACAATTGCATACTAACCCAGTAAACGTAATTGTCGCTGAAAAACCTATTCGTGCTTCGCGTCGTAGTGCTCAATGGTGTTTAGAATCAACTCGCCAACTCTGGAAATTACGTCATCAATATATCCGCCCCGAGGAAAGAGACGAAGCTTGGTTGGCGTACGAGCGAAGCATCAAACAGTACATGAAAATTATGAATGAATCGGCGAACCGTGATTGAGTCACTCGTCTACTGACTGAGGCGCCAGTCTTCGATGTGTAATTCGACGTTACGTTGGCCACGGAATTCATTGATTACGGGTTTGAATGCAACATCGATTGGTCCGCTGACTTGATCTAGTTCTTCGGCCCAATCCCCTTGTCCGAATGCGACGCAACGTATTTTTTTATTGAATTGGGTCAGCGTGACGGTTAGATGCCGCTGACCCCCACCCATTCGCTTGGCCGACTTGGGTACAATCTCGACTTCACTAGCAACGAATATAGGGCGAGGATTGTCCTTTCCAAACGGCGCCAATTGTTGTATTTGCTCTACGTTCTGAGTTGTTAGTTGAATAAACGGCGCCTCTGCATCGATAAACAACTCGGCCATTTGACATCCGGTTTTTAGCATTTCCGCGACTTGGTCACAGAATTCATTGCGAAAAGCGTCGACGTTTTTCTCTTGGATAGTAAGTCCTGCTGCGGCTGCATGGCCCCCATGCTTTTCTAGATGTTCTGTACAGTGCTGTAGTGTTTTGTGTAGATTCACGCTGCCGCCACTACGGGCGGATCCAATTCCGGGTTTGATCGCTAGTTGATCGAGGGCAATGAGGATGACCGGGCGAGCATATTTTTCCGCTAAGCGACCACTGACAACGCCGATTACTCCGGCATGCCAGCCATGACCAGCTAAGACAAACGCGGGATCGTTGTCGACGTCATAGTTCTCTTTGATTTGTTTCGTTGCTGCAATATTAATGCTGCGTTCGATCGTTTTACGGTTTTCGTTGAGTTGATCCAAGTAGGTGGCAAGTTCAAGTGCACGTTTGGGATCATCAGTCGCCAGCAATTCAACTCCGAGCGCGGCTTGACCTAATCGTCCCGCGGCATTTAACCGCGGTCCTAAGTTGAAACCGATGTCATCACTATGGAGGCGTGGTTTGTTGTGGATCTTTGTAATTTTTTTTAATGCTTCGATGCCTGGGCATGCTTGATTTTTTAAACTGTGCAAGCCGTGCATTACGATTGCGCGGTTTTCATCAACTAGTGGTACGACGTCGGTCACAGTACCAATTGCGGCGATCCCCAAAATCATGATGAGAAAATCACGATGCGCGGCGGTGACTTTCTCAGTACCGCTGTCGAGTTGGCAGAGGATCCAAGCAATTTTAAAGGCAACACCTGCGCCACAAAGACCTCCGAACGGATAATTGGATCCCGGCAGTCGGGGATGCGCGATCGCGGCGGCAGCGGGTAAGCGATCGCCAAATTCATGGTGATCAGTGATTACTAATTGTAGGCCTAATTCGTTGGCTAAATCAGCTTGTTCGGCATTGGCAATTCCACAATCTACAGAGATGATCATTTGCGTTCCCTGCTGGTGCAACCGTTTTAATACATCACTGTTTAAACCGTAACCATCGTCCATGCGATTGGGAGCAAAATATCCGACATCGGCGCCTAGTCGTTTTAGGCAACGCAGCAATACGGCCGTAGCGGTCATGCCATCCGCATCGTAATCGCCATATATATCGATACGCTTCTTGTTCTGGATCGCTTGGTAGATCATCTCAGCAGCGGACTGAGCACCGGGTAGTTCGCCGGGTGGTCTCAAGTCGGTAAGTTTCATATTCAGGAAGGCTTGAGCCGCCGCAGGGTCGGATAACCCGCGGCCAATAAGTAATTGGGCTACGATATTAGGTACGCGAGCGGAGGATTCTAGAGCAGCAACTGCATCAGGATCGAAAGATTGAAACTGCCATCGTTTGCGCATTGCTCCCGTGCCTTCCTTGATCTAGTTTTTGAATTTGTTGGTAGAAGCCGTCCGGTGGCTTGCTTCATCGCTGGCAAAATCAAACGGCTCGCCAATTTAAATTGGTGAGCCGTTATTATAAGGTATTGTGGACGATTGTGAGTCCGCTAGATTTTTATGGTGACATCGGTTGAAAACAACAAAGGAAGCTGATCGCTTGGTTTTTCAACAATGGAGTACCACGACATGCCTAAATTGGCATATATTATTTTTTCTTTTCCACATGTGTTGTGTGGCGACGCAGACGTGGACTGTATTTTTTAATCGACAGTCGCTCGCCTCCAGATTTTCGCTTAATCGCGTAGTTGTAATCGCCTGTTTCTTCACATACTAAGAAAACAGTTTCAGCTTTTTTCTTTGCCATGGTTACGTCCTTCAAGCCTTTTGCGCTCGTTTATTCAATTAAGCGAGTACTATAAAATCATAAAATACCAAATTGGTTTCAATCAATTTTACATTTTAGACTTGCTATAGCTTGTTTAACAGGGGCTAAAGTACCGGAATCTCAGGACAACTTAAGTTTTCTCCGCGGCCCCGTTTTTTGCGATTACGTGGGAAATGGAGAAAAGGGACGTGGAGGTGTCTTCCGTTTTTAGTGAAAAGAAGAGTACTTTTTCTGCGGTGTAACCGTTTTTAAGTAGTAATCCGAAATTGAATTGCTTGATTTTGTCCAAAAATCCGATAGTTTTAATAGGTGATAGTAGTTGTTTTTAGCATCCTAGTGACGGTGAACGTATAAAATAAGAACAACGCTCTCTGGTACTTTTATCGCTTCAGGATTGTTTGCATAAAAGATCTAATGGAACGAGCAAATATAGGTAACGCTAACATCGCACATACAAGACACCTTGAAAGTAATATATGATGTCTGAGATGAATGACGACAACGGAAAAATCGAACAAAACGTAGTTGGCACTTTAGATAATTTTGGTGGTCAAGAGATACCTAGTACACCTCCGGTTGCGCAGACGGTCTCGGCTACTACGGCGCAAAGTCCAGCAGAGGATGATCCAGTGGCCGATGAAGCCGCAGGTAATACGAGCCGTTTTATATTGTTTCAAGCAGTACCAAGTTGGATGTTTAGCCTAGTTGTTCATATGGTTATTTTGGTAGTACTTGGTTTGATGATGCTTGATATTGAAGTAGAAGAAATACCATCGCTAACGTCGGTCATGAGTAAAAATGATATCATTGAAGAAATTGTTGATGACTTAACCGACGCCTTGGACGAACCCGTTGATATCCCGACGGAAGAAGTCGAGGTCGAAGTGCAAGTTGATACGATATCGGAAGTGACAGACGTTGAAGAGATTGAAATTGCTGATGACGTAGAAGCCCCGGTGGCTGCAGTTGAGTTTGAAAAGATTGCGGATCGAGTTGCTCCCACAACTGACTTGTTGTCCTCTAGCGAATCGGTTGTGGGGTCAGGTGTTTCTGGACGTGGAGCCGAAGCGCGAGCGGTTATGGTACGAGACTTCGGTGGTACGAAGCAAAGTGAAGCGGCTGTTGCGATGGCGCTGAAGTGGATTGCGAATCATCAAAACAACGATGGAAGTTGGAGTTTTGATCATTCGCTGAACGGTCAACGTTGTAATTGCAGCAAGCCTGGCAGCTTAAAGACTTCGATGAATGGTGCCACTGCAATGGCGTTGCTTCCGTTTTTGGGAGCGGGCAATACTCATAAAAAAGGTGCGTATAAGAAACAGGTTGAAGCTGGGTTGTATTATTTGACCCGTGCGATAAAGGTTAAAGGCGCCACTGGCGACTTAACCGATCCCGGTGGCCGTTTGTATTCACACGGACTAGCGGCTATTACGCTCTGTGAAGCATTTGCGATGACTAAAGATCGTCAATTAATGGCACCTGCTCAAATGTCGTTGAACTTTATCGTCTACGCACAAGATCCAGTAGGTGGTGGATGGCGATATACGCCTAAACAAGCGGGTGATACGTCGGTTGTTGGCTGGCAGTTGATGGCACTCAAAAGTGGTCATATGGGTTATCTACAAGTTCCACCAGCCACGATTCAAGGATGCTACAAGTTTTTAGATTCCGTTGCTGCCAATAGCGGCGCAACTTATGGTTACACAACACCCGGAGCGGGACAAGCAACAACGGCTGTTGGTCTGTTGTGCCGGATGTATATGGGCTGGAAAAAAGAAGAGCCCGCATTACAACGCGGCGTGGATCAACTTGCCAAATGGGGCCCCTCTAAAGGCAATATGTATTACAACTATTACGCCACACAAGTTATGCGTCACACTGGTGGCAAACGCTGGGATGTTTGGAACAAAGAGTTGCGTGATTATCTAGTGGTTTCGCAAGAAAAAGGTAACGGCCACAGCAGTGGTAGTTGGACGATTGGTTCCGATCATGGCGCTCGCTCTGGAGGACGTCTATATACAACGACACTCGCCACGATGATTCTTGAAGTCTATTATCGTCATATGCCCATCTACGCAAGCCAAGCAGCAGAAGACGAATTCCCACTGTAGCGAGCGGATGAGGAATTACCTGTTAATTCATGTGGATTATTCCCCGTACGTTCCAATGACGGACACGATTCATTGCAGTGTGAAATGCGACAGCTAAGAATAAATGTCCTCCCAGTGATTGATCTACTCCATGGCCAAGTTGTCCATGGCCAAGCTGGCCAGCGAGATTCGTATCAACCGATCCAAAGTGTTTTAGCGGACAGCGCACAACCCCTTGAAATTTGTCAGTCTTTGCAGCAACATTTTGGATTTACGGATCTATATGTGGCAGATCTTAACGCTCTGACCGGTGGTGATGCAAATGCCATGGAAATTGTGCAATTACTTAACACGAAAATCAATATATGGCTCGATGCAGGGACAGCTACGCTTGCGGCACTAGAAAAACTGAGCTGCCACATTCCGCTCGATATGTTAGCGCACGTAATTGTTGCGTTAGAGTGTTGTCCCGCACCACAGGATTTAGAACAGGTGTTTGAGGTAGTGGGGCCAGCGCGTGCGGTGTTTAGTTTAGACCTGAAGGGCGGCCAATTACTTGTTCCTGATACCGGCGTGGAAACAAGTTTGTGGCAACAAATGGATGCGATCGGTGTGGCGAGCAAAGCAGTTGAAATAGGGTTTCGAAAGATGATTGTACTTGATGTGACTGCTGTAGGTGGCGGGCAGGGAGTGGAGACGTTGTCGTTGACCAAAAAATTAGCAGGTAAGTTTCCCGACCTTGAGATTATCTCTGGCGGCGGTGTCCGTAGTGTGGAAGACTTGAAGGCCTTGGCTACTGCTGGGTGTCAATATGCTCTAGTTGCCAGTGCGTTGCACGATGGACGGATTAATGCGTCACATTTGAATGGCGAATGAGTACTCATGGGGGATTATTGACGGCGGCGCGCAAGTTGTACAACGATTACTAAGAAACCGATACCTGCAAGGATGGTTTTGATTTGTTTTAGCAACGTGTCGCCAGCGAGTTGTTCCCAGCCTATTAGTTGCTCAACGTCGGTTGAAAGATCCGGCGCATCCTCGCCCGTTGCTGTGGTGTCCGTAGTAAGCCCCGTTTGCCGAGTCTCCTGAGTGCCAGCGGTTTCAATTGATAGCGGTTCGGTCAATTCTTCTTGCGGTTGATCGCTGGTTTCAGCGAGATTGGTTTCAGTGACAACTGGTGTTACTGTAGGTTCCTCGATCGTTTCGACTGTACTGTTGCTATCAATCACGTCTGCAACTGGTTTCTCGATTTGTGTATCTGCAGCTCCAACACTTTCATCTTCCGTTTGCTTAGCATCTTCTAACGCCACCGATATATTTCGCGACAAAAAGTTTTCATCCATCAGGGCCGCATTGGCGAATTCATCTTCGATCGGAACTTTGTTTTCATGATTTTCCGCGGGTTCCCTGGCGATTTCAATGGGTTGCAATTCGAGTGAATCTAATGCAGGTGTGGGGTAAGAATTGGCTGTGCCGACATCGTCTTCAGATTCTGCTTCCAGGTTGAGTCCGGTGATTGTTGCTTGAGGTTTTGTTACTGGATCCGTAGAGTTTTGTTTTGGTGGAGATACGGTGGGATCCGCATTAGCTAGGGGTGCGGGGATTTGTTGCATGCGAGCGACAACGGGCACCAAAAACTTTTTGACTCGGCCACTATAACTGCCAGCTGTCGTACGCCAACCGGCACCGAATAGCACACCAGCCAGTTCCTTGTTCTGATTAAAAATTGGACCACCGGAGTCTCCTTGCCGAGCAACGGTGCGCAACTCTACCATTTCCCGAGGTTGATTTATTCCCGGAGAAACATATTGGGAACAGATGCCCGAAGATGCTTGATACCGTCCCGAACCATAACCCGCAATCGTCAATGTATCTCCAGGCTTAGCTGGATTATCAGTGATAACGACTGGTGGGATTTCCGGCGCCCAAATCAGTAGGGCCGCGAGATCCCAGCGGGGATCGGTAGCGACGATCTTAGCAGACGAGCGAAAGCCATTTGGAAATGTCACAAGAATATCATCTTGTGCATCTTTAATAACGTGGTAATTCGTAATCAGAATACCTTGCTTGCCTTGCCGGTAAATCAACGTGCCGGAACCAAATGAAGTAGCATTGGATTCCAGTGATCGAATACGGGCTACGGCTGAATGCGGTTGCCCGCTGGGGGCATTCGTAGCATCCGGAGGCGATTGCCCCAAGGCTTTGCGAGCGTGTGATAACGCCAGCAATATTATGGTAACGACAATTATGAAAGTAAATTTTTTCTTCATGATGGGAGTCCCAATCCGTTAGGGTTCCTTAACGGGACTCGACGCATCCATTCGTCGATCGACAAAAAACTATTTAGCTTTTTCGATATCGACGCGCTGACCTTGAATTATTTTGTTTTTTTATTGCGAGCATTATAAACGTTATACAACGTACAAACCGATCACCGACTGGAAGACCTGATATAGAGGGATCTTCTACTAAAATAACTCGCTGATTGGAGATCCATCGATTATAGAAGCGATCGGTCGTCCACTATCATCTTGATAGGTGACGTCTATCGGCACACCCATGTGCCGGTATATGGTCGCTCCGATGTCACCGGGAGTAACGGGTCGCGTGCGAATTTCACTGCCATCTCTTTCGGTAGAGCCAATTACCTGTCCATGCCGCATTCCACCGCCGGCGAGACACATGCTCATGACGACGGGCCAGTGGTTGCGTCCATCGGTACTGCCTTGGGTGCCAATATTGGGCGTACGACCAAATTCGCCCATTGAAATAACCAGCACATCGTCCAACATTCCGCGTTCTTCGAGATCTTCGATCAGTGTCGTATGGAAATGGTCGTACAAATCTAACAACGGCTTCAATCCTTTGGAAATGCCGCCGTACACTCCATCTGGGATGCCGTGGTTGTCCCAAGTTCCTGAGGCGGTGTGATAACTTAAGTCAAGCGTAACAAAACTGACGCCGGCTTCTACAAGACGCCGTGCTAGCAAAACTTGTTGGCTCCACAAGTGTTTTCCATAGCGGTCGCGAACTTGTTGTGGTTCTTGATTAATATCGAATGCCTCTTGGGCTCGTCGCCCGAGCACCATATCAGCGGCCTGCTGGTTGTAAACATCCAATGCTTCCATCGAACCGTTCAAATCTAAACCTGTTCGTATCTTATCGAATTGACGTGATAACTGGCGTCGGTTATGGACACGTTCCAAACTTAAACCGGCTGGCATCGAAAATAAATTTGCCCCAGAAAGGTTCCCAGAATCCACTCCGACATTCGAATACACAGGAAGCCGACATGCTTGATTAGCTAGAAATGGGTCGTATTGTTTTCCTAGGTAACCAGCTTTACCGACATGTGATGCGTGTTTTTCAAACGCTACATAAGCCGGCATGCCAGCTTGATTAGCGCCCTTTTCACGAGCGATCATCGAAGCAAAGCTGGGGTAAAGATGTCCCCGAGGATTGGTTCGCGGCGCTGCATTACGATTTCCCGTTTGCATCACTTTATTGGGCTGATGGCTGCTGCCGCGGCAATCAACACTGCGAATAATCGAAACCTTGTCCAACATGGCAGCTTGCCGTGGTAAATGTTCGCATATTTGCACACCGGGAATTTTAGTGCTAGTGACTCCAAATGGCCCTCTGTTTTCAAATGGGCGATCTGGTTTTGGATCCCAAGTATCAATATGACTTGGACCTCCAGCCATCCATAACAATATAACACTCTTACTACGACTAATTGGTTTCCCAGTTGCCGTGGCTTCCGCTCGAGTTTGCAATAATCCAGGTAGAGATAGTCCAGCCAATCCAGCCATGCTCGCTTTCAACATCCCACGACGGTCGTGCATCACCAGTCCTTCGCGAGTTCGTCCGTGTAGAGCGGAAAATGCGTGGTTAGTATGATGATTGCTAAATTGTTCGTTTGGTGAAGCCATGAAAGCGTAAATCAGCCACTTGCCGTGGTTTAAAAAAGTTCCAACCCTTCTAGACTATCGTTTTTCGCCTATTATATCAATGAAAGAATACATCGATCCCCACCCCTCAGGGGTAGGTTTTAACAGTAAACTAAGCGAATGGCGGCGAAACAATCAGAAACGCGATTTAAGCGATTTAAACGATCGTGGCATTCATGGCGATTTCGCTGTGTGGCTATTGGTATCGCACTACTACCGTTTTTTATTTTCGAAATTAGCCTGCGGATACTCGGCATAGGCGATGTTAATGAAGCACTCGATCCGTTTATTGCGATTAATCATCCAGTATCGTTATTTGAGATAAACGCGGAACAAACGCAGTATCAAACAGTAGTCTCGCGAAAACGATATTTTCAAAAAGCATCGTTTGCTAAGACCAAAACGGATGATACTTTTAGAATCTTCTGTCTCGGCGGTTCCACGGTTCAAGGCCGTCCGTTTGCAGTAGAAACCTCTTTTACCAGTTGGCTTAAACTACAGCTGGAAGTAGCCGATCCCACTCGCAAGTGGGAGGTTGTCAATTGTGGCGGTATTTCTTATGCAAGTTATCGACTGTTACCGATTCTGACCGAGGTGATGAACTACGAACCTGACTTGGTCGTTATTTACACTGGACATAACGAGTTTCTGGAAGACCGTACTTATGCCCATTTACGTGATCCAGCACGTTGGCAATCGATAAGCCAGCAAGCAGTTCGCAATATTCGCACCATACATTTAGCGCGTGAAATGTGGCATAAAATAACAGGGGATTCGGTTTCGACACAAAAAGCCAGCCTCGCTGCAGAAGTTGAGACCATTCTGGATCACCGAGCAGGATTGGAATCCTATCAACGTGACCGTACATGGCAAGCCAATGTTATCGAACATTTTAAATCTAATATTCACAAGATGATCGAAATATGCGATTCCAAGCGAGTCCCTTTATACCTCTGTAACCCAGCCTCTAATATTCGTGACTGCCTCCCTTTCAAGTCAGCGCCAAC
This sequence comes from Planctomycetaceae bacterium, assembly GCA_018660825.1. Lineage (GTDB taxonomy): Bacteria > Planctomycetota > Planctomycetia > Pirellulales > Pirellulaceae > UBA721. The sequence continues at coordinate 7,690 of JABJJO010000068.1, read as the reverse complement.
CTCAGGATTAGACCAAGCGACAATTCGGGCAATCCAACAAACCAAATCAGTTCATCGACTGATGCAACTTGACCCGCATAATGCAGCCACACTTTATCAAGCTGGATTATTGTTGTTGGATAATGGTGCGGGAGTCGCAGCGCGTGACGTATTGTTGCGAGCTAAAGACGAAGATATATGTCCGCTACGTATTTTGACAGTCATGAATGAATTTTTAGTGTCAGTACCGAGCAGTCAGGCGTTACAAGTTATTGACGTGCAAGAATATTTCGCAGAACAGTCACCCGTTCAAATCCCAGGCGATAATCTTTTTCTAGATCACGTGCACCCAACAATTCGTGGACATCAACTTATCGCTGGGTATCTATTTGAAAGAATGGTTGCCCAAGCAATCATTAAGCCATCTGTCGATTTCGCTGCACAACGCAACAATCGATTTCGGCATCACCTTGCAAGTCTAAGTGAAGTTTATTATCAACAGGGCGAGATTAGACTTAAGGGGCTCCAAATGTGGACTCGAGGTCAAGCCGGTCGAGTTGACTTGTTGATTGAAGAAAACATTCAACAGAATCAAAAAACCAAAAATAGCGAGGAAACACAGGCGCCATGAAAAATATCATTGAAGTGCGTAAAGATGTTCCCAGCGGCACGATTGTGATTAATAATCCGGTAAGTGGCAATGCATTAACAACGTTTGGCTTGGTTCAATTGCGAGAAGCGTTGGGTGATTTACATCAAGAGAAGAATGTTCGAGCCGTTATTTTGACGGGCAGCCAACAGATTTTTTGTGGTGGCACCGATCTCAAGCAACTACAAAGCAATTTGGTTTCGGATGAGATGTTGCCGACGCATCAAGATGTTGAGTTACTGGTTGAGTTGCTGATGGTGATGCTACGGTTTCCTAAGCCAATTATTGCGGCTTTGAACGGTCCGGCGGTTGGGTTAGGATTTGCAATTGCTTTAGCTGCCGATTTTATCGTTGCTGCCGAGGGAGCGATGTTACAAAGTCCTGAGATTCATCGCGGGCTCGTGCCTGGGTTCACACTAGGGTTGCTTGAATTTCGTGCAGGAGGTTCGATTGCGGCTCGGTTTGGATTGACTGGCGCTGCGATGACACCCGTAGAAGCGAAACAGTTGGGTCTTGTTCATGAAATTGTTGCTGATGAACTGGTATGGGCTCGAGCTCAGCAATTAGCAGGCGACCTTGCGCAGGGGTCGGCTCAAGCGCAGCAGATGTGCAAGAGGTTGTTAAACGAGACGATTGCCGAGCGTCTTGAAACTACCCTGACGCTTGGCGCAGCTATGGTCGCAGCCAGTCGGACGACCTCTCATGCCACCGAAGGTATCAATGCGTATCTAGAAAAACGAAGTCCTGTTTGGGATTAGGGTTGTTATTCACCACCTCCGCTGTGTTGCGGCGGGTAAACGCCATCCACGAATCGCCACGAACGGATTATTTTGATAATTGATTCCCTGCGCGGCAACATCTAAAGATTACTCCGGGTGCGTATTGAGTAACGTAATTGGTTATAATCATAGTTGATAATATACTTTTCGCAGTTGTTTTCTATTGATAGTAGGTGTTCCGTTTTGATGCACTCGTCGTTTGATTTTGCCAGTCCTTCTCGGCGCCAGTTTATTGCCACCGCCGCACTTGCCTGTGTTGCTAGTCCCAATGCTAGAGCAGCGCCTGCAGAACCTCGTAACACCATGACGCTTGGTTTCAGTACTTATGGTGCACGTGGTATCACAACAGAACATGTGCTTCCGATACTTTCGGTAACTGGCTATGACGCGGTTGAATTGACAGCCACGAACGGGTTCGACGCGGCACCGGAAAATATGTCGACCATGCGCCGTCGCCAAACCCGACGCATTCTCTACGATACAGAATTAGTACTAACATCACTGATGGAACACACCGTGCCATCAGTGGATGCAACGATCAACACCGGTAATCTCAAGCGGATAGAAGCGGCGTCTGAGTTAGTGCGAGATTTAACCGACAACAAGCATTGTGTTATTCAAACGGTGTTAGGTGGTGGTGATTGGGACAAGCGCAAGCATCTATTAGTGGCCGAGGTTGGCAAATGGGTAGAAGTTACGGCTAAATATGACGTGACCTGTTGTATCAAACCACATCGTGGCGGTGGTATGTCGAATCCGGAACAAGCACTTTGGATTCTACAACAATTAGGCAATCCACAGCGTTTGCGCATGGTTTACGATTTCAGTCACTATATTTATACGGGCCTGGAGTTGCGGCGGACGGTTGAACAAGCGGTATCCAAAACAGCACATGTGGCAGTGAAAGATACCATCAAAGATCCAAAGGGCGGATATCAATTCAAACTACCCGGTTCAACGGGTGTAATTGATTTTGCGATGTTAATAAAGCTCCTCTTTCAAGGTGGATATCGTGGTGATATATCTTGCGAAGTCAGCAGTATGTTGTGGCGTCAAACGGGGTATGATCCGCGACAGGCAATTCGTACCTGTTACAAGAATATGTCCCTAGCGTTTGAAAAAGCTGGTGTGCCACGACCTGAATGAAATCTGCTTGGTGAATGGATGTTGTGTCCCGTGTTCCAATATCAATCTCGAAGAATGATTTGTAGTCTATTTAGAATGCCGATTTATAATACAAGGGTAACGATGAAAAATCAGAATCGAAATGATAGCCGTCGAAGTTACTTAGCGGCGCTGACCTGCTTGGTGTACATCACGAGTGCAGTGGTTAGTGGAATTTCGTGTATGGCGCAGGGGAATCGAGAGGCAATTCTTGCGGAGTTGTCGGATGAATATGTTCCCGGCTTGCTGGCGACGTACAAAGACACTCACGGAAATGAAGCCAAACGAGTTGATGCGATCGTGTCATTTCAATGGTCGCAACAATCTCCGGACACGCGATTAGTAGGGACACAGTTCGAGGCTACGTGGAGCGGTTTTGTGTTTTTTCAATCGGTTGGGATTCACACTATTTCAATGGATAGCCAAGGTGAAGTTGAATTAGAGTTCCAAGGTAGCACGGTGAGTGTGCCAGATGAAAAAACTGGATTGGTGTCGACTGGGCCACTGAATATGCAATTTGGCTGGCACCCAATCACGATCCGCTTTAAATCAACAGCGGAACAGGCAATGTTAAAACTCTATTGGCAAGGTCCCGCTTTTCAGTTCGAGCCAATTGGCTATCAGTTTCTGTACCACGCTCCGGACAAATCTGCCAACGGTCGGTATCGCCGCGGTGAACACTTGGCCCACGCACTGCGGTGTGCAAGTTGTCATTCTGAATTGAACATCGACGCGACGTTGGGCCCAGCACCAGCGCTGAATCACATGCGCGATTACCTTAATCCCGATTGGGTTGCACAGCGTCTGCAACGCAAGATTACTAGCGATGAAGATGCAGTACAATTTGGCAGTCGGATGCCAGCATTTGGGTTTACGGCCGAACAAGCCAATGCCATTACGGCATATCTTTTTCAATCTTCGACAAACCCTCAGCCCAACGCTGAATTAGCCTTAGAGGGTAATTCAAAGGCGGGGAAAACGGTGTTTGCGTCCGTGGGATGTGTGGCGTGTCATCAAGCTGACGGATTAGGCAAATCGACGTTGTTTGACGGAGGTAAATTAGATGATATTGCCCAAAAACGTAGAACGGATTTTTGGCAAGTATGGTTTGAACATCCAGCAAGGGCAAACTCTCATCACCGCATGCCAACGGTAGATTTAACGGCGACCCAACGCAGCGATGTCATTGCATATTTAAAGAGCTTGGCAGACGATACGAGCGAATTAGATATACCGCAATTTGTTTTTGACGAACCGTTGGCGGAGAAGGGGAAAAAGCTCTATGACACACATCGTTGCGCTAGTTGTCATGAAGCTAAGCCGATTACAAATACCGTAGTGTTTGATGTTGCGGCTCTAACTAAAACTGGTTGTATGGACACTCCCAACCCAGTGCAGCACCGCCCTGGCTATTCGTTGTCAGCTGATAATAAAGCGGCATTAACGTTGTTCCTGCAACAGATGAAGTCAGCGACTGCTGATTCAACGCAGTCATTGTTAGTCACTCAAAATAATTGTCTGCAGTGCCATGCGCGGATGGATACTAAAGGCCTCGCAGAACATCTACCAGAGATTGGCAAACAGGTTTCTGAGTTGTCGACTCTATTTGCAGCATTAACCCCTCCATCGTTAAACAGTGTTGGCGATAAATTACACGACAAAGCAATACATGATTCAATTCAACGTAAAACAGCTGTGCGGCGGCCTTGGCTGAAGGTGAAGATGCCTAAGTTTGGGTTTGCTGACGAGAGATTGCATGAAATTGCACAATGGTTTGTGGAAAAAGATCGCATCCCAAGTCAGTTTTTAGATTGGCTCGATACAGTACCACCTGCAGCAGCGCAACCAACAGTAGAAGAATTACAGACGGCAGGGGCACGATTAGTAACGACTGACGGTTTTGGGTGTACCAGTTGCCACAAAATCGGCAGCGTGAAAGCTCCGAAGGCCCCTTTAAATGCCAAAGGGCCCGATCTGTCACTGTTGGATTCGCGGATTCGTAAAATTTGGTTTTCTCGCTGGGTGCAAAATCCCGCTAGAATCGTGCCGCGAATGGAAATGCCATCGGTTCAGATTTCGGTGCGTGGTGTACTTGAAAATCATCTTCCTGATCAACTTGAAGCTGTCTGGAAGGTTCTAAATACGCCGGGCTTTGAACCTCCCAAACCCGGCGCTGTACGTATTGCCCGCCAAACAGGCGTGCCAGAGCACCAAGTGAGTGTCAAGCTATTGACGGATGTGCTGATACATCGAGACCAGCAATATCTCAAACCAGCGCTAATTGGTATGAGAAATCGGCACAACCTGCTATTCGATATGCAGCATGGGACATTACTGGGATGGTGGCAAGGTGATATCGCGCGGCAACGAACCAAGGGGAAAGTATGGTACTGGGAAACCGATGGCGGAAGTTGGGGGACCGTGAATTCGAACGGCGATTTATCTGCGATTCCCGATTTGCGATTGCAGTTGGAAGACGGGCAGTTGATTTCTCCTAGTGCTGTTGGCCAGTTTGCCACGGAATTAGATAGCTGGCAACAATTGCCAACTGGATTGCGTATCCGCCAGCGATATCGATTTAAAATCGGTGATCGCAGTTTGATGGTTGTGGTTACACAGGAGTTTAGTGAATTGTGGCCTGCCGAGGGTAACCGTACAAATAGTAGCCTGTCTGGTATTCAACGAAAGTTGTGGTTTGATGGTGTTCCCGCCAATGCTAGCATGGTCGTAGGACTTGGGCAGCAGAACTTGGAGGTCACGGAATTTTCCGACCATGTACGATTGGTGGAGCCTGGCCAAGCTGGGCGACAATGGATTGAGTTTGCCGATGCCAAGATACAAAAGTCCACGGAAAATGCAACGACTTATCAATCGGTCCGCTGGAAAAGTGGCGGTGACGAAAATCCTTTGACGCTTACATATTTAAGCAACGTCAACGTTGATCGGTTTCCTGTGGTATTGCCAGAGTTTACCGGCTTAGAGATCCAATCACTGGAGATCATTCCTGGAGTGAAAGCTGTCAGGTTACCGTTTTTTGATGAGTTTATGCCAACAGGTATCGCATGGGATCCAGCGGGACGGATGATACTGACTTCACTTAAGGGTCGCGTGTGGCAAGCGATTGATACAACCGCAGATGGTTTAGAAGATCGTTTATATGCCTTAGCGGACGAATTGGCGGCGCCCTACGGTGTGCATGCGTCACGAGATTATATTGATGTTATTAACAAGTATGCCCTGCTGCGGATGTATGACGTCGATCATGACGGCATCCATGAAAAGATAGAGACGTTGGCGTCTGGGTGGGGGCACACGGCGGACTATCATGACTGGGCGGTTGGTGTGATTCCTGACGGCAATGGTGGGTACTATATTTCGACTCCCTGTCAGCAAGATGACAGGACGCCAGCAGGCGCGGCGCTGCGCGGCAAAGTTCTGCAGTTGGTTCCACGTACACCATCTCGGGAGAACCCTCATCGCTTTAGCGTGAAAATTGTCACCAGTGGCCATCGATTTCCGATGGGCATCGCGCGTAATCGCGCCGGCGAGATGTTTGTGACAGATAATCAAGGCAACTATAACCCGTACAATGAACTGAATCATATCCGCGTGGGAGCTCATTTCGGATTTGTCAACAAAATTGATCGCCAGGGTGGCCCTCGTCCACCGCTGACACCGCCGGCGATTGACATTCCCCATCCGTGGACCCGTAGTGTCAATGGAATTTGTTTTCTGGAAACCCCGCTGGCTTTATTGCAAAATGGCAGTGTGCCGGTGTTTGGACCCTTTGAAGGGCATCTCGTTGGATGTGAATACGACACGCGTCGTTTGATACGGATGAGTTTGCAGAAAGTTGGCGATACGTATCAGGGGGCTGCATATCCGTTGACACTCGAGAAGCCAGCAACTGGTGAGCCGTTATTGGGACCGCTAGCGGTTGCAGTTTCTCCACAGGGGCACCTATATGTTGCCTCGATTCGTGACAGCGGCTGGGGCGGGGCAAACAATATTGGTACCTTGGCGAGGATGGAATTCCCTGGGGACTTGCCAGTTGGAATTGCTGAGGTCACGGCCACGGCGACAGGGTTTAAAGTCCGTTTTACGAAAGCTGTAGATGCCAAGCGAGCGGCGGATATCACAAATTATACGATCCAGTCCGCAACACGTGATTCCACAACGTCCTATGGTGGAGATGACCGAGATCGACGGAGTGAGAAAATTACGGCTGTGCGAGTTTCCGCTGAAGATCGAATTGTGCATTTATCTATTGCTGAGATGCGAGCAGGATTTGTCTACGATGTTCGCATTCGCAATTTGACGCCAAATGACAGCACATTTTTTCCAGCTGAAGCGTACTATACGCTTAGAAAAGTCCCTGCTGAATAGCCACGGGTTCAATACATTGAGGGTCATCATTGGCAACTTTGTTGACACGCCGAGAGACGGCGGTCATTTTAAAGGTTGTCATCTCATTGGAATTACTGGGATCCACTAATAGGGATTGCAGCATGTCAAGTTGGCTGTCGTCATTCGCTAGCCAACGGTCGTAATCACTAGGATTCAGTATGACGGGCATGCGATGGTGTACTGACGCGGCGAATTCATTCGCCTCAGTAGTGATGATTGTTGTGGAGTGCCAAGGTTGTGGAGTGTCTTGTCCCGTTTCCGTAGATGCTTGAGGAGGAGTCCAGTTTTCCCACAGGCCCGCGAGCGCAAACGGTTGGTGGTCGCTACGGTGAATGAAGAAAGGTTGTTTGTCGGTACCGCTAGATCGCCATTCATAATAACCATCGGCAAGAATGAGACAGCGACGTTTTTGAAATGCTTGGCGAAACGACGGCTTTTCAGGGAGTGTTTCACTACGGGCATTGATCATTGGGCTCGCACCAGAGGGGCCTTGGGACCAGTTGGGAATCAACCCCCAATGCATCCAATGGAGTTGTCGTTGGCCGTGTGGTGCTGTCAGTGTGGCAACACTATGCGTTGGTGCGATATTGTATTTGGGGGGGAGTGAAATATCCGGTGATGCGCTGAACAAAAAATGCTCGGCAAGTAAATTCAGTGATGAGCGTAATGTAAAGCGTCCACACATGGAGTTATAACTTTCTGGACTTCGAAT
>JABJJO010000187.1 GCA_018660825.1 Planctomycetaceae bacterium | reverse complement strand
TGATGACATTCACCCCGACACTTCACGGTCAATTTGGCGGTGGTGGTCAAGGTGGCGGTCAAGGTGGCGGTCAAGGCGGCGGTCAAGGTGGCGGTCAAGGTGGCGGTCAAGGTGGCGGTGCCGGCGGTGCCGGCGGTGCCGGTGTTGTGATTACACCTCAGGGTATCTTGCAGGTTAGACGTTTTGATAACCGTCTAACAATGCAACGAATCCAAGCAGCACGCCAGCAGCTTGATCCCGTTGTTGCTCAAGTTAGCCCTATCCGTAAAATTTCGTTAAACCGTTTGGAAGCAGAAATTGCTCGTCGGATGAAAAATGGCGAAGGCGTCTCAAGTGACATGCGTTACTTAGCTGGATTAACTTCAATTGATTATGTTTTCTATTATCCAGAAACTGGTGACATTGTTATCGCGGGCCCTGCTGAAGGTTATGCAGTTGATCCCGCGGGACGTCCAGTCGGCATCCAATCAGGTAAAGCGATCATGGAATTGCAGGACTTGATTGTTGCCTTGCGAAGCTTTGGTCCCGCCGGCGATCAAGCTCGAACGGTCGGTGTGTCGATTGACCCAACTCAAGAAGGCCTACAACGAATGCAGCAGTATTTAGTGCAAGCGGGACCTTCGTTGAATCCGCGGAACACGCGACCATTTGTTGAAGGATTGCGCCGCAGTCTGGGACAACAGGTTGTGACCATTGAAGGTATTTCACCTAAAACGCATTTTGCTCAAGTTCTTGTTGAAGCTGATTATCGCATGAAGTTGATAGGAATTGGATTGGAAAAACCACCCATCAAGATTAACAGCTATATTCAAGCGGCCAGTCCGACATCGGTTAATCGAAACGCTATGGCACGTTGGTATTTTGTGCCGGATTACGAATGCGTACGTGTTAGCGAAGATCAGTTGGCAATGCAGTTAATTGGTGAAGGTGTTAAGTTGGTTGGTGCAGATGAATTAGTCCAAGCCGATGGAACGCGGGTTGGCAATGGTCTTGTTGATCGAGCTAGTAAAGCATTTCAACATTCCTTTACTACTAAATACCCTGCCCTTGCGAAAAAGGTTCCTGTTTACGCTCAAATGCGAAACCTTGTTGATATGCTGATTGCATCGGCCTATATTCAGCAACAGGATTTTTACGGGAAAGCAAGTTGGGACCTAGGTATTCTTGGCGATGAAAGTATTTTGTCGGTTGAAGTTTATTCGGAACCAAAGCATGTCGAAACTGCGGTGAATGCCGTTTGGAAAGGCTCATCATTGATGACTCCAATCGGTGGTGGTGTTGATATCCAACCTCTGACTGCTCTGTCGGCTAAGAACTTATTACAAGACAGCGATGGCGCTGTGGAAAAAGTTCATGGTGACACGGTGTTGACGAACCTAGTCTTAGGCCAATGGTGGTGGGACTGATTCCAAACAAAAGTTTTTTCATTAAAATAAAAAAGGTCTGTTTCCGAACAGGCCTTTTTTAACGTTTGGTGGTTATTAGAACTACTCGCTCAAGACAATTCGCAGGTCACAGACATTAGTATGGGTCGGACCGGTCTTGATGAGAGCTTGAAGTTCATCAAAAAAAGTATATGCGTCGTTGCGCTGCAGCGTGCTTTTTAGATCGAGTGAGGATGCTAAAAACCGCCTAACGATATTGGAATTAATAAACGCTCCGGCTGCATCTGTAGGTCCGTCTTCGCCATCGGTTCCGGCAGACATAATGAACTGTCGCTGCATGCATTGTTGGCGCGCTGTTGTGTTGGCAAGTTTCCTCGCTAAGGCGGCTAGCACGAGCTGTTGATTACGACCACCCTGACCTCGGATGCTGGCGTCGGCAAGTTGGACAACGGGTTCGCCACCAGAAATATATGCACGTTTTCCACCCGCAATGGTCATTTCACGAGAACGCTCAGCAAGTTCAAATCCCACATGTTCAGCTAATCCTTCCAATTCTATATTCGCCGTATGTGTTGTTTCATATCCTAGGTGTGTTGCGGCTTGAGCGGCTGCGTCGACAGCAGTCCGGTTGTTGCCAATCACATCTACTGTATAGGTTGACGGTAGAGTTGATATTGGCACGTGATGCTCGATGGCTGTAAGGCAACGTTGCACCACGGGTTTCTGATCGTTGAGGAAATGGCGAAGCACGTCGCGTGCGACTTTCGCTGGCTCAGTGTCCATAACGGTTGGCCCAGAAGCAATGAGATCCAACGGATCTCCCAAGACGTCTGAGATAATCAGGCTGGCGAAATGACGGCTACCGCAGCGAGCAGCCAAACGGCCGCCTTTGACGTTACTCAGTTTTTTTCGCACTGAATTTAGTTGTTGGATATTGGCGCCATGGCTGCTCAACAGCTGTGTGATCTGTTGTTTGTCGTCGAGTGTTATTCCTGCGATTGGCGCTGGTAGCAATGCCGACCCACCGCCGGAAATCAAACAAATACACAGATCTTGAGGGTTGGCGGATTTGATTAAATCAAGTATTTGTTGCGTCCCGTGTATGCCCTCGGCTGTGGGTTCATTGCAATGGGCTGGTCGACCTGGGTGCGTAGTAATTTGGGGCAATTCGGCGCAGCAATCCTCTGGTACATTGACCCATCCCGTAATACGCGACTGCAACGGAGAATTTTCAAATGCTTGGATGACTCCGCGGGCCATCGCAGCAGCTGCCTTGCCCGCTCCGACAACTATTATTCGCTCCACTGCGTTCAATGCGACTGTGGTAGAGCCTACTTGGATTTGTTGTTCGTCAATGTGAATGGCTTGGTGTACCAAAGCAGCACTGTCTACAGCTGCTAGGGCTGTATCCCAGATTTGTAGGGCGTGATTATGTAGAGGATCGTTATTCATCGAAAGAGGTATTTTTCGCTTTCGTGTATGATTGAAAGTCTGGACGAGTGGGTTGCTAAGCATTGAATACTTGAGTGTGACGGGCAACTGTTTCAGATCGGATTGCTGAGCTTACTTCAGGGTTGTTTTTGAATGCCTTAGGGTGTGGACGTGGTTTGTGGTAAGGTGTTTCGGGGATTCGGAGGTGTTGATAGCTTGCGTTGGGAGATTTGTTTTTGAATACTGATATTGTCAATATTCACTGCCCCTAATCCCATCAGCGCGAATGAAACAGTGGCTTCTCCGTTGCGGTCCGCCACGCGATACAAAGTAAAGGCTTGCCAACCGGAGGTATGATGAAATCGATCGGCTAAGACTGTACCCGTAATGGAATCATAAATGACTAGGCCATCCCCTTGGTGTTTTAAAGGTACTGGTATATTTACCCAGCCATGAATTCGTAATACGTCACCAGTTTGTACGGCAACGCTAGGGCTACTAATCCATACGGGAGCAGATAACAATGAGCTAGTGGCAAGATCAGGGTCTTGCCACGCTTGGATTCGTAAGCACCGATTACCTTCGCGAGGATTGTGAGAAGTGAGTTCGACGAGCGTTTTGACAGAGTGATCGGGGTCGCGGTGATGTTTCCATCCTCCCCGCCGCATTAGATTCAAATCTTCCATACTGCTTCCTGGCAGTAGATTGGGCGACCATGTTGATTGTTGTAACCCTCGTGTTGTCCATGCGGATTCCACAAACGTACTGGTGTGCAGGTTTAACGGGTTGGAGACAAGATTATGATTATATTGATTGAGAGCTTGCCAGGCCTGAAACCGAATTATCCGCAGGCTATTTTCCGCTCCGGTTAAATGCTGATAGGCAACATCCCATTGATTCGTGGCGACGGCATTTCGGGCACTGCGGTGGGAAGCAGTCGCTTGGTTGAACGTGTCGGCAAGTGACGCTGGGGTGATTGAGTCCAATGTACGTAAGGACTGCACTCGTGACAGTTCCAGTTGTAGGATGTCGTAACTTAGTTGCAATATCCGCTGGCGATTTGCATAGATTTGTCGCTGGATATAATCCCTAACAAGTGGGTCTGCGGTCATGACGACAAGTGAATATGGAGCTGTAGGAGTCACGGCGATGCGATTATTGGATCCCCGATTTGTACGAATACGGTGGATGGTTGAGTAGTTAACATGGTAGGGTAAATACGTTACGGGAACACCTGGTACATCAAAGCTGATAAGTGCGTCATCGTTGGGTCGCGAGACGATTTGCTCATGGTCCCCGCGATTAAATAGCCAGACCAATCGAGTTCGCCCTGTTTTGGTCATATAGACCGAATGGTATTCGAGAGGCGAGTTAACGACTCCTGTGGATGTACCCCCAGAAACCCATGGTTCAATAAGTTGTAATTCACGATTTAAACGCTCTAGCACTCGTGTGCGTAATATTGTTTCCTTGTCGGTTCGGTCGAGTCGAGAGAACGATTGGAAATGAATGCCGCGGGCGCCCAAAGCCAACGAGCGGTGCGTGACCATAGCCAGTTGGTTATAACTGATTGTGGTATGGCCCTGAAATGAAGTTGGCTGAGAAGGTTGCGTGAGAGACTGAGATTGAATTATGGAATATTGTTGTTGCAACAGGACTGGTGAAATTTGTGTGGCAATGGAAATCCAATAGGGCGTGCCACGTCTCAATTCATTCATGGCTTGGGTGATTTGGCTTGAGGATTGCTCAAGCGTAAGGCTACTATGAAGCGGTTGCCAGTTGAGGATAACGAGGTCGGCATAACGACTGACTTGCTTGAATTGATGAGCGGCTGTGGCAACGGTCGGTCGGGCAAGTTTCGCAGGTAACGTTTCAATTAATTCGCTAGCGGTTTGAAGTGTTTCTAATGTTGACTCGCGTTGATGCAGCCCGAGATTCCAATTGAGTATTGGTTCGGTGCTGGCGGTTGGGCTCAATTCTGCGTTGAGGTTAGGTGGTACAATCAATTTTAAATTAAGTCGATAAGCATCTTCGAGTTGCTGGTGTGTTGGGAAATGTTTGAGAGCGATTGTGTTAAATCCCAATTGATGCAAGTATACCAATGATTCGCCATTATGCTCGATGATCCGAGGCATAAAAGGGATTCCGTTTACGAGTAATATCGAATCTTTGATTTCGACTCGGTTTGAGTGGGGTTGTGTGTTGGCTGCGGATCCCGTTTGAGGACTTTGGAAATTTGCCAATACGGTTTGTTGTTCAACGGGACTAGTAGGACCAACGTAGGGCGTTTGCATGTGGAAAGAGTCGATCCATAAATCCAGTGACCCTTGTGTGCTGTATACGTTTAGTATGACCGCTTTGATATATGCTTGCCGCCCGTCAACTTGTGAACCGAATTGTGATCGTAAACTGGGAATTTGGTTGTTTAGTCGAGTGCGGATACGTGTGATGGCGAGTTTTTGCCAACGTAGCGGAGTCGTATAGCTGTCGCCGCGGATCAAAATCTCTAGCGGCTGCCCAGTTTGTGGATCGATTGATCTTGGTAGTACGACTTGAGCAATCAATTGAATGGGGCTACGGCTTGCTCGAATCCAAAGAGACGGGTTTATTTCATCGATGAGTTTCACGCCTGGCGTGACGTAACGATAGTGAATGAAAGTTGCTAGTCCACTCACTAATTGGATATGTTCGCTTTGCGATCCATGATGATACACACGCGTGTCTTTACCGTGTGATGTACTGACGACTCGGCCATCGGTTTTGAGCAATGACCATTTGGTTTGAGGTGTTTCAAACGAATCTGAAAACTGAGCGACTACTGGACTACACAAACCGCAGATTAACAGAGCGCAGAGTAGCCATAAGCGAACATCATGAGTATCGTGATCATGATGGCCACGTTGGGCGTATCGATCTTGACGTCGTGAAATCTGCACGAACTCAGCGCTATCCATAGCTGTTTTCTTATTAATATCACGTAATTGTCGAAAACTATCGGTTTTTACAATAGTTTTAATCGCATCCTTGCGATTTACGTATCACGGATTTTATGATTGATTTAACTTTTCATCTAGCCCAAAACAGACGATGAGCAGCTTAACTCGAAGATTAAGCATGTAAGTTGTTTGGTTGATGGATCGGTCTATTTTTAGAGTGAACTAAAGTACATATGCTTATCATTTGAAGCGTGTGGCTGTATAGGCTGTTTATTGATGTGGTTTGGGGTGAAATAACAGAGAGAGTATGAAGAATTGGTAATGCGAGAGATTCCTGATTTTGATTTATTATTGAAGCTCGAAAGCCCTAATGCCTTAATTGAGCGGTTAGACGAGATAGCTAACGACGTACCAAGTGAATTGTCGGATCGACTATCAGTTGTTGTGACGGCGTTGAAGATCCAGGCCGAGGGCCGAAAATGGATTATTACCGAGTTGCGGGAAACGTTAGATCAGTTACGAGTTGATTTACAGTACGTATTGCTAGATTTAGAGGCAACTCGCCGTGAAAGAGATGATTTAGCACGGCAGTAGTTTCCTTAGGCATCTTCTACCCACCGATAAACTACCCGTTTGTTATTCACTTCAAGTTTAATTTCGAGCGTGACTTTCCCAATCGAATGACGGATAATAGGGCTAACGCGGATGAGGGTAGCATTAGCATAATTATGGTTTTCTAGAGACTTTTTAATGTCGGATATAAGCCCTCAAAAACTTGTCCGCCGCTGCACCGAAGCGGGAGTTGTGGAAATACCCCAACTTGACGCAGCCCTCAGTGAGGCTGGAGGTGCAGATACTGAATTGAGTAAATTTACAAGTGTCTTACTACGAAAAGAGTTGATTACCAATTGGCAGCTAGGACGATTGCAGGCCAATAAACGAGACGGTTACTTTTACGGCAAGTATAAGATTCTTTATCTTGTAGGATCGGGTACTTTCGCTCGAGTGTACCGAGCCGTAAATGTCGAGAATAATCGAGTCTGTGCGGTCAAGGTTTTACGGATGCGTTATAGCGACGATCTAGGTGCAACTGAACAGTTTATGCGTGAAGCTCGGATGGTGATGCCGCTAAACCACCCGAATATTGTTCGAGTGCACGATGTTGATTCGCATCGTGGTCGGTATTACATGGTGATGGATTTTATTGAAGGCCAAAACCTGCGAGATTTTATGAAACTACGCAAGCATATGGAACTCAACGAGGCCCTTGATGTGATTGGCGATATTTGCCAAGGATTAAATTATGCATTACAAAACGGCATGACCCACCGGGACTTGAAACTATCAAATGTATTGATTACCAGTAAGGGGCGAGCTGAGTTGGCGGACTTTGGGTTAGCCTCGATGATTAAGCCGGAGGATGATAAGGAATTTGCGAACGCTCCTAACCCCCGTTCGATTGATTATGCAGGATTAGAGCGAGCTACACATGTGCCGCGGAATGATGTTCGCAGTGATATATTTTTTGTTGGTTGTATGTTGTACCACATGTTGTCTGGACGACCTCCGTTGGCAGAAACGCGAGATCGTATGCAGCGATTGAATGTTGGGCGATATCGCGATATCCCGCCGTTGGGAAAATTTGTGAAAGGACTGCCGAATGTGATGATTAATATCATCAAAAAATCCTTGGCATTTGATCCAGAAAAGAGATATCCAAATTATGATCCATTTATTGCAGACCTTGCGACCGTTAAAAATGCGGATGGTGTCTTGTTGCAGCGGTCTGTGGAAATAACTGATGATGAAGCAACAAATGAAAATATTCGGGGCGGAGTGATTCAGCAAGAGGGCGAAAACCAGACAATTTTGGTTGTCGATTCACGGCAAACGATGCAAAATTTGCTACGGGCACAGTTGGGTAAGCGTGGATATCGAGTGCTATTTGTGTCCAATGCTGAACGGGCGATTCAGCGTTTGAAGGATGCTCCGGGCGAATTTGATTGCGCCGTATTTTGTACGGGTGAATTGGGTAAATCTGCGTTAGAAGTATTTAATCAGCTCGACGATGACCATGTAACTAGCAAATTACCAGCGTTGATTATTGTTGAAAAAAATCAATCCAGTTTTGCGAGTCAGGCTCGACTAAGCGACTTGCACATGTTATTGCATCAGCCAATCAAAGTGCGGGAATTGCGGTCGGCATTGATGAAAGTGATTGGTCGGAGCTAGCAATAATGTATGAAGAGTTAGACTCGAATGGTTTTCCACCCGCCATGTAAGAACCTTGCGAAGACCATTATGCTGCGGATGAAAATGTCAACAACCATGGCGTACCATGCCCCCTGCACGCCTAGATTCATCCCTCGTAGCACTATATCAGTAAAGGGAATGTTGATTGTTGGCAAGCATAAATAGTATGCTAGCGGAATTCGGATTCCGAGTAATCCGATAATTGAAAACAGCAGTGGCCATTTGGTGTCACCAGCACCACGCAGCGAACCGGTCATGATAATGACGATTGCTAGCGAGGGCATACTGATTGCAACGATTTGTATCAGCGGGGCGGCTAAGGTGACCGCCTCGCGAGTATTGTCACCGATGAATAATCCGGTTAATGTTTCAGCACCGAAATAAAATGCTATTCCGGCTGCAACCATCAACGTGCCTCCCCACGCGCACGCCAGCCAAATACTGCGGGTGGCACGATCCGGTCTGTTAGCGCCAAGGAATTGACCGACGAGGGTGGTGGCTGCGATTGAGAACGCATGCCCAGGTAAGTAGGCCATCGCTTCGATGCGGATGGCTGTTCCATGAGCAGCCGCTTGAACAGATCCGAGGCTGTTGATGATGGCGAGAAACCACATTTGAAACATGACCATACACATCATGTCGATGCCACCAGGTAGACCAATTTTAAGTAGACGGGAGAGGACATCCCAATCGGGTTTCATTTTGGAGAGGTGTAATTTTAAATGAAATCGGCCTTTAACAAGGAAGCCGATAATGATGATGCCACCAACCATGTAGCCGATTGCGGTACCATAGGCGATACCTTCCCAACCCAATTCTGGAAAAGGCCCATAACCGGTGACAAGGCACGAGCTCAAGATCACATTGACCACATTCACAATAAACATAGTAATGAAGCCGCTCATAATGTCTCCGGCACCGCGCAGGCACGCATTTCCGATCATGTGTAACATGGCAAATGGTATTCCTGGAATGACAATCCGAAAATAGACAATGGCAGCCTGCGTCGCGTCATCCGGTAATTGCATGATGGCGATTAATGAGTCGGCATACAACCAAGCGATTGTTGTAATGACTGTTAGCATTGCGAGTGCTAATGAGATCGCTTGGTTTGTCACGAAAGAGGCATCGCGATATTTTCCTGCGCCGAAATAACGTGAGACCAAAGCCGTGGCTCCGACTCCAATGAGACCGAAAATACAAGGGATAACCCAGAGAATGTAAGCCGTGAGATTAATGGCGGCTAAGTGTTTCGTATATAAATATTCTGCCGTTAGCCAGTGGTCTGTCCAAGTGACTAACAATACGAGAAATTGCTCAATGACAACAGGAACTGCTAGCCATAGCATCGGCTTGAAATTTGTTTTGGAATCGACGATGCGAGATGCGGTTGCCAAGAGAGTTATGCTTTGATTTAAGTAAAAGGAGGCACCGTGGGGGGACGCGACTGGGTACCAAAATTAATGTAACTCGTAAGTATCCACCTGTTTTGACCAAGAGTCAACGACCCACGAGTGCTGCCCGCCTAAACGCTGTGTGGAGGGCGCGGGTATATTTTAACTACGAAATAACCACGCATGTGGATTTTGGGTTACTCGCATGTTGGGCCAATTGTGAAGCCCACGGACCGCAATTAGTGATCGAGGATGAACTCATTACTGTTGAGAAGGGCCCACCAGATATCCTGAAAAATTTGTTCAGCAGAAACATCTGGTTTGGCAAATAGCGCTAGGATGAGTTCCTTTTCATTCACTGATGGGTAGCGGGCGACAGCGGCCAGGAAAAGATGATCAATCTTTTTGTTGACTAGCATCGAACTTTTGATGATTTTCCCTAGCACCGAAGTACTAGTAATGCTCGTGGCCTGCTTCATCAAATCGCCGTTCATAAGTACCAGTGATTGATGGACATTCCCATCAAATGAATTGGTCTCGTCACCTTCGTCTGTTTCCATGGGTTTGGTGAATTGTCCTAACCACGTACGTTGTGCAAGTTGTTGTTGTCCAATCGTGGTAGCTGAACGTTTCTTACCACTCAATGCTAATAATGACTGATAGACTTCTTCGGGTTCCAATTGACGCGAATAATAACGGCTGAATAATGGTTGATCGCCGAGTTCAGGGCTGTCGATATCGTTGGAGGCAGAGTATTTGCTTGAGCGAGTGAATGGATCACTGAGAACAATCCATTTCATGAGTGATTTTAAATCATAGTTTGAGGATGTTGTTTGTTCCGACAGTATCGATAACAGTTGTGGGTGAGAAACGGCTAGATGAGGTCCCATATCATCCACCGCTGGAGTAAAGCCAAATCCCAGAAAATGACTCCATAATCGATTGACGAGCGTTCGAGCGAGCAATGGTGACTCGCTCGTGAGTTGAGCGAGTTGTTCGCGCAAGATGGCCCGGTCGCCGGTAGACGATTCCGTAGTATTTAGTTCGCTTGGCGGATGCCCAAGGAACGACGGGAACACCATTTGGGCAACACCGTTGGGCCGTTCGAAGAAAACACCGACACGGCCGTTATCCGTTTTAATTCCGCCAGAATCCACATTGGTTAAGATTGTTTGCCCGTTGACTTTGGTAGCTTGTATTCCGCTGAGGAAGGCATCGAGTTCCCAGAAATGATCTTGCGCAATGTCCGACGTCGGGTGATGATGGCATTGAGCACATTGCATTTTTTGGCCTAAGAAAATACTTGAAATACGGCTTGTCGCCAAAGTGGTGTCATTTTTGGTGAGTGAAGCGAGCAGGAAATTCACAGCACCATTAAATTGATCTGATTCCGCATCCGCGGCACCTTTGGCTGAAATCAATTCAAAGACAATTTTGTCATAAGGTTTATTGGCCGTAAAACTTTCACGCAGGTATTGCTGTAAGCCTCCTCGGTTTGCGGTGTCACCGGCGAGTCCGCCTTGGCGACCGATGAGGGTGTTTGTCCAGAACGTTGACCAATGTTGTGTGAATTCTGCTTGGTATATATCGGCATAAAGCAAAGTGTCAACGAGTTGCTGGCGAGCGTTTTTCTGATTAGGCTGTTTGGTCGTACGATTAAATCGCTCTAGTTCGTCGGTCGTCGGCACTCGTCCAATTAGCCGCAAATACACACGCCTCGCCCATTCTAAGTCGACGGCGACTTCTGAAGGGGAGATCCCATTTTCGTTCCATTTCTTTTCGAGCTCTCGGCGGATGCGACGTAAGATTAATTCTGTTTCAGCAGGTGCCACGGTATTGGTATTGGCTAATGCTAAAGGGTGTTGCCAACGGGGGTGAATTGGTGGTAGTGAGTCGATTCCATCTGCTTGTGTATTAACGTCGGACGGGCCAATTGGTCTAACGGAAATAGGATCATCCGAAGAGGTAATCTGTGTATTATTTGGATTGGATTTTTTTGGGGTTTGTGAATCTGTTGAATTGCCGTTGGGCTGTGGCACGCGCGGGGTAGTTGGTTTCTCGGAATTTTGGGTCGGGCTCTTAGCAATACTGTGGTTATTTGTAGGGAGATAAGGAGAATTCAATACAATGGCGACGAGTGCCAAGGTAATGGCTATCACAGACAGAGCCATTGACGCTGGGACAGCAAACGAGCGACGTCTTGCGCGACGTCGGGCAACGGTCGTGGATTTAGGAGTCGGTATCGATTCGAGCTCGTTGACTGGCGTTTGTGGTGTTGCTGGTAATGAGTCGTGCAACTGCGAGAGGATTTGTGAGGCGAGATCGGGGGGCGCTTGTCCACCGATGATTTCATCGAGCAGCGCATCGATTAACGAATCATTGGACAGGGGCACAGCGGCCTCGTTCTCGGTTTCACGAGGGATGTCATTTTCTCGACTCATGCTAAATGGCCTCCCCTTGGATTTTGTTTTCAACGCAGTCGCGTAGTTGTTTTTTCGCTCGTTGCATTAGATTTTTGGCACCGTGTTCCGTGATTTCTAAGAAATCGGCAATCTTGATTCGAGTTTGTTGTTCCCTAAATCGCATCTCCAATGCCTCTCTCGCCCGGTCACTTAACGTGTCCATGCAATCTCGTAGTTTGTCTATAATGTCATCGCCGTTGTCCGCCCCAGCCCATCTGTCCCAGACAGCATCGAGTTGATCAACATTTTCCACTAACACGACTCGCCCCGATCGTCGCTGCATGGAAATAAATAAGTTATAGGCAACCTTGCGCAAGAATCCCGCTGTAGCAGCGTCGTTGTATTGATCAAAGCCTTTGCGGAGTACTTTCAAAAAGGTTTCTTGTGTAATGTCTTCAGCCAACGAGGCTTCACAACCGAGCACACGTAGGTAACGCCAAATCCCGATCTGATATTTTTCAATTAGTTCGGTGGGCGTTAACGGTTTGTGCTGTTTGTTTTCGATCATGCCATTGTCGGCCTCAGCGACTATATTAGTAACGTTTGGGTAAACGGTAAAATACTCGTAATTGTTTTCAAAAAACCGATAAATCGCGGCATGTTTTCGAGTTTAAAACTCTTCAACATTGGTATACCGATACATCCCAAAAAAGGACGGCACCCATGCGGTACGCGCCCTTTTGTGGTTAATAATTTGGCATCGGAGGGATCGGAGAAATCCTTGGATTACTTCCGATCCTAGAAAAAGGACATCGCTTTAGCTAAACAATTCTTTGATAACTTTGCCACTGTTGGCGATTTTCATGGGTCGCCCACTTTTGCTGGTAAACGTTGTCTGCAATGAGATGCCGAGTGCGTTACAAACTGAAGCCATAACATCTTGAGATGAATAAGGATCTGTTTCCACGCGTGTTCCATCGGCTGACGTTTTGCCTACCGCGATACCACCGTTCATACCTGCTCCACCAACCACGACACTCCAACTACGAGCCCAGTGATCGCGACCAGCGTTTCCGTTGATGCGAGGAGTACGGCTGAATTCACCCATCCAAATAATGGCGGTGTCTTCAAGTAGTCCACGTTGTTCAAGGTCTTCCGTAAGTGCACTCATCGCTTGGTCTAGTTCTGGCAACTTGGTGTCGCTCAGTGTTTGGTGGATATTCGAGTGCATATCCCAACCACCTAAACCAACTTCAATAAAGGGAACTCCGACTTCGACTAAGCGGCGGGCCATTAAGCAGCCACGGCCAAAGCCAGTGTTACCGTATCGTTCTTTAACGGAATCTGGTTCGCTGGCAACCTTAAACGATTTCATTTGTTCACTGGTCATCAGATTCAATGTCTTCTTCAAGATCTTTTGGTGATCCGAAGCGGCTGAACCGCGACGTTGGTTGATGAAACCATTCTCTATTAAGTCAAGAGCATACATGCGTTGATAGAGTCGATCATCACCAAGACCCATATCGAGATTTCGGACTTGCCCAGTGCTGCTAACCGAGAAAGGTGCCCAAGCCATACCGAGGAATCCTGGTCCAACGCTTCCCCCACCAACGGTGACGAACGGTGGGATTTCCAATTCAGGTCGCTGGTCAATTAGTTGATTAGATAGGACAGCACCGTAGCTTGGGTGTTCTACGTTTGGGTTAGGGACATAACCCGTGTGCATGTAGTAACGCCCACGATTGTGGTCGGCTTCGCGAGTACTCATAGACCGAATAATAGCCATGTTGTGCATTTGCTTGGCCATCAAGGGCATGTGTTCACTAATTTGAGCATTGCCGGAGGTGGCGATAGGTTGGAAAGGCCCACCAGTGGAAGCGCCCGGTTTAAGATCCCAAATATCCATTGTTGAAGGACCACCACCCATCCACAATAGGATAGCCGATTTGCGGCGACGTTTTAGGTCGTCTGCATTGGCGCGAAGTGTTTCGCCCATTGCTAAGGCAGGCATTGTCATTGCGGACGCGCCAGCCATGTGGGACATGAAGTGTCGGCGAGACATGCTCATGGGATTGCTATTACTCATCATATTTTCTCCGGACTATAGTAACCGTTGGTAGCTGTGGCTTACAAACCGTCGCTGGCCTAAGGCGTATTTTGAAATTATCGTGCAAATGTTGTTAGTGATTTAAAATAAATTCGTTACTGTTGAGGACTGCCCACCAGATATCTTGTAGCGCGCCGGTTAAATCTCCCTTGCGAGCGACTAACAGTTTATTGGCGACTTCGACTTCTTTTTTCGCCGGTCGACGTGCGAAGGCTGCTTCAAAAAGGTAGTTGATTTTTTGTGTATTATTTAAATTGCTTTTGGCTAATTGATCTAAAAACCCGCCACCGTCATTCTTGGTGGCTTGCTTGACTAGGTCGCCGTTGAACATCATTAAAGCCTGAGGAATCGTGCCATTAAAGCTAGTTTGTTCACCACCTTCGTCGTTTCCAAATGCGACGATAAATTGGCTCAGCCATTGGCTCTTTCGTTTTTCTTGGTCTTCATAAGAGCCGCGGCCTTGGTCCGCGGAGGTTGCTGTAATAAGGGACTCGTATAACTCTTCTGCCCGCATTTGACGAATGTAAAAACGGCTGAATTTAGGTGTTTCGCCCAACAGCGGGTCGTCGATGGTTTCATTACTGGAATTTGTGCGACTTGACAGAGCGTACGGATCGCTTAACACGATCCAAGTGATAAGTTGTTTGAGGTCGAAGCTTTTCTTGCGAAACTGTTGTCCCAAGTAGTCAACAAGTTCTGGATGCGATGAGGGGTTATGTGGCCCCATGTCATCGATTGGTTTCGTGAAACCATAGCCCATGAAATGAGCCCAGATGCGGTTGACAGCCATTTTGTCTAGGTAGGTTGAATTGACAACTAATTTTCCCAATTCGTCGCGGCGGATGACGTCTTCGACATAGCCACTAGGATCGATTTTCGTCCCGTCAACGAACACTGGATAAGCAACTTTAGTGATGCCGTTGCGAAGTTCGTAATAGATATCGGCTTTGTCTGGATCTTTGGTAAGTCCTTCGCCAGTGAATGATTCGTTAACGAGTTCGACATGCGAGACGTTACGTGTACCGGCAGCGAAGCGACGCAGTGAACGAGTTTGGCGAAAAAAGGCGTTCATTTCCCAAAACTTTTGCTGCTTCCATTCATTGAAGGGATGGTTGTGGCACTGTGTGCATTGGACTTGCAGTCCTAAGAAGACGCGGGATGTTTCGGCGGTTGCTAGTGTGGCGTTTTCGGCGAGTTTCATTGTTAGGAAATTTACGGCGCCATTATAGTTTTCTGTGCCAGGTGTATTACTGCCGGTTGCGGTAACGAGTTCTTGCACAATTTCGTTGTAGTACTTGTTGCGAGCCAGTG
>JABJJO010000184.1 GCA_018660825.1 Planctomycetaceae bacterium | reverse complement strand
AGGAATTCGCAGAGTCAACGTCTCTTTCGTTTCTGTGGCGACAAAACCTGTGTATAAAGTACCTTCGGTGGTTACGACACTGATGCTCTCGTAGCCGAGGCTGATCGTTTGGCTCGGTTTCAGAATAGACAGAAACAGTTGCTCGGAAGTAAGTTTGGCGCCGATGGCGGAGAGAGCTGGACCAAAATCCTGACCCTGGTCACCAATCTTGTGACATTTGATACAACCACCTTTTTGAAAGGCGGCAAACCCCTTCGTGATATCAGGCGTGGTGACCAACAATTTTTCCAGCGGCCAGCGATTTTTAATTGGAACAAGCAGGTCGGATTTTTCAGCCGCATACATCCGGGTATCCGGTCCTGGGGAGAGCGTCAGTGCCCGGATGGCGGGAGCCAGAAACTCTTTTGGCAATTTATTCTGCTCAACGAGCGCCATGAGTTCTCGCGCCGGAGTCGAACTTTGTCCCATCGCCGCGATAGCGAGCAAGCGCGTCGCCTCGGGTTGAGATTCGTTGGTTACAACGGCCGTCAAATAATTTTTCGAATGTTGATTGTTAATGTAAGCGAGTGCCTTGATGTAAGGTGTTGAGCGATTCGGATCTGCCAGTGCCTTCCAAATAGGATCCCATTGTTGGAATGCGATAATCTGTCCAACGGCGCGAATACCCGCTTCCTTTTCGGGATCACTCTTCACCATGTCCATTAAATGGCTGATCAGGTCGCGCCGATTGTAACGCGACACCAGATCCACGAAAGTGACCGTTCCCTTGCTGGCGATCAAAGCAGACTCCACTTGAGTGATTGCGTTGGGGTGTGCTTTGAGTAATTCTGGAGTGGCACGTTGAAAAGCTTCTAGGTAAGTCGCTGGGTTGCGATTGGAATCACCCTGTAGCAGCATCGTCAGGGCCGCTTGCTTTGGTTCTGCGCGATGGAAGTCCAGAGCTCGCAACAGTTGTGGATGCTCGGTTGTCGGTACCGCAGGATCAAGTAAAAGTCTAGCTAGCAACGTTGCCGCCTGCGGTGCCCGCGACCGCCATATGAGCATCCGTCCAGCCTTGCGATTCCAGGCATCGCCGACCTTCTTTAGCCAGGAGTCTAGGCAGGCAGTTTCCTTGCCAACTTCACCAATGCCTAGTGCTTCCAGATACCAGCGGTCCTGACCATCATATTGTGTCGCCAGTTCCACCCAGAGCTGAACGGATTCGGGCGTATCAAGCCGATGCAGGGAAATGGCACATTCGCGCCGCACCAGAGCTGAATCGTCGCGAACCAATTTACGGACAACCGGTTCCACGGGCAAACGATGCCGACGTGTGATACGCAAAGCAAGTGCACGCACGTCATCGGATTTATCCCGTAACGCCATCTCGACTGCTAAGGCAGTGCCGTCTTTAAGAGCTGCCAATAGCCAGAGGGCCCGTGCCCGCATTCGCGGGTTTGGATCAGATGCCATTTCTTCCAGTATAGGTCGAGCGTTGGTTTGCATGCTGACCAAGGCAGTCCAAGCCCTGTATCGTGCTGACAGGTTTGGACTTCGCAGCGCCTGCACGGCCCCAGCAGGGGTTTGGTAATCGTAGGCTACTATCTTGTATTGATGCCCGGGTGGAGCAACACGAAAAATACGACCTGCGTCGTTGATCGTACGATGGCAGCAGTCAACCGGGTCAAACCAGTCGGCGATAAATAAGGAACCGTCTGGTGCCACGGAAACGTCCGACGGTCGGTAGTTACGGTCCACATCGTTGCGCGCCAGTTCTGTGATCCGACCGGAATAACCGGCTCCAACTTGCTTTGTCGGAAACGCCCATACTATATTGCGGCCGGGTTCAGCATGGATCATCTGCCCACGAAAAGGCTGCGGCAACAATTCGCCTTCATAAACCAAGATCCCGGTGGGTGCGCCCGAGCCGGTGATGAGCAGGTTGGGTACAACACCAGGGTCGTTTTGGTGCCACATGCGACGCTGCATGGTGGCTTCCATGTTGGTGCGTCGGGTTTGGTAATCCGCCCCAGTTTGCTCGTCACGATAACCGTAATTCCCATGTTCCATGATAAAATTTACGCGGCAGGAGCTTGACCCGTTATCGTTGTCTGATTGCCACATGGAACCAAAAGAATCGACGGTCACTTCCCAATTATTGCGGAAGTTGTGCCCCAGTACCTCAACGCGGCTGCCGTCTAGCTCGCAGCGGATGACCATCCCTTCCTGATATGGCTGGCGGCTGTTGTTGACCGGATGGCCGAAAATATCTTGGACCAGTGTTCCGTCCTCGCGACGCAGTTCGGCATTGAAGTTGCCGAAGTTAAAATAAATCCGTCCATCTGGACCAAACATTACCGCATGAATTGCATGGTCATGCTGACCATGCAATGGATTGATGACCTTGCCCATGAATAATAGTTTCTTTTCGTCTGCTTTGCCGTCGCCATCCGTGTCTGTCAACAGAAGAATTCTGTCGGGCGCGGAAACGATCGCCATATTGCCAAGAGCACAGACACCGTGCACGCCGTCTATGTCCGAGTTTTGATAGAAGACGTTTGTCAGGTCAGCACGGCCGTCTTTGTCAGTATCCTCTAGAATGAGGATGCGATCACCTTCCTTGCGGATCTTTTTACGGTAGTTAAGCGCTTCGGCAACCCAGACGCGCCCGCGGTCGTCTACATCAATGCTGGACGGGTTGGCTAGCTGGTCGGTTGCAAATGGCTTGATGGCCAGTCCCTCGGCGACGATAAAATGGTGCCAGTTTGGGAACCTCGTCGGCCGGTAACGACAAACCGATTGGTAACATTAATAGACAAATGGAGAGTATTCGCTTCATGGTCATCGTATTATATGTGTAAACTTATCCAGAATTGAAAATATTCAAAAAAATGCGACATCAACCCCACGTGGTTGTCGAGCAATCGTTTCATGCTACCATTTACTTGGTCGTAGGGTTGAGGTTTTCATCAAAGCACAACAAGGGAATACCACTACTACCGGCAGTCTACTAGTAACCGTCTGAATATTTTCATTAAGACATCAATTCAGGGAAGCCGCTACTTTGTTCGACTAGTCGCCGTAACTGTGGCGGAATGCCGGACACGAGCCGCATCTTTCCTACATCAAAGAGCGTTTGCATGACCGTGCCCATCAAGTGTTTCGTTGTATAGGGAGTGGTGATCGGTTCACCCGCCTGACGGTCTGACTGGCCAATAATCTTCCCCATCTCGAGACCGCCTCCTGCAAATGCCAACGTGCCGAGGCGCGCCCAGTGATCACGCCCACCTTTCTTATTCACGCGGGGAGTCCTTCCGAAGTCGCCCGTAATGACCAGTAAGATGTTATCTGATAATCCGCGTGACGCGACATCGTCCATAAATACGGATACTGCGTGATCTAAGGTCGTCCCCAACATGGCCATTCCTGTTTGCATCCCCGGGTTATTCCCGTCTGCATGCATGTCCCAACCAGCGCTGTGTACTGTAATGAATCCGGCACCTGCTTCGCACAATCGCCGCGCCATTAACATTTTATGGCCGAGCATAGATGGTCGAAATTGTTTGAATCCTATTTGTATTTCGCTGGTGTCATATTTAGCAACAACAGCAGGATCTTCTTTGGTGATATCAATCGCATCCACCGCTTTGCCTGTCAAAAGGTCGACGGCTTGTTGATTAAAACGGTCGACTCCATCAACAGACCGCAAACCCTCAACTTGTCGCTTCCAGGAATCAATCGACGCTAATAAAGCCCTGCGGTTTTCGAAGCGATTGGACGGAATACTGAGCTTCATATTGTTGAGCGCTGAGCTGTTTCCACCTGGTTCAAATGGAGCATAGGATGCACCTAATTCCAGCGATCGCGATCCCTTACGAACACGACTCAACTCTTTGCGATACTGCCCGTCTATCTCGGGTACGGTCAGCAAACAATTGGTTGGGATGCCAGTTTCTGGATGATTGGCACCACGCAGTCGAGCATAAAGAGCTCCCATGCCAAACCCGACCTTTCCATTGCCAGTCGGGTCCATTCCACCAGTGAGTACATGGACATGGGCTTGTTCATGCCCACCGATTTTATGATGATGACTGCGGATCACGCTCATGCGATGAGCACGCGTGGCCAGTCGTTGCATCGTCGACCCAAATGTCACGCCAGGCAAACTCGTGGATACTTCACCATTGACACTGCGGATTTCAGACGGCGCAGACATCTTAGGATCAAACGTCTCTATCTGACTAGCTCCTCCTGATAGATAGAGCAAGACAACGGATTTGTTTTTTACAAAAGAGGCATTATCTGCGCGTGCTCGCAATAGCTGAGGCAAGGACAAACTGCCCAGCATCAACGAGCCGACCTGTAGAAAGTCTCGCCGGGATGATGTTACCCCATTATTATTTTCTGTAAAAATCGTGAGCATCGTGATCTAACTGTTTTACTAACGTT
Organism: Planctomycetaceae bacterium; assembly: GCA_018660825.1. GTDB lineage: Bacteria > Planctomycetota > Planctomycetia > Pirellulales > Pirellulaceae > UBA721. The sequence continues at coordinate 16,412 of JABJJO010000184.1, read as the reverse complement.
GCATATAGTACCTGAATGTTACAGTATGATCGAACGCATTGACAATTGATACTTTTCGGCGGGGAAATTCTACTCGAATTAATTTGGAGTATGCGGCGCACTCAACGTGCTGGTAACAGAGGCAGTTTCTTTCCGAGGGCCCTTGCTGATACCGGTGGATTCAATAATCAGATGTCCAGAGAATGGCTTCGGTCAAGTTCGCGACGCAAGCCGAGATTGAAGTACGCCTCCAAAAGCTAAGCGAGAATTTCCTTGATCACTTTGCCATGCACATCGGTCAAGCGAAAGTCGCGGCCCTGAAACGGGAACGTCAACCTGGTGTGGTCGATACCAAGGCGATGCAATATTGTGGCGTTAAGATCGTGGACGTGGACCGGTTCTTCAGCGATGTTGTAGCTGAACTCGTCGGTGCTGCCGTGAACGACTCCAGGTTGTATTCCCCCACCAGCGAGCCACATGCTAAAGCAGCGCCCGTGGTGATCGCGACCGTAGTTGTCTTTCACGCCACCTTGGCCATAAACGGTCCGCCCGAACTCACCGCCCCAAACGATAAGCGTATCGTCAAGCAAACCGCGCCGTTTTAGGTCGGAAATCAACGCCGCCTGCGGTTGATCGACGTCGCGGCATTGCAGCGGAAGGGCCGTCGGCAATGCGCCGTGGTTGTCCCAACCGCGATGGTAAAGCTGGATAAAACGCACGCCGCGTTCGACAAGACGGCGTGCCAATAGGCAGTTCGCCGCGAACGTACCCGGTTTGCTTGCATCTGGTCCGTAGAGTTCCAACGTCTCCTGCGTTTCCTGTGAAAAATCGGTCATCTCAGGTACGGACATCTGCATTCGATACGCCAACTCGAACTGCGCGATGCGGGTATTGATTTCGGGATCGCCTGATTTTTGAAAATGCGATTGATTGAGTTGTGCCACCCGATCAAGCATTTTTCGCCGCAAGTCACGGTCGATACCGGGTGGGTCGGAAAGATGCAATACGGCGTCGCCCTGGCTGCGCAGTTTTACGCCCTGATGATCGGTCGGGAGAAAACCACTACCCCAAAGGCGTTCGAGTAGACCCTGACTGGTTTTTTTACCGCTACCGTGTGAAATCATGACGACGAAGGCAGGCAAGTCGCGGTTGCTACTGCCTAGTCCGTACGAGAGCCACGCACCGAGCGAAGGCCTTCCCGGTTGCTGCGATCCGGTTTGCATGAAGGTAATTGCCGGATCGTGATTGATCGCTTCGGTGTGCATCGAGCGAATCAAACAGATGTCGTCGACAACTTTGGCCGTGTGCGGTAGCAATTCGCTCACCTCCATGCCGCACTGGCCATGTTGGGAGAACTTGAACTTCGAGGCGATGAGTGGAAAACTTTTTTGACCGGAAGTCATCCCAGTGACCCGCTGGCCCATGCGAACGGAGTCTGGCAGTTCGGTGCCGTGCTTTTCCTTTACAAGCGGTTTGTTGTCGAACAATTCAAGTTGTGATGGTCCGCCTGATTGAAACAAATAAATCACGCGTTTAGCTTTAGGCAAGAAAGGCGGGACAATGCCCGTAGCTATCGGACTAGCTTCCTCACCGGCCAGTCCCGTTGACCCTAGCAAGGATTCTAGGGCCGCCGCGCCGACGCCCGTCGCCGTATGGCCGAAGAAATGCCTCCGCGTTAGATGTTGGCCAAGCTCGGCGAGGGGGTCCATTAAATTCTACTCCGTAACAAATGGTTATTCTTTGCTGATTGTTTCATCGAGACAAAGCAGTACACTAGTGACGGTCGTCCAAGCCGCCAATTCGATGGAGTCAAGTTTAGTATTACGTGTGCTGTCGCCGGTGGTGAGCAATGCTATCGCCTTCTCTGTTTCAGCCTGAAAGCGAGCACGGGCTTCTTCTAACAGCGATAACATCGCACGTTGTTCCGCAGGTCGACAGCGCCGCGCCAGAACCAAGCGGTACGCATGATTAACCTTGGACTCGACCGACTCGCCATCCTCCAACATTACTCTCTCGGCTAACATCCGGGCGGCTTCGACATAAGTTGGGTCGTTCATCAGCACCAACGCTTGCAGCGGTGTGTTCGTTCGCATTCGACGGATCTGACAGGTTTCTCGATCTGGGGCGTCAAACGTAGACAGAGATGGGGGAGGGCAGGTTCGCTTCCAAAACGTATACATACTGCGGCGATACAGATTCTGGCCCAGATCTTGCTTGTAAATCACACTTTGCGAAACTGAGACGTCTCGCCAGAGACCAGCAGGTTGATACGGTTTGACGCTCGGCCCACCGAGTTGTTGGACGAGCAACCCACTTACAGAAAGAGCGTTGTCACGGATGGCTTCGGCAGGCAAACGAAATCGCGGCCCGCGAGCGAGTAGTTGGTTCATCGGATCGCGCTGGAGTAAAGCAGTCGTCACATGGGACGACTGACGATACGTGGCGGACATCACGATGCGTTTTTGCATCGCCTTAACGTTCCAGTTGCTAGCGATCAACTCAATTGCCAACCAATCAAGCAACTCGGGATGCGTCGGCCAAGTCCCTTGCGAGCCGAAATCTTCGACGGTCTCCACAATGCCCGTTCCAAAATACAACTGCCACCAACGATTGACTGCCACGCGGGCTGTTAGCGGATTGTCAGGTTGGATCAACCACTGCGCCAATCCCAATCGATTCGTCGGTGCGCCATCAGGTAGCGGTGGCAGGCTGTGCGGCACATTAGGCGAAACCGATTCACCTGGTTGATCGTAGTCACCTCGTTTAAGCACTGTCGCTTGGCGTGGCGTCGCCATTTCAGACATAACCATCGTCGGCGGTGCGGTGGTCTTCTCAGCTTCGACTCGTTGCTGATTGAGATTGCCAAGTTCGCCTAAGAGCTTTCGGTAGGGCAGGTCGATGTAGTGAAGGTAATGAGTGCGAAGTTGTGCCTGTTGAACCGGCGTTCGCTGGGAGGTCGCGGTGGCGATAATTTCTGCCACACTGACAGGCAGTTGGGCATTGAACAGTTGTTGAACCTGCTCGCTGTCTAAACACCTCGAATAGAATTGTACTTCGTCGATTTTGCCCTGAAACGGCACGGAATCGGAACGTCGCCCCAGATGCACCGGCTTCTGCGTCGTAATGGTTCCTCGCAATTTGTCTGCAACGGTATCCATCGCCATCGCCTGTCCGTCAATATAAATCGACACGCCGGCAGCGGTTGAAGATCCGTTGTAGCTGACCAACACATGATGCCAGGCATTGAGCGAAAGCGGCTTTCTAGTGATCTTCTTGATAGAATTGTCCGGCCAGTGATGTATCATATGAATCGCCGGTCGCCCCTGCTCAATGATCAAGTCGAAGCCGCGGTGGGCTGCCCCATCGTCCATCTTTGACACGACGGTGATTGGCGAATTGGACGTAGGAAAAATCCAGGCACTGATCGAAAAGGGGTTGTCCGCGTCAAGTTCGACTAACTGACCAAAATCGACATGGGTCTTTCCGTTGAAGTCAAGCGACTTGTTGAGTTTACCCTCTGCCCACTTCACGTCGCCGATGATCTTGCCAACCCGCCGTGCGTCGACCGAGTCGTGCGCCAATTCTCCTTGGCCTTCGTCCAACGCGATGTGGGCAAGTAGCCCCTCTGGAAATTTAACGGCTTGCTCCACTGACTCCATTTCCTTTGCCCACTTTGCTAACACCAGGTCAATTTCGTCGTCACGTGATTCAAGTCGGCGTTTGAACACCGCGACTTGTTGGTCGATACGTTGTAGCTGTGGATTTAGCAGAGGAGAAGGTATTCTCATTGCCGGAGCGGCCGCGACAATCTTGCCGCCGTAGGCCAACGTGGTTTCGGGGACATTGTTGAAAAATGCGAACAAACTGTAATACTCCCGCTGCGTGATCGGATCAAACTTGTGATCATGGCAGCGTGCGCACTGCATGGATAGTCCGAGGAAAACCGTCGCAGTGGTGTGGACGCGATCTGCGACGTACTCAACTCGATACTCCTCGGGGATGATGCCACCCTCCGAAGAAATGACATGATTGCGACAGAAGGCGGTGGCCAGTCGCTGCTGAGGGGTAGCGTCTTCAAGCAGATCGCCGGCGAGTTGATCAACGATGAACTGATCGTAAGGCATGTTGGTGTTAAAAGCGTGAATCACCCAATCGCGCCACGGCCATTGCGTGCTTTCACCGTCGTTGTTGTAGCCGTGCGTGTCGGCGTAACGGGCCAAGTCGAGCCATTTCACTGTCATCCGTTCCGCATAGGCTGGCGACGATAATAGTCGGTCGGCCACGCGTTCGTAGGCTTGTTCGCTTTCATCATTGAGATACGCATCGAGCTCGGCGATGGTCGGCGGCAGGCCCGTTAAATCGAGCGACAGGCGGCGAATAAGCGTGGCGCGATCAGCCTCCGGTGACATCGCAAGGCCTTCTTGCTTCAGGCGGGCCGCGATGAAAGCGTCAATCGGATCGCGAATAACAATTTCCGCATCTACAATCAACGGGACTTCTGGCAACTGCGGCGCTATAAACGCCCAATGATCTTGGTACTCTGCCCCCTCGGCAATCCAGCGAGCGAGTAGTGATTTCTCATCAGCGGTGAGCGTCTTGTGCGACTTCTCAGGCGGCATCCGCGCGTCGGCGTCGTGGGAATTGATCCGTCGCACTAGTTCACTTTTCGACGGTTTCCCGAGCACGATAACACCATCCGGCCGGACGGCGCTCTCCTGTAGGTCTAGCCGCAAGTCCGCTTCCACATGCGCGGCGTCGGGTCCGTGGCAAGCGAAGCAGTTGTCGGCAAGGATCGGACGAACGTCCCGATTAAAATTGATTTTTCCCTCGGACGCTTTTTCGAAGGCTTGTAATGGGGGGGCAGTCCAATAAAACATCGTGGTGACCAAAAAGATAGCCATCGCAGGCCAACCTGCTCGCCTAACGCTAACCACATGCCTTTGACCATCGATCCGCATTTTATCAATCTTCGCTAGGGACAGCTGCCCTATTAACCGTTTATCTTAAGCCGAGATATCCCTTTAGGATTGAGCCGGAATTCCCAGCAGGTCTAACATTGGTTTCTGTTGTAACATTCCTTTTCCGCAGTGTCTAGCACGCGGTGATTTTTTTCATTATTGTTGTATGCCATAGCCCGGCGAACTCGTTTTTCGTTGGGTGCTCCTCTCCCGATTAACGTCACGTGATCAACGGCTGTGAAATCGTCAGAATTTTAATTCACACTAAGATCTTACAAATATTGATTAAGGGGAGCTTGAAACGTTCGAGCCTGTTTGCCACGGAACAAATAGAAATATATTCATGCCGAAGTTCGCTCGCCTATTGTTCTAGAGAATGATTAACTCGGATTAATTCTCGCTGTGAGCGGATGTAGATGGCTTCGTTGTCTACGGCAGGGGATCCGTAGGTCCAGGAGTTGCCAATAGAAGAGATGGATGTCCAGCGAAAGGCTTCGGGGCTGAGCGGTTTGGTAGTGTCGATAACGTAGAGCACACCGGCTCCGTTCATCCAATGCAGCTTGCCTGCGTGCAGGATCGGCCAGGCGGGGTTGGTGTGACCAAATCCTCCTCGCTGAATTCCTCTAACGGTGCCGACTCGCATGTTTACAGATTTGCCAGAAAAGTTTTGGATTCCTTTAGTGAATTGAAACTCTGTGGACAACCAGGCGGTCGCATCAGCTCGAACCTGAAGTGGAGCTTGGAGCATTGTTGTCTTGCCTGTGTCGGTTTCGATACAGCCGATCGCGGAAGAGTCGTATCGCCAGAAGTAAATTCGCTTACCGACGACATGTACCGTTGAAGGTGTTGGCTGTCCTTTGCCCCGCAGAGTTCTGTCGTCTGTGAACAGAGGTTTGAATTCAGTGGATTCATATTGCAATCCATTCCAGGCATAGTAGTGATCTGGTTGGTCAATTCGGAACTCGCGTGTAATCGATCCATTGTCGGGATCGATGAACAGGAATACGGTTGATTTTAGGCCGGTGGACGAAGTTACCAAAAAATTGTCATCGCAAAGCTGATTCTTTTGATGTGGAATTGCAGGTGGTAATTTAAATTCCCGCATTACGCTTCCGTCGACTGGAGAGAGTAAATAGCCTTTTCTTCCCTGACCAAATTTCCAGTGTGACAGGTCGATCATCGAAGCCACAACGACTTCTTGATTCTTCCACTGACCAATGCTGTACTGAGTCGCGTGGTGCAGTAAAATGGGGGAAACCCAGCGTTTCTCGCCGGAAGAAAGTTGAATGCAGTGGATTTGATAATATGGAAGTTTCGGATGAATCTTGCTGGCTTCTATTGCGATCTTCTTTGAAGGCAAGGCGACGATTACTGAATCGTTGCGAAGGAACATACGGCAATTCTTGATGTCCGGGTCGGGAGCCTTCCACGAGAGTTGCCAAACGAGGGTGCCTTCGTGCGTGTAACATCCGAGCATCCCATTTAAGTTATGAAAGACCACGTACTTGTCATTGGAAACCGGAGTCAGGCTTGTTGAATCGTTCCACGACTCGAGAACTCGTCCAGCGTAACTTCCAGGTAAGTCGACTTGCCAAAGTTGCTTTCCGGATTTCCTGTCAAAACACTGCCCGACAACGTCGCTGTTGAAGTAGAACCCTCCTCGCAGCGGACCTTCAAGAGTTTTGTGAACCGTTAAGAAGAGGTGATCACCAGAGACGCAGACTCCGGATTGCCCAACTTCGCTGAGCGGCGTGCGGAAGGCGGTTTTGGCGATTGAGTTGCTGGAAAGATTTATCGTGTCCTCAGCAGTCACTGTTGTCAGCAGGCCCAGATAGAAAATGACGCAGCAAGCGGAGAGCTTCATTGAATTGAGTTCCTGTTGTAGCTAAGAATACCTTCGTTCACTGTGTTGGTGCGTACGCCCGTTTGATATCGAGCGGTTTTGCAGATGACCTAGTAATCAAATGTGATTTTACCAACTTTTAAGTATCACCGTTTCTCTTGAAGGAAAACGGGCATTTTGTGAAACGCTAGAATTCAATTAAATTCAGTGGTTATTTATAAGGTATAGCATACCCCTTAGTGTTAGGAAAACACCTCATGTTTTAATCCCCCTGCAGGTCAGCTCCGACTACCCCCTAGCAACGCTTCCCAAGATCTAATTTTGAGCTCGGTAGCCTACCGTACTTCAAGTATTAAAGACCCGACGTCATGAAGCTCGTTAAATCGAAAAGCCGGTGCTTCGCATTCTCCGGCGGATCTGCGCAAAGGCTGGATCGGATTTTGAGAGGGATATCAAGCCGGTGGACGATTTAGAAAATGTGGGCTGAGCTAGTTCTAGCGCCAGGTCTTGTCCTTATCCCGCACCGCGACGGAATGAAATGTCTCTGCCATGCGATACCGACTTCCGGGCGGCGGTGTTGGATGATGCTTCGATTCCTTGGCGATGGCGAAAATGTCAATCATGTCGCTGCGGTCGTTCATGATCTTATGAACCTGATCAATGAATACGAAGAACACGCCTTCGTGTTTCTCGTGATCGGCCATGGTTTTTAGCACGGCAACGGGGTTTCTGCCCATAGTTTGCAGGATGTCCCTGTCCGTATTGGCAATATGAGCCAGCACAACGGCTGCACGCCAGCGTTGACCCTGACTGCTTCCACTGGTGGCTAAATCCGCTGCCAATTCGTAGCCGCTGACATCGCCCATGGTAGCGAGCACCTTGGCCACCTCTAGAGCGTGTTCTAAGTGTTTTGGGCCAGTTGAAAACGTTTTGAGGTCCTTCCTCATTTGTTCAATGCCACTCTGGTCGTTTAAGGTGCCGAGCAAATCGGCTGCCGCCCAGCGAACTTTTGGGTTGGTATCAACGAGGGCCTGCTTCAGGATCGGAATGGCCTCTGCACCCTCTCGTTGGGTAAGCAATCCCAAATCGCCGTGAAAGTGGTAGTCGAACGTATCGTTCATGGACCGATACGCCGCTTGCCGGACGTCCCACGGAAAACGATGTCCGGCGACGGGTTGATGGAATTGAAATGCCTCCTCGGCACCACGGGCATTGAAGAAAGCCTTGATAGACGGTGCCGCAGTTTTAGGTCCCCAGCCTGGAAAGACACCGTCTCCAGTCGGCGAACTGGAAAAGAACACTCGCGGCGCGATGGCCGCTGCCACTTCATGGAAATCAAACGGAAACTGCCTGTGATCCGATTTGTACAGCATCTCCAGGGGCGGCATATATGTCGGCAGTGCCCAAGTCTTAATCCGGCCTGGTGTCGTTTCGTAAAACTCGAATGGTGTCCAACCACAACTAGAAACCGCGATCTTGATCCGTTCGTCAAAAGCTGCCAGGAACATCGCATTATGTCCGCCCAACGAATGCCCAATAGCCCCGATTTTATCGGGATCAACATCAGGATGCGCCTGCAGTAAATCGACGCAGGTCATGTGGTTAAAAACCCCTTTGATCGTTCCTGAATCGTATCGGTCAGAGTCAAAGTTGTAGGGTCGTGAATCGCCAAAACCGGGGTAATCCGGAACGATGACCACATAGCCGAGCATGGCCAGTTCAATCGGGAAATTGCACAGCGGCCAGCTTTCAAAACAACCCTTGCCCGCCGCGCCGGTCGGGTGCATGCCGACAATGCCGGGGCGTTTTTCCCCTGGTTTCTTGTCGAGCGGTTCGTAGAGAAAGGCATGTACCACCTCACCCTTTGCCGCATCAAACCGGATGGTTTGTTTGATATAACGACCCCGCACTTGTGTATTGACCACACGAATGTCAAAGTCTTCCAGACTGCGGTGTATGGGGCGCTGGGGCAACTGTCCCATGCCCAGCAACATGCCGTCGATGATCTGTTGGCGCTTTTTCTTGAAGTGCTCCGGTTTCGTAATCGGTCGGAAGAGATCGGCCTCGTCATAATACACCAGCAAATCTTTGAGTTGCGGGGGAATTTCCTTCTTTTCGCAGTTCTGTGGATTGGTTGGTGTTTCTTTGAGCAATTTGAAGTTGTCCGCCCAAACCTTGATGCCAAACCGGTTGACGCCTTTCCTTTCAAAAACTCTGAAGGTGATTTTGTAATGCGTTTCTTTTTGGTACTCGTTGCGACCAATTTGTTTACGTTTCCCTTCATTTAGGTAACGCGTTAAGTCCAAGGACACCTTTTTCCATTTTGTATCACCGCTAACGACGTCCGCTTCCCAAATCACCTCACCATCCAGGAGCAGTTCCATAAAGTGGTAGCTTTTGGTTTTTCCGGTATAATTGTCTTTGATAGAGAAAGAAATGCCCTTGTTCGTTTCGGTCAGTTCCACGGTCTGGACAATCCCAGCGAAATCTTCCTTCTTTGTCGGGGTGTTCTCAGCAAGTGAAACCGCGAAGCTCTGTTGTCCAGTTTGGGATGCATCATTGGCGTAGGCAGGTTGCAGATTGCTGCCCTGCGTAATGATTTGCCATCCGCCTTCCTCCTCAAAGCCCGAGTTTTTGAGGTCTTCGGCTCGCAGCGGAAAGACCGCCGCAAACAGGAACACGACTGGCAGGAAAAATGTTGTCTCGTCTCTCACGAATTCTCCCTACTACCTAAAATTCTTTTAGTGGCGACCACCAGTCCCTAATCGACCGCCGGTGTTTGCCAACTTACGTACCCCTTCAGCCCGCAAATGTTCTACCGACCAAACGGCTCCATTTTACCCCACGGTCGTTAAAAATATCACAAAACCGCTTTCTATCAATACAAGTTTAGTCAAATACACGTAAAGCCTTTAAGTTTCTCCGACAACAAAACAGAAAAAGTCTCCGGTGTTGGTGAGGTAGGCTGATCGAGCCCCTAGTGGTATTTCCCTTCTGGCCGTGCGATACTGATTCCGTATTGATTGGTAAATGAATCTCTGGGCTATCTAGCTGATAATAATGATGAAACCGTATAACAAAGTTTTACTAAATCGATTGTTTTTACTATCCCTGCTCGGATGCTTGGTCGGAGGATGCGAGGCAGAGCAACCGATTGTAGAAAAAATAGCCCCTAGAACGGAGTTGGTGAGTGGGTTGCTTGAGCACTTTCCTGAAAACGTCCAAAGTACACAGGCCTGGTATGGTCATTATTACATGGTCGGGGACACACCTGTGATCCCAACGAAGGAAGTTCCAGCAGAAATTCTTCAAAGCTTCATTGGTTCAGAGGTTGTGATTCAAGGAGTCTGGCACCCCGGCGAAAAATGGAACCCTCCCACAGAGGAGCAAAACTCCCTCCCGAGGCCTACGGACCTTGAACAACATGGGGCGGTTCGGGGTGACGGAGTTAAGGTATCGTCAATCGCGCCAGTTAAAGAATAGAAGACGAAAAAGGATTAATAGTCTTACACAAAGTCCCAACGACGACGTCAAATGCTCAAACCACTGAAATCTGAGGCCAAGGTCAAATGGTATAAAGCGAACACTGTCAAGCAACGGTGTTTTTCCTTGGTTAAACGTGTGCTAAATCCAAGCCGCGAATCGATTCAGCTGTACTACTACCAAACTTGTCTATTTCGACTCCCATACGCTGCGCCAACGGCACAAACATATTGGCAAATGGCGTATTGTTCTCCGGATCATGGGCAACGTAACGCCCGTGTCTATATCCACCACCCGCTAAGACGATCGGAAGGTTTCTCCAATTGTGACTGCTGGCATTTCCCAAATTGGAGCCGTATAGCACAGCCGTGTGATCGAGCAGGTTTTGGCCGCCCTCTTCAACTTGTTTCAGACCTGTCAGGAAGTCGCTGAACACATTAAACTGTGCCTCTTCGATCACACGCAATTCATCAATCTTGGCGTCATCCTTACTGTGATGCGAAAGGTTGTGCCAATCATTACGAACCCCAGGAATCACAGGCACTGCATTCATACCACTGAGCTGAAAGGTGATGATTCTCGTGGAGTCTGATTGCAGAGCAAGCACCATCATATCGTACATGAGGCTTTGCTTTCCAATCGCATCAAGGCGATTGGAAATATCCTTTGGAATGTCCCGATCGACTACTGGTTTTGGCCTGGTAGCCCAACCTTCCGACTGTTGCAAACGGAATTCAAGATCACGCACAGCTGTTAAGTACTGTTCCAGCTTTTGCTTGTCCTGATAACTGAGCTCATGGCTAAGGATTTTAGTTTGCGCGAGTAAAGCATCCAAAATACTACGTCCACGTTCTATTTTTCGCAACTGAGCCTTGATATCAGCTTCGCTTCCTACGATAAACATCGACTTAAATAGTCTTGACGGTATCGTCTCGCCCGGAATTTCAACCCCACTACCTGTCCACGACATCGACCGCCCACTGGTGGAAAGAACCAGAGAAGGGAAACGAGTCTTGATACCAATCTCAGAAGCTATCAATTGATCGATGGACACGGTGTTTCGAAAACCGGCCAAACCGGGGCGCGGAGCACTTGTCAGCCAGGTCAGCTCAGAAGCGTGTCCGCTGTTACCGTTGGATTTCGGATGTGACAATCCCGAGAACAATGAGAGGTCAGCGCGATGATCTGCAAGACACTTTGTATAGGGCGTATCTTCATAGTCTCCCCCTTCCTTTTCGGGGAACAGAAAGGGGGTATGGAACCCAAGAGTTGCACATATAGCAACGAATCGCTTAGGACGCGCCGCAACCGTTCCTGCTAAGGCCTGATCGCCAATCGTCCGACTCATTGCCTCAATAAATGGTAACCCCAGTGTGACGCCTGCCCCCTGAAGCAATCGTCGACGGCTCATCCTTTTCCGTGTCGTTACAAATGGGATCTTCATTTCTAACCTACTTCTCTAAAAAGATTGTACTAGTTACGGATGCCAATAATAAATCACGCATCCCGTATCTACTTGCTTTTGTACTCGCCACAATCCGGGCAATCGCCTCACGGTCAGAGAATCCTAATTCACGACCCGTCGCAAAAGTAAGTAGTTTACGTACAAATGTTGTGGCAAGACGCTCGGGGTCACTGGCCAGATGGTCCCGAAACTGGCGATACCCATCAAACTCCTGCCCATTGATAAGTTCACCGCTTGCATCAACATCGCGACCAATTCGGTACTGTGTCTTTCTTCCATCCACGTAGATTACTACTTTTTCACCATCGCCATTAGAGCGATAGTAATCGCGAAACCCACCAATAGGATTGAAGCTTTCCAGTGCAAATCCAGGGGCGTCAATCAAGCGATGACAGTTCTGACAACTTTCCACATTCCGATGCTTTGTCAAGATCTCTCGTAATGTTTGGGCTCCACGAATATCCGGCTCAATCCCGTCTATGTTGGGAGGAGGTGGGGAAGGATGAATGCCCAGGATTCGTTGGCTCACATAGACTCCACGAACGACAGGGGATGTATTTGTTCCGTTCGCAGACACTTTCATAACAGCTGCCTGACTAAGAAAACCGCCGCGAATATTATTTTGCGGTAACGGTACCTTTCGAATTTCACTTCCCGTGACACCGTCAATTCCATAGTGGTCGGCCAACCGGTCATTGAGCATTGCGAAATCTGATTTCACGACACTCTCGATCGCGCGGTTCTCCTGCAAACAGGTTCGAAGATAGGCATAAGTTTCCTGCTCCATCGACTCGCGAAGATACCTGTCAAACTCGGGAAACAACCGTTTATCCGGCATGGTAAAATCCAACTCTCGTAGATTCAGCCAAGCACCGCAGAAGTCCCTAAGGAACCTAGCAAAATGGTGGCTTGCCATTAATCGGTTTGCCTGTTGAACAACAACATCGTTTTTTATGAGTTGTCCGTTTTCAGCCAATTCGATTAGCCGTGAATCTGGAAGACTGCGCGTCAAAAAATAGCTCAAGCGCGAGGCTACAGCGTGAGAGTTTAGTTTTCCGGGTTGTTCCTTGAAAAACAGAAACTCCGGAGAACACATCAACGCAACAATGGCGGCTCGATAAGCTGACTCGACCGTTTCGTCGGCATCCCTCTCCGACTGATATAAGTCAATGAACAGTTTGAGTTCTGCCGGTTCCACAGAACGCCGAAATAAATTTTCAGCTATCGTCTGCAGTGCCTTTCCAACGTCAGCCAATTCATCGGTCAGTTGAACTTTGAAGGTCGGTTTATAGTAGCGTTTTTGTTTATCGGCCGGGTTGGGTGGTTCGACTTCCATACGGCTTAACTGAGAAAAGATGAGTTTGTGCCCCCGGGACGGAAATTCATGGACGATGGGCCCTTGAACCTCAACTTTGGAAATCGCGATACCTGGCCCTTTGTAGTTTTCGACGCCATGATTCTTAATGGCATAAAGAAGATCATAGATCCCATACGCATTAATTTTCACCATGTACCCTTTTTCCATCCAAACCTCAATCTCGATGGTTTGAGGCTCTCCGGGAGTAAAGCTGTAGTGGCCGAAAATAGGTTTTTCGGAACCGCGTGCATACGACTCGCCGCCGAGTGAGAAGGTGACAGGTTTATCAGATTGATAAGCGTAGCCAGTGACTCGGATTTTGTAATATCCGGATTGTTCTTTAATTCGAGATTCGCGGAGTAGCCCGGAGGGGTAACCAAAATTTTGAAAGAAGACAACGGAATCATCTTCGAGTTTTAACCACTTATTACCAATAAATCGCTCTCCATCATCTCCATTGGCATAACCATACTCACTAAGAGTTACCTCCGGGGGTGCCGTGCGACTGGCAATCGAAGAGTCAAGCACTTGTTCTGCGGCGTCCATATACCGTTGCATATGAACCAACGATACATTTAGGCTCGATCCAACATTATCGAACTCGCCTGATTTTCCGTCCTCGGGCAGCAATGAAGCTAATTGAAGATTCGTACCAAATAAGTCATTGAGCGTGTTTTGAAATTCATTGCGATTAAGCCTACGAAGAACTGCGCCCTTCGATTGCACATGTGCAATCGTAAGACGGTTACCAAGTTCCAGCAAAAATTTATCACGAGTCGAGGCAGCCGGAAGTTTAGCTTCCTTGGGCGGCATCTTAGCTTCTGAGACGACGTCCCAAACCTGCACCCACCTAGAAAAATCGGCGGTCGAAGTTAAGTCCGATCCCAGGTCATTGAGCTGAAATCCACCTTCCGCATCCTCACCTACATGACAATCGGCACAGTTTTGCTGTATAAATTGACTCGCGAACGCGCGTGTAGCCACCGGCGCCTGAGCACTCGTGGCATGTGCGCAGCACAAAACAGTGTAGGCTAGTGCCAATGTCGGAAGCTGTGTAGTTCTGATAAACATATTATGATCCTTACACGGATCCCATCTTCCCGCTTTTAGGCAGTGAGTGCAAGGGTGTTGGCAGGAAGTAGGTGGTGCTTGAAAAGGAACGCTTCGCTTCATATGCAGCTGGCTAGATACGAGTCGCCGCCTAACCAAGCACTTGGTGTTGTGATTTGGTAAGCTGGTCGAATGTGGCCTCCCCCGTTTTCCTTATCCAGCGGCGGAGCGTGGATTTTTCAAACGCTTTGATGAGGCGTTGTTGATCTGGTTTGGTAATTGGATTTATGTTGTCGTGAGAGTGTTGTCATGAAATGTTTGCTGATTGTCGTGTTGGCGTTAGGGGTATTGGTTCAGCAGGGGCGTTCCACTCCCAATGGGTTTAGCTGGGTCAACCCAGGATCACAAAATCTTGTTTCTTCCATTTCCAAGAAGATTAGGCATCGGACTTTTAAGAGTGCATCGATGGAAATTGATGTTGGCTACTACATCTATCTACCTCCTGGGTATGAGCAGTCGGAGAATAAGCAACGTCGCTATCCGGTGGTATATAACCTGCATGGTGGACGACCAGGAGGGGAATACAAGATGATTGCGATTCATCGTTATGTTGACGCGGCTATTCGTGCGGGCAAGATTGAACCAGTCATCTACGTGTTTCCTAACGGAGGTCCCATGAGTTGGTATAACTATCCCCAATTCTCTAACGGTCGTGGGGAAGATGTTTTCATTAAAGAAACAATACCGCATATTGATAAACAATTCCGCACGATTTCTCGTCGGGAAGGACGAGGATTGCAGGGTTATTCGCAGGGCGGTCGTGGTACAACCCGCATCATGTTTAAATATCCTGAATTATTCGGTTCGACAGCACCCGGAGGCGCCGGTTTTGCGACGGAGAAGACTATTCAGGAGAATGATGGTGCTGAGTCGGAATTCATTAAGTTCGCATCCGGTTACAATACATGGGATTTGGCTAAAAAGTATGCCGAACGCAAGAGTGCGCCTCCGTTGCGCCCACTCATTTGGGTTGGATCGAAAGAAGCTAACTATAAACCGAATCTGAATTTCATGGACTATCTGGACCAATTGGGCATTCCCTATCAGAAGCTCGTGGCGCCAGGAATCGGTCATAATGCAGGGCGAATCTATGAGATTCGAGGGGATGCGATCCTTGAGTTTCATAACGCGAATTTTAAGCGGTTGCTGGCTAAATAGTATTTTTTTTGTTGCGGCCGTTATTGGTCCATGTGTTTGCTCTTGTGTTAAATGGAGGTGTGTTTTGGATATATGGTATTCGGTTGGCATTGTTTGGTTCATCTTCTTCCTTGTTTGGTTGACTTATCGGAAAACCAAGTCACCCGAAGAGTAAAGCCCTGCACAAAGCCTAGCAGGCCGGACGCCGACTAGCCCCCCCATTTTCTTGTCCGGCGGCGCCGGTGGCTTAGTTTCTCATAAGCGTCGTGCGCGCATCTTTCAAGTGCATTGTTAGCGAACCTGTCATATAATGCTAACAGTTTATTTCATCTAACAACAAAGGATTCAGCAAATGGCAACTCGGGATGAATCTGACATGTTTTTAACTTTCATTCGTGAGCAAGCCGCGAATCTGGTTACCAATCACACATTGCCGGATAACAAACAGCAGTGGAGGCTGAAACGAAGGGAGATTCGCAACAAACTGGTCAAAGCGTTAGGAGGTTTTCCGGATATTAAATGTGATCTGGATCCGACCCTCGTGGGGAAATTGGAATTTGAAGGATACACCATTGAAAAGGTTGTCATTCAGACGATTCCCGGCGTGCAGTTGACAGCTAATGTGTATTGCCCTGATGGAGAGGGTCCATTCCCGGCAGTGTTGTGTGTGCACGGTCACTGGAAGGGTGCGAAGCAGGATCCGACCGTCCAATCTAGGTGTATCGGTCTTGCTAAACTTGGTTTTGTGGCCATGGCAGTCGATGCTTGTGGCGCAGGGGAACGAGGAGTCGAAGAGGCGTTGGGTGAATATCACGGTGAAATGACAGCGGCGACTCTCTATGCGACAGGGAGGAATCTGGCAGGTATTCAAGTGTATGAAAATATGCGTTGTGCAGATTACCTCGAGAGTCGTACGGACGTTGATGGTGAGAAATTGGCCATTACCGGAACAAGCGGTGGCGGTAATCAGACGATGTATGCCGGCGCTTTGGAAGAGCGATTCAAGGCGGTCATACCGGTTTGCAGTGTCGGGAATTATCAGGCATATCTCGGAGTAGCCTGTTGCATGTGTGAATTAGT
>JABJJO010000103.1 GCA_018660825.1 Planctomycetaceae bacterium | reverse complement strand
GAAGTTGAAGCCGAAGTTGAAGCCGAAGTTGAAGCCGAAGTTGAAGCCGAAGTTGAAGCCGAAGTTGAAGCCGAAGTTGAAGCCGAAGTTGAAGCCGAAGTTGAAGCCGAAGTTGAAGTCGAAGTTGAAGTTGAAGAAGTCATTGACTTAGAATCAATGGGGACACAACCAACAGACCCAGAAGATGCAACACCAGTAAACCGCGAGCTTGATGATTTCATTGAACAAATGGAAGGCCCAACTCCGCTGGAACAACTTGCCGCCGACCACGCTGACTCTCAACCGAATGATTCTGAAGGTGAAACCTCAATACCAGCGGCCATCCCGGTATTGGGCGACGTGCCTACTTTACAAGACGTACCAACCCGAGCGGCAATATCGACTGGACCAGATACCGAACGATTTGCGAACCACTCGCCAGTACGCCCGACCCGATTACCGGTCGAAGTGGAAGCGGACGAGTCGCAGGATCAAACCAAGAAGATTATCAAGATTACGATTTTTATTTGCGTAGGTATCGTGTTGTTAATGTGCCTTTGTTGTGGAGTATTCTCGGGCTAGCATAGACGGTGCAAAAAACCGTGCTCCCGCAGCGTACTTACAATTCCTGGCGGCATTCATCCCTCGTGACTGAAACAGAGTACAATGAATGGCTATTAAATCCAAACGTCGTGCCATCACCTTGTAGTCGAGATTCCCCATGATCGTAAAATTTCTCTTATTTACCATCGCTATTACGTCCATTGTTTTTGCGACAGCAGTTCATGACACGGTCGCCCGAGAATCATGGGAGGGTTCTATTTCTGGCAGTCCAGATCCACCGCTACCATTTAAACTTACCCGGGTTTACCCAGAGTTAACATTCAATCAACCCGTCGTGATTACGCGTGGCCCAAACAACAAGCGACTCTATATCTTAGAACGAACTGGCAAACTTTTTAGTTTTCCGGAGAACATTAACAAGGACACAACAGCGGATCTAGCAATAGACCTGGGCAAAACACGAGGTGCAAAAGCCACTTACGCCTTTACCTTTGACCCCAACTTTGCCAACAACCACCACGTTTACATGATGATTATCGACGCCAACAATGACCCTACGGGCAGCGTCATTTCGCGGTTTACGATGACAGATCAGGATCCACCGACCGTTGATCCAACGAGTGAACGAGAACTATTTCGCTGGAAATCCGGCGGTCACAACGGTTGCTGCCTGAAATTCGGTCCCGACGGCTACTTATATATTTCCACCGGCGATGGCGCACCTCCGTCACCGCCAGATGGTAACAACACTGGGCAGGGCGTAGACGACCTCCTTTCTTGCATATTGAGACTTGATGTTTCCAAAGATTCCAAAACTTCCAGTGGTGAAGCTTTGCCATATACCATTCCGTTGGACAATCCGTTTGTCAACGTGGACGGTGCACGAGGCGAGATCTTTGCATTTGGCTTTCGCAACCCGTGGCGTATGAGTTTCGACCAAGACACGGGTGATTTATGGGTGGGTGACGTCGGTTGGGAACTCTGGGAAATGGTATTCCGAGTCGTTAAGGGAGGAAACTATGGTTGGAGTGTTACAGAAGGTCCGCAGGCTGTTCGTAGTGACATAGAAACTGGACCAGGCCCAGTCATCGCTCCCGTCGCTTTCCATCACCATAGTGAAGCACGCTCGATTACCGGGGGCATGGTTTACCGCGGTCGCCATCAACAATTGTTGGGTAAATATCTATATGGAGACTACGTCACCGGCATTTTTTGGGCGCTTACCAACAAAGATAATGAACTTACATCCCTAGAGAAGATTGCGCAATTTCCCCTCAAGATTATTGGTTTCGGCGAAAACTCGGTAAATGAAATGCTCGTCCTGGATTACGACGGCGGACTCTATCGTCTCGATGAAAACACTGTCAAAACCCAAACCAATGACTTCCCGCGACTTATTAGTGAAACGGGATTATTCACCGAAGACTCGACTCCCGCAGTTGGAGTTGCTACTTACAAAATCGCAATGCAACAATATGCCGATGGTGCTTGGAGTGAACACGTTATCGCACTTCCTGACGATGAAGCGGTAATGCTTCTCAAAGACGGCAGCATGCAATATCCTGCTGGAACGGTTCTCGCAAAAACAATATTCATTAACGAATGGCAAAGTCGTCAACGCCGGCCAGTGGAAACTCAAGTCATGTTCATGCAAGACGGACAGTGGCAATTCTATACGTACGCGTGGCGGGCCAATCAATCTGATGCGGACTTAATTCCCGCCGATGGCGATTATCTACAAATCGAAACGCCTGATCAATATGTACCAAGTGGAAAACGGACACTCAACTGGAGATTACACAGTCGAACCGAGTGCGTAACGTGTCATAATGGACGTTCACCAGTACTGGCGTTTCGTAGCGATCAACTACACACAAACCTTACTGGGAATAATTTGGCGGAACCCACGCAGTTGCAAACGCTGGTCGTCGCTGGATTAGTCCGTAACGCCCAACCTATTGGCGGCGCCGAAAATGTCACAAAAACAGAAGGGATTACTGACCAAATCAATCCAATGGTCGACTGGGGAAACCGAGACCGCGACGCGCTTGCGCGCAGTTATTTGCACGTCAACTGCGCCCATTGCCACCAACCTCAAGGAGGCGGAAACGCTACAGTAGACTACCGATTTTCGGCTTCTGGTGAACAACGAAAATTAGTCAACCATCGACCCACCCGCGGAAGTTTTGGAATCCCCGACGCGCGGTTGATTTCCGCGGGAGATGCTTCCGGCAGCGTCATCCTTTATCGTTTATCGGTAATGGGTTTAGGCCACATGCCGCATTTGGGATCACGCATTCCTGACCAACGCGGTATTCGACTCGTACAGGAATGGATTGAGGCACTTCCAGTTCCCGAGGAATCTGAATTGACCGTTACAGTCGATGCCAAGTCTCAAGCAAAAAGATCCGAACAAAAGATCGCCGTAGCGATAGATCGCGTTTTGAATTTACTCGCTACGGAGAACCATGGTAATTCACTCAAACAACTCAGAAAAGCGGCGACTAATACCGCGGATCTTTCTCCGTTTGAGTTTAACCTGTATGAACGATTTCTAGCACCTAACCAGATTCCCAAACGATTGGGAGACTTGGTTGTCCCGACAACGATCCTTGAGTTGGACGGGGATGCAAGTCGGGGAAGCAAACTATTCTCAAGTACTGACGGAATCCAATGCAAAAACTGCCATCAAATTGACGCCGAAGATCGTATCGGAAAAGCAGTCGGCCCATCCTTCGAGGACATTCGCAAGCGATTGAACCGTGCGGAAATATTGACAAGTATCTTGGAACCTTCAAAGCAAATCGACGCGAAATATGCGCATTACGTTATCGAGACGGTTGATGGTCGCGTCCTCGGCGGCGTGCTCAAGGAAAAGACCTCGCAACAACTGGTAATTGTCAACGCACAGGGAAAAGAACTCATTATTCCCGCTCAGGACGTTGACTTTTTCGAACGACAGGACAAGTCAATGATGCCTGATCTACAAGTGCGGGACATGACTGCCCAACAGGTCGCCGATCTACTCGCATTCATTAGCGGTAATTCCCGCTAATTTGAAGTAATGCCCGTGGTGATGTTGGCCCGCTCTCAAGCGAAGAGCCCCTTCCTATCAACTCTTGTCGCGATGTTGGCACAGCGATTGCGTAAAAGTATATATACCGATTGAGAACTCCCCGATACAGGCCATGTGGTACGCGGTAAACCGCACTAAACGATTACCAACCCCGGTTAAATAGTGTCGCTAACCCAACTCAACTGTCGCTATTTTGATGACACTTACATAAAACGATTCCATATGAAATCACACTTCAAACATAATCGACAATTCCATCCGCTCTGGATTGAAACCCTAGAGCAGCGAATTGTATTAGCGGGCATTGCGCCACATTCATTTGCATTTGATTTGATCGATTTGTACGACATGCGGCGACAACCCGACTTTCAAGAAATCGATGGGCATGCCATCGGCATTGCCCTGATAGACACAGGTGTTGATGGTAACCATGAGTTACTTCGTGATAACTACGTCACCAGTTTGGATTTAGTTTATGGCCAAGCAGGGAACTATTATTCGTCAAATCACGGTACGCACGTCGCTGGCATTGCTGCCTCTACGGATCCCAACATTGGCGTTGCAACCGATGCCGATATCATTTCCTTACAGGTTTTTTCAGAATCCGATGGCTATGCATCGTGGCTCGACATTTTAGAATCCTTGCAATGGGTTCGCGAAAATCACCACGCGTACAATATCAAAGTCGTGAACATGTCGCTCGGCGCGGGAATGTTCAATACCGCGGCCACCGGCGCTGCAGTAACACAAGACGTCTATCAAGAAATACTAAATCTAGAACGATTGGGGATCAGTGTCGTCAGCGCTGCGGGTAATGAATATGGCTTTGATCGCAATGGCATCAACTTCATGTCCGAAAACGCTAACGCTCCTGGAATCTACAGCACGATTGTCGTCGGCGCTGTTTGGGAATCTTACGAAGGAGGTGGACTTTGTCTAGGAAATTATGTTTGTGACGTAACCACGGGTGCCGACCGTATTATCCATTACAGTCAACGACCACCTCAACACAACAATGTCATTTTCGCACCTGGTGCATTTATTAATAGCACCGTGCCAGGTGATAATTTACAAGAAATGGGGGGGACGAGCATGGCCGCACCCATGGTTTCGGGAGCAATCGCATTAATGCAAGATGCTGCGATGACTTTTGGTGGACGGTATTTAAGCACTAGTGAAGTGCAAACAATACTCCGCAGCAGCGCTGACACGATACATGACGGCGATGACGAGAATTCTATTACTACGATCGATGGAGTCGATTTCGCCTATACCGACAACGATTACCCACGACTCAATGTGCTCAATGCCGTTGAACAAGTACGCACCCTAGTCGAAGGAAATGGCGAACCAACCAATCGGTACCTTCCTAACAGTGGTGATCCTAATAGTACATTCTCTGGTGCATACCAAGGACCTGTATTACCTCTGCACTGGAGTGTGTACGACAATAACGCGGACGAGGCAATTATCGTCAAAGGGATACTCGGTACGGATGCACGACGATTTGAAATCGGCGATTTCGACGTCGACATGTTTTCCTTTGAAGTTACATCCGCAGGCATTGTCATCCTTGAGACATCACCGTGGAACGCAAGTCGCGATCCCGCCGATACCGTGTTGAGATTATTCGACCATCTCGGAAATCAACTCGCAGTCGATGACAACACTGCCGGCAACGGTTTTTCTCACCTCGAAGCGGCAATTCCTGTCGGGCAATACTATGTCGGGGTCAGTGGCTCAGGAAACGACATCTACGATCCCAACGTTTCCGGGAGTGGGCAAGCAGCGGATCGAGGATATTATCGTCTCGCTTTTAGCTGGGCTAATGATGACCTTAATGGCTTTCTGGATACTGCCGTGCAGGTCTCTTTCAACCAAGGCCAAACTCAATTTAACGGACTCATCGGAGCGGATTATGGAACATACGTCGGCACACAGGATGTCGATCTCTTTCGAATAGTGGTTCCTGACGACGGGGCGATCTTAGTGGATATTGACACTCCCTACGTCGATGGTTACGTGGATTCCTTTTTACGGGTCTTTGACGCCGACGGCGTAGAAATTACTTATAGCGACGATAATTTGCAAACTGATATTTTTGGCTACCAAGTCGAATACGCAGACGACACCTATCCGGGATTAGTGTTTAATGATCCCATTGAGCGCCAGTACTTTGACGGGCACACTCGAGACAGCTTTGTACTCGGTGGCGATTTGACTCAAGGCCAAGTTCTCTATTTTGGCGTTTCCGGCTATGGTAACGACGTCTACAACCCGATGAGCGCCGACGGTAGACGCAACACTGTCGGAGGCACGTACGAAGTTTCGTTTCAATTCGAGTCCAAGGATTTATCGGGCACCATCAATCAGGCCATGAATTTACCAGATGCCGGCACTTGGTACGAGGAGTTTATTTACTATGACTGGGACGGCGTTGCTGCCGACTGGGCAGTTGTTAGTGACAAAGACATCGATTTCTACGGCCTGACTTCACCTACCAACGGTGTATTCGAAATCGACATTGATTCCTATTCATTGCCGGACAACGACGATGTACTTGATAGTGTAATTACGGTGTTTGACCAAGATGGAAATTACGTAGCCCAACGAGACTGGGATTTCGTGACCGACGGGCAATGGGACGCCAAGATACAATTTCTCGCCACGGCGGATACAACCTATTACGTGGCTATCAGTGGAATGGGCAATCAGGCATTTGACCCATTTATGATCGGCGACGCATTACCCGGGGACATGGGTTACTATCAAATCAAATGGGATGTTTATGCCGACGAGGCTTATAACACGCTCAGTGATAACCGCATTGGTCATAGCGGAATTTTAAACTTAGAGCTTGGCGATAATCTCACCGCGGAAATTGGCTATGACGATGCCTTCGCGTTAGATGCCCACGACGTTGACCTTTATCGTTTCACCCCAACTCATAGCGGCGATTACATGACATGGACTACACTTCCTGACGAGTGGAGTTCCGATACGGTTATGCGTTTATTCGACGCCAATGGTACTGAACTGGCTATTAACGATGACGATCCTGCCGGCGGTCTCGGCAGTTACCTGAGCTACTCATTCACAGCAAATGCTACTTACTACATTGGCATTAGCGGGTTTAACGAACAGAGCAGCGACTACGATGCGGTTACTGGGACCGGTACTGCAGCCGGTTCGATGGGTGCTTACACCATAAGCTTAGCGCACACCGACCTGCCTCCGACGGTTGATCCGCTCGCCAATATCATTGTCCAAGAAGATAGCGAATCGTATCAACTTCAATTAAATGGACTGAGCTCTGGTGCTGGAGAATCTCAACAATTCCAACTGCGTGTTTTTGCTTCCAACACAGATATTGTAACAACACTTACCACGCATGTCCTCAACGCCCCCGCGGCCACAGTTGATTTCACTTTCGCAAATAATCAATTTGGAACGAGTGCCATCGTGATTGAGTTGATGGATGGTGGATATGATAACAATCTCGCGACGTTGATCGACAATCAATACTTCATCGAAGAATTCTCCTTTACCATTGATGAGATCAACGACACACCAATTGTCGATAG
>JABJJO010000096.1 GCA_018660825.1 Planctomycetaceae bacterium | reverse complement strand
TGGTTTTCCTCGCGAAGTTGGAGCACGCACCTGGAGGCGAGTTCTCTCTATGATTTCGCAGATACTACACAGAAATGGGACACTTGGGTATCTCTCAAATTTCCCAAGAATTTCAGCGGTAAAAAAGATGATCTTGTACTTTGCGACCAGATCATTGTGGTAAAAGAATGAACTGTCGATTCAAAGGAGTAGAATACGTTACTAGATAGCCAATTGTATACCCATAAAGATGGTACACAACAAACGCACCAATCATGCTGATTATCCACCCAACACCAATCAACAGTAGGGCATCCTTGACGCCGTCGCGGGGATCCGCCCAGACTTGTAGCAGTTCTTCTATTTTGCGGTCATGAACGTCCGGAAATGTGTCGGATTCTGCGTCGCCCATTACAACATCGGTGATTTTCCACTTAGAAACAGGCCTTCATTCGAGCCCGTGATCTCCCACTCAGGCATTTCTAGTGACGGATCATGATGATCTGTGACAGGAAATGCCTGTTTATCATTTTGAGCATCAATGACAGCCCACCGAGTTGGAAATAAAACCAACTGATCACGCGGCTCCCTTGATTTCGCCCAATTCATAAAACAGAATCACCTTTCAACCCAATCTACTAGATTTTTTACCACAATCCGAGCCAATTAGATCAACACACGGTAACGCTTCGGGTTGGGATTGGGAAAAAGTGGAAGCAAATCACCTCAACACCTCATGTATCAAATCCCCCTCGACATTCGTCAGCCGCCGCTGGACTCCGTTGTGTTCGAAGGTGAGTTGTTCGTGATTCAGCCCGAGTAAGTGTAAGATGGTGGCGTTCAAGTCGTAGAGGGGGTGCATGTTTTCGACTGCTTTTTGGCCGAGTTCGTCGGTTTGGCCGTGGCTGACCCCCGGCTTGATTCCGGCGCCGGTGAGCCAGCAGGTAAAGCCATTTGGGTTGTGGTCGCGGCCTTTGGCCCCTTTTTGGAAAAACGGCATCCGCCCGAATTCGGTACACCAAACGATGAGCGTATCTTCGAGCAGCCCTCGGGCTTTCATGTCTTTGATCATGGCTGCTGTCGGTTGATCGAGAATAGTCGCATGTTTGTCGTATTGCTCTTTGAGTTTGCTGTGGCCGTCCCAGTTGAGTTCACCGCCACTGGCATAGGCTCCGTTGAATAGTTGGACAAACCGGACTCCACTTTCGATCAGACGCCGAGCCAAAATACAGTTGCGAGCATACGCGGCCTTGGTCGCGTTCTGCGTATCATCGGCCCCGTAGCTTTTGAGCGTATGTGCCGACTCTGTACGCAGGTCGCTGATCTCAGGAACACTCAACTGCATCTTGGCCGCCAGTTCGTAACTGGCAATCCGAGCCGCCAGTTGTCCATCGCCCGCGTGTTGATCCAGGTGTCGCTGGTTCATTCGCTCTAACAAGCCCCGTGCCGCTTTGTCTTTTCGTGCCGAAACACCTACCGGTAGAGTCAAATGTCGCAGCGGTTTTTTCGCACTGAATGGCGTGCCTTGGAATTCGGCAGGCAAAAAACCGGGGCCCCAGTTATTGACGCTGGCCTGGGGAACACCACGCGGATCGGGTATCGCCACGAAGGCAGGTAGGTTTTGGTTCTCACTACCCAGGGCATAACTAATCCAGGCCCCACTCGAAGGAAATCCATCAGCCACGAACCCTGTCGAGAGAAAGTTTTCAGCAGGCCCGTGGGTATTACTTTTGCTGGTGAGTGAATGGACAAACGCGAAATCATCTGTCAGTTCGGCCAAGTGAGGGATCATGTCGGACACCATCTTGCCCGATTCACCACGAGGCCGAAATTGGTATTGAGGACGTGCCAACTGACCGGCGGGTCCTTGGAACGTTATCGCAGGACCACCAGCCAATGGCTTACCATCTTGTTTGATGAGCTCTGGCTTGTAGTCCCATGTTTCAAGTTGACTGACCGCACCAGCGCAGAAAATCACCAGTACGTTTTTTGCCTTGGCCGGAAAATGTGTCGGACGCGGGGTATAAGGCCGAGAGGGATCAATCACAGGTCGCTCATCCGCCAGAAGTCCATCTGTACTTAGCAAGCTGGCAAGTGAAATCGATCCGAGGCCTGTCGATACATCGGATAAAAATCGACGACGATTCAGCAGACCGTATTGAGCAACCGAACGATATGGATTGAATGACGTCACAAAGTTCTCCTTGTTTCAGCTTTTATATTATGGAAGAAACAAAAATTCGTTACTATTAAACATGACTCGGCACAGTGTTGATAGCCCATGTTCTTGCACTACCGGCAGTGCATCGTTGAGTTCAATCGAATTAGGTTCTCTGCCCAAGGCAAGTCGATAAACGCGTCGAATCTGTTGGCTCAAGTTATCACGATTCTCTTCACCGACATCAGTGAGAACTTTGGCCGCAAACGCGTCTGCTTCATCCAGCGTAAACCGGCTATTGAACAAATTCAACGCTTGAATCGGCGTGGTCGATTGACGCCGGCGTGCGGTGCTTTGCCCAGCATCGGGGCAATCAAATGCTCCGAACACAACTTCACGTTCCATGCGGATTTTATGGGCATAGATCATCCGTCGCAAACCTTTTTCATCAAACGATGTGACTGGCGGAAAACCGCTAAGCCCTCCACGTGATTTGAATAAGTCAAAGCCTGGACCTCTCGTCTTTAGATTCAATCTGCCGCTGACTGCAATCATGCTGTCACGAATCGCTTCAGCTTCAAGTCTTCTAGAGGGAAATCGCCAGAGCAAACGAACGTCCGAATCGACTTCTTGAGCCTTGGGAGTAATCTGACTCGATTGACGATAAGTGGCCGAAAGCACAATCAGCCGATGCATTTGTTTGATCGACCAACCAGAATCAACAAACCGTGTTGCGAGCCAGTCGAGTAGTTCGGGGTGAGACGGTTTCGCCCCGCTGCGGCCAAAATCACTGCTGGTATCAACCATGCCGCGTCCAAAATGGCCCTGCCAGATGCGGTTGACCATCACGCGTGCCGTTAGTGGATTTTGGGGACTGGCAATCCACGAAGCGAGTGCCAGACGGCGTTGTTGTTCTGTTGGCTTTTTGGGAAGCTGCAATTTACCGAGTGATTGAATCACCGCTGGGACCAGTTCTTCAAGCGGCTGTTCAGGATCACCACGATAAAGCAAATGCGTAGGCTCAGGCTCGGTGAATATTCCAGCATAGACCATTGGCGTTCTCTTAGCGGATGTGATTTGTTTTTTCACAATTGAGATTTTATCAAACAAATCTTGAGCCACGTGAGCATCTGCTTCACTGAGACCCGCGGTAGAAAAAGAGACGGGGTGTATCTTATCTTTATCCCAGCGAATCCGGTCATCTGAATTCGCGACGATCTGGCTTGCTCCCTGCTCACCAATCACTTCAATCGTATATTCTAGTGACAGGCGGTCTGTAAATTTTCCTTCGCGGTCCCTACTCCAGATAACACGGTCAATAGTTTGAGGTTGTGCAAAGGTCAACTCGACCCAGCCTTGCCCTTGCTTATTCGAGATCCAATCATGGGTGTTGCCGTACAGGCCATCGTTGAGATATTCGAGTTTGTGGTTATCACTAGGAATTTTATTGCCTGAAGAACTTACGTGCGTACCCAACGAAGCCAGCGCCACGTTCTTGCCATCCACATTTAACACTTCGAGTTCATCGATGCTAGGTTCTAAACTATTGGTTTGTTGAACAGAGAACCGCAGCGACCGCGTAGTCACTGGCTTGAAACGATCAACATTTCGCTTGGCAGAGACCATAGCGCGAGGCGGAGGCACATTGACAATACGCTGCATTGTATCTGGCGTTAGTCCGGCTTCAATAGAATACGCGGTAGCCAAACGGTCATTGTAGTCGCCCTTGCGGTCACGACTCCAGACGATTTTATTGATATTCGTGGCTTTCGGTAATTCAAATAGTACCCAGCCACGACCTGCTTCGTCTGACATCCAACTTCGACTGTTGCCGTATTGTCCATCGTTGATATGTTCCAATTTATGGTTACTAGAAGTGCGACTACCTGAGGCTGTAACTAGAGTTCCCAATTCAGCGAGAGCCCCATTGCGCGGTGACTCTTCGACGGTGAATATCTCAAACTCATCGATGCAAGGTTCTATCAGCCCGAGCTTAGGATGTAAGTTGGCGTCATGCACGGTAAAGCGAACATACTTGGCCTGCAGTGTTGCGAATTTTTCTTCATTCAGTTTGGCATCCGTAACTTTTGCCTTCACACCAATTTGTGCCAGTGGTTCAAAGCGAGCCAGTTGACGTTCAAAAATATCGAGTCGCTTTGCCAGGGTT
Source organism: Planctomycetaceae bacterium (assembly GCA_018660825.1). Classification (GTDB taxonomy): domain Bacteria; phylum Planctomycetota; class Planctomycetia; order Pirellulales; family Pirellulaceae; genus UBA721. The sequence goes on along the minus strand of JABJJO010000096.1, from coordinate 13,652 downwards.
TCGACTTTCTTCTGCTGGGCGGTGTTGTCGGTAGATTGAATCGGTCGATCTCCGTATCGCACACCACTAAAAAAAGCTTGCATTGCGTAATAATCACGCTGCGTAATGGGGTCGAATTTGTGATCGTGACATCTGGCACAACCAATACTTAGTCCGAGAAAGGCTTCGCCGGTGTTGATCAGGATCTCGTCTAAAGAATCTTGACGTGCTAAACGTTTTGAAGGTTCGTCTTTTCCAATTTGACCCGGTAACAGCACTGCCGCCGTGACCAGAAACCCGGTCGCGGCATCTTGGTTCATTGCATCGCCGGCCAGTTGTTCGTGAATGAATTGATTGTAGGGCGTATCGTTATTGAACGCTTGAATCACGTAGTCTCGATAAGGCCAGGCATTGGGCCGCGGCGTGTTGACTTCAAATCCGTGTGTGTCGGCATAACGCACCACATCCAGCCAATGTTGAGCCCAGCGTTCGCCATACCGCGGTGATTGAAGCAGTTCATCAACAACTTGTTGATACGCATCCTCTCGCTGGTCATTCAGGAACAGGTCCACTTGTACGGGAGAAGGAGGCATCCCTATCAGATCGAAGTACACCCGTCGTAACCAGGAAAGACGATTTGCCTCACCCGCTGGTGATATATCCTGCTGCTCTAACCGTGCGAGTATGAAGCGGTCGATTTCATTTATCGGCCAGGTGTTGTTCTGTGTTTTAGGCACGACCGGATGCGTTACTGGTTTGAACGACCAGTGATCGGTGCGATTTTCTAGATTTGCTAGGTCAACGCCATCAGGCCATCTGGCCCCCTGTTTGACCCAACGGGTTAGCGTGGCAATTTCAGTCGCCGAAAGTCCTTCTCCTTCAGGCGGCATGCGGAGATCTTCGTCTTCACTTTGCACCATTTCGAGTAATGGGCTCTCTTCAACTTCTCCAGGAACCACACTTGGCCCATAGCCATCGCCTCCTTTAAAGGCTTCTGATTTGATATCCAAACGCAAGCCGTTTTTTTGTTTTTCTTCGCCATGGCAAGCATAACAATGTTGTTGCAAGATGGGCCGCACATCGCGTACAAAATCGACTTCTGCAGCCTGAGCAACAGTTGCCGTGAGAACTGCGAACGCGATCAAAGCAATCTTGGCGGGATGGATCATGATCTCTTGGATACTGAAAAAAGGGGGGGGAGTCTTCATGATTTATTTTACGACACGACGCACCCCGATGCGACACCGAATCCTCCACTTGCGGGTTGAAATATTCTTTATCAGTAAAGACACTTCTTCAGCCACTTTTTTGATCGATGCTTCTTCCGGAACTTCTACCTTTTGGTCGCCCTAAGACGATGGTAATAGCTTTTTTTCGCTCGTGGCCAATCTGTCGACCGGTTATACTTCCGCCGCAACAAGGTGCTCATCCAAGCCTTTTTGCGTGATCGCAGAGCTAACCGCCGTAGGTTTGGTTTCGTTGGTTCGTCGCGATTCTGGCCTAACGAATCCACGCCTTCAATGACCCACTCAGCGCCCTCCTCAGTCATCGCATACGCTTCTTCGAGGCGCAGCCACAATTCAGGGAACAACGACACCGGTGCGTAATGGCGCGCGTCTTTGCCACGTAGGTCTAGGCGTTACTTTACTACCTTGGGGGCAGTGGGTGATTTCCAGCCGAGCCGGTTGAAATTCCCCCAACCTCCCCACGCCACCCTAGACACGTTAATCGCCTTGAAATCCTTGAGAAGGATCTCGCGTGAAAGTTCCCAGTTTTGATTCAGCGTTGCGTGAACTCGCATTTTCAGCTCAGGCGTCATCTTTCGACCTCCCTCATCAAATTCCGCGAGAAGATGATAGGCCGAGGCGTGTACCTCGGTGTATTCCAATCCCCGACGCAGAAAGGCGATCCGTGCACGAGGTTTCGGAGCCGAGGCCTCGCGATCTGCTTCGTCGAGAATCGAACGCAGTTGTTCGATGACTTCAGAAGTGTACGGCGTAGTTGGGTGTAGTGCGGGGCTGGCTGCGGCAATCTCGTTGGTGAGTTCCTCGATTCGCATGAAATATCGCTTCACTGAATCAGCGGAGTCGCCAAAGCCGGATTGGCAATAGTCGTCGACTACGGCATCAACATCAAGGTCCGGATTCCAGTGAAGCCTCGCGGCTACATAATAATTCAGGCCTTGGGTCGCCCAATGATGAGTGCAAGAGTCGAGATCTGTTCCGATCATTGAATTGTGCGCCAGATATCGAAAATCCTGAGCCAGCTTGTGGACATAAACCACGGGGGTGCCATAACGACGGGCGGCGAGAAGTAGATTCGAGCGAAAATAGAGTTTAGAGGCCTTTTCAGCCCACGCGTCCCAGCGAGCTCTGCCAATTTTGTGCTCGGCGTCGTCTAGATACCAAATATCGACAAATCGTATTGCGATGTTAGGATGGAGCTTGTACCGCAAAGGGGCATCTGTGTAAGCGCTATACGCATCCGCCGTCAGCCAAGCGTCGGGATACTCGAGAACAACACGTTTCGCGATTTCATTCCAAAAATAGACGAAACGATCTGTGAGCGAAACGTAATTGAAGTACGTCCGACCCTTGGCCCCTGTGGCGTCCATCAAAGTGATTGACCTACCTTCGGGCGGGTCGAGCCTCTTGCAATTCGAACACATACAGAAAGTGGCAAGTCCCCCATCATTCGGGCCAATGGCTACGCTCTTCGCGCCAGTGTTCAGCTCTTTGATCTTCTCTTTTGCGATGGCTTCGATTAGTTTTGGGTTGCTGACACAAAAGCGAGATCGCTCCGGTCCAAGCTTGCTCTGATCGCGCGATCCGTTGGGCTGCATCGCAAACCACTCCGGATGATCCACACTCCACTTTTCCCAAGCAGCACCGAATGCATGTCCCCCCGCTAGCCCAAGGCTTCCTCCGAGCCGCTGCCATGTAAACCAGCCACCATCTTCCGATTCAGTTTCTTCGGATTGCGAGCGGAGTCTGTGGTAATCCTCTTCCGTGGCACGCAGTTTAAGCAGACCTTTCGCATCGCGATCGTGATATGACATGTTGCGTATCTTACGTTGACCTAGGAGCGGCGTCTCAAATCGATCGATCGGCGTTACAACAATCGTGGCGTTGGTCGGTACGACTTTGCCCAGTTCACCTGGCCAGAGAAAACGGCAGCCAAGTGACTCTTCTAGGAAAGTGGTCACCGCGTAGTGCGTTCCGTTGGAATCAGACGGTGTGGCGTCATCGGAACCGAGAATGACAATTGCGTTAGGGAATGAGCGAATCAAAATTCCACCAGGGCCCAGGTCTTTTGTCGTAACTCCTAGTTTACGCGTTAAAGAGCTTTCTCCGATAGCAATAAACCTCGTATTCTGAGAGAGCGTTGATTCCTTGACGACTTCTAAACGAGCTCCCGATATTTGGAAGAGATGATCGCTCAGAACTTTCGCTGCCTTTTTTGCGGCAAATGAAGGGGCTTCGGACAAGACGATGACGGCCTTCGCGTTGCCTTCATGGACGAGGATCAAATCAGCGTCACGAACCTTGTCATCCGCTAGAAAACCCACACTCCGGATATTACTATGCTCTTTATTGATTTCTACTGGGTCCATCAGATCCAGCGCGGTCGTCTCATGCTCCGATACCGAAACAGGCTCTGGGTCTGAACTACATCCGACCGACAGAAACAATATCAACAACAGTAGTCCGAGTTGTGTCTTCATTGAAGTTATTCCTTGGTAACAGGTTCACGTTTGACGACCCGCCAACATGTGTTCGTTGAAATTGGGTGTGGTGTTGCAAGGGTTTAGCGTATCCGATTTAAGCCCCAATTGGAAATCGGCCGCCCGTTTTATACGTACCTAGTTAACTATAAGCCACCGCCTAACCAAGCACTTTGTGTTGTGATTTGGTAAGCTGATTGAATGTGGCCTCGATGTGTTTTTCTTGCCCGGCGGTCTGGGGGTGGGGTAGGTACTACGAACACATGAGCAGGGGACCAGCCTTCAAGACATCGTCGGTGAACTGCATGTAGTGTTTATCTGCAATACCAAGGGGTACGGTCAAGTAACTGATCCTGATTTCGAGAAGAGTTAGGCAATGAAGGTCACCATGACGACTACCAGAGTTATAACCTTATCCTATGGTCTTACGCTTCTGCTGGCCTTCTTGCCGACTGTTGTCGCTGTGGACGTAGAAGTCGTTGTCAGTCCGCGTGCCACGGTGGTTCAGCGAGTCGGCATCACCGGTGGCGGATACCCCGTGGTCGCGGGAGATCGCCTGTTAAACTTTTATCCAAATCACCCAGATGATTACGGAATCACGAACGGCATTGGATCGGCTATCTCGACCGACGGTGGCGTGACATGGACGAAGGGATGTGACAATTGGCCGATGTCCAAGATGGTCGACATGTGGGCGCAACGCTTCAAGAATGGCGACCTGTTTGCTTTTGGGATCAAATGGGTTCCTCCTCCAGAGTCACGACGCGATTCGAAGCTTCCTGAAGTTCCCGCTAATGCTTACCAGATTGGGATCTCTCAAGATGGTGGAAAAAGCTGGCAACTGGGGCGGGCCACGATTGATTGCCCACTCGAACTCGGCGGTATCGCACGCCCCTTGGCCCACATTATTGAACAAGAAAATGGCATGCTATTTATGCCTGCTTATGTATGGAAAAACACGGGCAACAAGATTGTGCTGCTGCAGAGCGAGGACCGTGGCCAAATCTGGAAAGTCCGGTCCGTGATCACAACCAGCGTCGCGATGCTACAGGTAGGAGCCCGTGTCGTCTCGCCCTGGTTTGAAACAACGGTTTCGCCCACCAGGGACGGTGAACTGCTGGCGATCATTCGCACGGGAAGCACAGTAAAATCCAACCTAGTTTCCGTCCGATCTATGGATCAGGGTAAGACGTGGCAAAAACCAGAAATCCTGCCCTTTGCGGGTAAACTTCCGACGCTGCATCTGCTGGACAATGGAATCCTGACCGTCACGACCGCCTTGAGCCGCAATCATTGTCGCGTCTATCTTTCCGCCGATGGGACCGGTCGCAAATGGAGCGACGCCTTCGTGATCAGCAGCCAAACAGGCGGTAACGTGGGCGTGGCCATCGCCGGCGAAGATAAACTTATCCTGACGACGCCTGCGAATCGCAGAATCGATGCCTGGCAACTGAGAATTGGCCCCAAGCCCGTACAATCAGAATCTCTCAATCCGCCCACCAATCTGAAGTTTGAAAAGGGAACGCTTAGTTGGACTGAGTCCCCAGCTGCGGTGGCTTATCGCGTTACTCCCGTGCTCATTAAGCCTGGTGAGCTCTACCCGACGACGAGGATTATGCCGTGTGCGGCTATCCAGACCCCCAATGCTACTCCCCAGTTAAACCTTAGTCGCCAGCTTCTGCTTGGCAGCCTCTATGCGTTTGAAATCAGTGCGATTGACGCCAGGGGCCGTATCTCTGCCACTGCTCGCAGCCAAGAATTTCAATTGCCCTGATAGCGACCGAAATTACAGCCTGGTCGGTTTCAAGTAGAGATGTCAGGTGGGTTGCCACTTGGTGAGGTCAACATGACCACGTGGATCAGATCGGTTCGCAAAAAGTGAATCGTTGCAGTATCATGATAGAGAGATTGACGAGTAAATATTTCTGTAACACCATCCCAACTCTTATGGCTCATTTTAAACATCAGAACTATTCTCCCAGAGCAGGGCGGTCAGTACTGCTCGTTCTTCGGGACCCAAATTGTCCATCTATCAATCAACAAGGCCACCGTTTCAATCAGCTTCGGATTTGTCACTAAGGGGCGCAGTTCACTTCAAATGTGACTTCATTGATGGAACCTCTCGCCATACCGCTGTTCGGGGCTACTAAAATACGATGAAGGAGTATTATGATCAGGGTATGCGTTTTCGATATTTATTTTGGAGATAGCTGGCTGTTAACTGAATGCGTTTCATTTCCTGTGCTTCATCATATAACTGAAATCCTTTCATTCCTGCGGCCGTAACACCAATAATGATTAAGGCAGCGCCAGCAGTGAACACGGCGGCTCCCGCCGCAGCACCCCCTCCTCCAGCCGCAACGGAACCGCCTCCAAACCAAGCTGCTGTTGCGCTCGCTGCAGAAGCGCCGTTCAACGTAGCAATGGCGGTTCCAGTCGATGCCGTGCCGTAGGCCATCACGATTGCGGTTGCGCTACTCGTCGCAACAACTCCTGCGGTTACACCGACGACACCGGAGATTGCCATCCGATTGGCGATGGTTATGTCATAGTATCCTAGTGCATATCCACCGTAGGCCGTAATGATAGATGCGACGCCTCCTCCGACCAGCGCCCCGGCGGACTGCGACACTAATGCTGTTGAACCGAGATTAAGCGCTCTCGCCGTACCACTCGCAAATTCTCGAAGAATTTGATTTTGACTGAAGGCTACGATAGTATACTGTCCCGCAAAGGTTCCCGCTGTACCTGCGACAAATGCCAAAGCTCCCGTTCCCAATGTTCTTTCAAGATTTATGCGTCCGTCATCCATGTAGTCAATCGCGCTCTGTATGCCAATGGCAATTCCGGCTGAAATTGCCCCTGCTCTGAAACTATTAAAAGCCACTTGTTTGAATATTGGTCGTTCTTGGCCAGCAAATAACTCATGCAATCGTTCTTTGGAGTTTGAAATGTCGTTTGCACGAAGATCAAGGTCGCGAGAGCTCATTTCCGGAAACTTCTTGGTCAAAATATTTCGAATTTCATTTCTGCTCATATTTTGGATCGCGCTTAATTCATTGCCATCAAGGGGAATCTTATATTGTCTGACTGTCGTCAATTTCGATTCAGCGCCGACTAAATCTAAGTTACTCGCATCCTTTACATTAATATCGAGACCGTTGCCTGTTAGCTTTACCCGATAGACGTACTTTGAATATGTTCTTTGACCTCTACTGGCACCGTCTAAAAATCGACCAATTTCCGCCGACTTCACTTTTGCGCTCTCAAGCATTTCTTTTGTGCCGTTAAACACCCATTCATTTTTACTCGAAGAACGCCAGAAAACCGCGGCTTTACCGTTAGGTAATCGGACTTCTAATCTTTGCATACCGCTGTGCAATGGCCGGGCGATACGCATATCGCCATTTTGGATAGACTGTGCGATTTCATTGTAACTTCCAGCTAGACTTTTAATGCGATTAACGGTCCATTTTCCGCCCATTTGGATACCGTCCTTTGTCATCGCCAAGCGACTAGAACCGTATTTAGCTTCACTAACAATCATGTCTGTGACTTGCCCAATGCGATTGTATTTCAGGTACATCCCGTCGATGCCCTGCGGCCCGAACCTTGCTCTAATTGGTTGCCAATTACCGGTTGCTCGTAAATATTTTGTCAGATATCTATTCATATGTGCTTCACCAAATTCACCTTTAAACACATTTGCAGTTATTGAATTCTGTGCTACATCAAGATGAACATGGCTCAGCGCGCTAACATACGAACTCGTTAAACTAGAAACTGGTGCGCTTATATCCTGAGCCGTAGCCCAAAGCGGAAACAGTAAGATAGAGACCAATGTGGCGGAAAATATGAATTTCATCAAAAATCCTCCAGTTCGGTTTTGCGGTTGGAATCACCAAGAACCATTTGCATCGACACAGTTTCCTCTGGTCCTAATTCTCCAAAAAGCTTTTGCAATATGTCATTAAAGCATCGGGAGACCTCCGGTGACAGCAGCGATTGATTTACCTCGTATAACTTATGTCGGTTAAAAAGATTTATAGCATCCGTGGCAGATACGGCCCATTCATCTTGAAATCCCTTGGCTAGCATTACACATTTGTTCAACGTAAACTGCTGGTACTTATCAAATTGAATCTGTCGTTGATTCTGCAATTCGGCTACCAAACTGTCTAGTTTAGTCCTCACGTCGTTTCGCACACTATGGCTAGGTATTATTGTAATTTCCTTCTGTATTTCACTAATAGCCAATTGCAGTGCTTTACAACGGCTTTCAATTTTTGTGACTTTCAATTGAGCGCGAGCTGTTTTCTCACGGTTTTTGATAATCTGCGTCGACTTTTGAGATCGTGCTACTGCAATTTCGTCGACTTTTTGTTGAATTAGAAAGGGATAGTCCTCTACTTTTTTTTGATACAAATCCGGAAGCTTATTCATTGGAACCGTCCATAAAGCAGCCAATGCATTTTCCGCCGCTTGAATAACAGAAACCGCTGCCTGGCTGTCGAGCCGATCACTTTTTTCGAGATTTTCAACATTCGTCAAACAGCTTTCAATAAACGATATTGAATTATGGATCTGCGATGCAAACAACCATGAATTCCTTGTCGCTTCCACTTCAGCGTGAGTGGCGAGATCACCACTATTTGTGTTGTCCAAAAACTGCTGCAGTTCTTCTACGTAAACCGCGATTGCCTGACTATCAATTGGTGATTGGGGCCCCAATTCTAAAAGGTCTGAAATATCATCCGCTTCAACTATATCAGTATTCGTATTTGAAACGGATTTGATTGCGTGTTCTGAAAGTTCCGTAATTAACGACGCCACTTTAGAAACATCGTCCGGTGAAACCTTAAACATGAGAGACTCCAATAATGCTACTACTCTCTCCAATGCCACTGAATCAAATGATGGATTATTGTAGGCCAGTTGTTTAAGCGCCGTAATCGTCTTCATATTCGATGGTTCACGTTGAATTGCGTTGATTAGGTAAATCTCCGCCAAACTATAATCACCATCCTTCAGGGCGGCATCGAACAATGCTAGTCCTGCTGCAACTTCGCCAGAGTTATGCCGCGGCGTTAACGTAGGGGGAAATACTGATGCAGAATCGCCCCGAGAGTACAAGACAGCAAAAAGTAATATCAGAAAACCTAGGAGGAATGTAAACGTTGAATGTTTCTCATATGCGTCATTAAGCCGTTGTGAAAAATGTGTTAAAGAAATCTTTATAGCGTTGCGACTCATTTGATCTTCTTTCAATTTAGTAAATATAGGTCTATCGTATTGGCGCGATCACCAGAACGCGTATGCTTAGAACAAATACGTCCTTGTTCCCCATGCTACCCTTTAATTAACCCGCCGTGCAAAAGAAAATACTGCCGTGTAGTGGTAAATCGTAATTTGGATCAATAAATAACATTAGAACTATTCGGCTAGAGCAGGGCGGTCAGTACTGCTCGTTCTTCGGGACAAAAATTATCCCATCCATCAATCAGTAAGGCCAACGTTTTACTCAGAGTCCAACAGCAAGGTTGAAGCAGATTGAAGAACAATAGGAAAACATTCCAATGATCCCCCAGCATTCTCCACATCGTTTCCGGCTAATCGCACTCTTACTGGCCTGCATTCCTGCACTGCAAGCTCACGCGCAGAATCCCGCCAAACCGGCCGAAACAATCAACGACCAACCCCTGGTCACAACCGATGATTTACTGCGCGGCTTCAGCAGTGACGAATTGGAACGGGTACAGAAATTGATACCCCAGCGACCCGAACCTCCGCTGGCCGAAGCCGTCCCTCGCATTGCCACCATACGAGGCAGGGCTTTTCTGGATGCGAATGGAAATGGCAAGCAGGAAGCCAACGAGAACGGACTGCCCAACATTACCGTCAGTGACTGCCAGCGACTGTTACAGACCGGCAGAAATGGCGAGTTCACTTTCGTACTCAAATTTGACGACAAGCCGCACCATCGCTTCATCACGCTCACCCGACCCAATGGTTACCGGCTGACGGGTAGTTTTTTCGTTCGCATTCCCTACGACGAAAACCTCTCGGAATATTCAATCAGTTTCGGTCTGCAGGCCGACCCTAAATCGAACCGGAAGGAGTTCTGGTTTATCTCCACCAGCGACAGCCAGTTCACAGCCCATCACCAGATGCTACCCACTGCTAAGGATTACGCCCAGATCACCTCGGCCCCGGGCGACCCCGCCTTCCTCGTCACCGCCGGTGACCTAACGATGAACGGCAGCCAGTTTGAATGGGACATGTATGATTACATTCGCCGCTCTTCAAAAATCCCGGTCTACGAGGGATTTGGTGGCCACGATGGCAATTGCCTCGATCCACGTTGCACAGTCAGCTTTGAGCAGCGCATCGGCCCACCATACTACTCATGGAACTACGGCGGTGTTCATTTCATCCAACTGGTAACCGAAACCGGCTACCTGCAATCCCCAGCACGAATTCGCCAGCAGGAATGGATCACGGCAGACCTTAAGTCCCTAGCGCAGGGAACCCCTGTCATCGCGGTCTCACACTACCCACTTGACCCGGCCTGGTTCGACCAGCGCAAGAAGGAAGAAATCAACGTCATCGCACAAATTGGTGCCCATTACCACGTGGTACATACGGGCAGCCGCCAGGGGGTCCCGGTGATGAACAGTGCCCCGGCTCGTGGCAACGACTGGGGCGCCTACTCACGGACCTATCGCTGGACATTCGTTGATGCCGAACAGAACGTATCCTCGCAACTTCGCGTATCCGGGCAGTACAAGCGCTTGAAGCTACTAGCCCCGGGAACACTAACCTACTCCGGCCGCCAACCATTGGTCGTCCTGGCCTACGACTCAGCCCTGCTGGTCAAATCGGTCATCTGCACCTGGACCAGCCCCACCGGAAAGACCATCCGCGAGCCGCTTACCCAGCAGGGGGACTGGTCGTGGCACGGATCCTTTACACCGGGAGAGAATGGCAAATGGCAATGCGCCCTAGTGGCCACTGACGTCACAGGCAAGGCATGGGAGCGATCGCAGACCATCACGGTTGACAACATCGAAATCGCCAAGCCGGCGGTCGACGGAGACCTCCCCTGGGTCTTGGGCGGAAGCCCAGCGCGGCGACTCCGGTCCGGCCCTAAGCTTCCCTTGATGCCGCTCTGGGTTCGTCACACGGGCAGTCGCCATGTACTGCACAACTCGCCCGTTACCGCCGGGGGTCGTGTCTACGTTTCCGTGGGGAATCCAAACGCCCATGCACCCGGTGCCGGCATCCTGTGCCTGGACGCCAGCACGGGAAACCCCCTCTGGAAAGCTCCCTCGCCTCACGGTGACATTCGCGGCCCCGTGACCGTCCACGAAGAGACCGTCTACACGATCACGGCCGAAGGCTGGGTGGCCGCGTATGATGCACAGAACGGCGACGCGAAGTGGGTCACACAAATCAACCCGGACTATAAACAGGGACGCCCACTGGCCATCAACAACACGCCGCCGGTGCCAACCGCTGCCGGACTCCTAGTTAGCGACTGGACCCGTATCCAGTACCTGCTCAATTACACGACCGGAGAGCAAATTCGCAAGCTCGACAGCAACGTCGGCTCCTATGCCGCCTTTGCCACAGTCCGTGACGACCGCATGTTTACCGTTGCCCGCGGAGTCGGCGCCTCGCTAAAGCTGTCTTCCGGTGAAACCATCTGGAAATATATGGAGGACTCACGGTCTACCTCTGCACCATTACTACACGGCGACAAGCTCTACTTCACTTCCTCGGGCGGCATTTGCGCCCGCACGCAAGAGAATGGCGAGTTAGTCTGGCGAACTCCTTTTGCCAACGCAGGCTATCAGAATCCGATTCCCATCGTTTGGGACGACCAGTTACTGGTGAATGGCACCAATTTCCGATCACTCGAGTTGGCCACCGGTAAGGTACTCTGGCAGGTCAATTGCGGGCGCGAGGCGGATCGTTTCCTGCGTTCTCGGCGACAGGCGATTGGCGGCAGTTCAACTCCATTGATTGCGGGTGATCATGCCTTTTTTGGTCACGACGACACATCCATTCGAGCGGTGGATCGCCAAGGGCAACTTCAATGGGAGTACCGGATTGGCACTCCCATCAAGGCGGCCCCCACGGCTTGTGGAAACCTCATTTTTGTCCATGATTTCGCGGGCAATCTCTGGTGTTTTGCCGGCAGCCAATAAATCTTGACCACTATCGCCCATTTGAGGTATTCCAACTGTTGCGCCATGATTGCCTATGCTAGGAAATTCCTCGTTTTCTAGGGCCTGTGTTTTGGCTGAAGGAGCTCGCCCCGCAGAGTGAGGAAACAATTGAGGCGCGCGAACTGATTAAGGCGGCGGTGATTAAAGGGAATTAAGGGAGTCGCCTTTCGCTCCGACAGAATAGCACAACACCAAAAAAGAAACATTAAATTCAAAGAGGAACAAAATGAAGTCTAGAATGAATAATCAACGCTGAATCAAACCAACGATTCGAAACCGAACGAGCCAGAAACATGAACAATCAAAGGACCAACGGATGAAAATATCGATATCTAGTATCTCTGCGATGAACACCTGCATCGGCGGCGCCGTGGCGTTGGTTCTGATGTCAACGACCACGATGCTTCAGGCTCAAGGAACCAAGGCGGATTACGAACGCTTCGATAAGATTGGCAGCATCACCGGCGGCAAGGTGTTTCGGACGAAGGTGCAAGCGAATTGGCTGAAGGGCACCAAGTGCTTCTGGTATCGCAACGATCTGGGCCACGGCCGGAAGAATTTCGTTTTCGTCGATGCGGCCGTGGGCAAGAAAAAAGCGGCTTTCGACCACGAGCGACTGGCAAAGGATTTCGCAAAAGCAACCGGTAAGACCTTCGATGCGCACAAACTGCCCTTCGACGCGATCGAATATAAGAAAGTGGACGGCGATAAGAAGGGATTGCTGGAAGAGGCCGTCTACTTCAAGGCGGTGGGCAAATCGTGGAAAGTCAACCTTAACGATCAGTCCCTCACCGAAGACACGCCCGGGACTGGGAAGGTGTCGGTCTTAAGAGGAATCCCCGCTCCACTACAAGAAGCCTCAAAACTGCTCTTCTCGCAACATCCGCAACCTTGGGCCGAAGTGACTTTGCCGCACGGAAAACCGCCCGGATCCGAACTGCAGTTAGCTCAAAAGACCGGGGAACGGAAGGACGAGGGGCAGAAGAAAGAAACGCAAAAGGTCGAGGCCTTCATCAAAGACCACAATGTCTGGCTCCGTCACGGAAGGGACGGCGAAGAAGTCGCCCTGACCACGGACGGTAAGGAAGGGGATGGTTATCAAGGCAATTTTCAATGGTCCCCCGACCGGAGGACACTGATTGGTTTCCGTCACAAGAAAGCTCAAGAGCACATTGTTCATTTCGTCGAGTCCTCGCCCAAGGATCAGTTGCAGCCGAAGTTGCATTCGAACAGCTATCTCAAGCCAGGCGACCAGATTGCCCAGACCAAACCGCATCTGTTTGACATCGTCGGAAAGAAGGAGATCCCGCTCGACGAGACGCTTTTCGGCAACCCATGGAGCATCGGTTCGCATCGCTGGGAGAAGGACTCCAGCAGATTCACGTTCTACTACAACCAACGAGGACACAGCGCGGTGAGGATCGTGGCCATCGACGCCGAGAGCGGCGCGGTCACCGCGCTGATCGACGACACGAGCAAGACGTTCGTGAATTATGCCTTCTACAATCATCGCCAGTTGCTGGAGTCCACGAACGAGATGATCTGGATGTCGGAACGCGACGGGTGGAACCATTTGTACTTATTTGATTTCGGCAGCGGTAAGCTGAAGAACCAAATCACCAAGGGGCCATGGATCGTGCGGAAAATCGACCGAGTGGACACCGCCAAGCGTCAGATCTGGTTCCAAGCCGGAGGGATTTATCCGGAGCAGGATCCTT
>JABJJO010000049.1 GCA_018660825.1 Planctomycetaceae bacterium | reverse complement strand
TTATTTGGGAGTGCAATCTTCTGTCGGTGGCTCCACGGGAATCGCTTGGCAGGCTCATTTAGGAGGCGCTGCTTTTGCGGCGCTGTACTATAAATTGGGATGGAAGTTTAGCGGCCAGGGCAGTACTAAGCGCAAACCGAAAACGAAACTCAAAATACATAAGCCCGTCACTGATGAGCTTAGTGCCGATGAGCAGTTAATTGCTCGCGGCGAGAAAATATTAGAACAAGTGCACCAGCGTGGCGAATCAAGTCTTTCGTCGAGACAACGTCAAACGCTACAGAGGTACAGCGAACTGATGCAGCAGCGACAAGGGTAATTAATAATGACCAGGGTCAACACGAACACGCGTCGACATTGGTTGTCTTCACTTGGCGGTGGTCTGGGGGCACTAACATTACGCGCAATGTGGGCGGATGAACTCGTCGCTAACGAACCCCCGGATCGTTCCCAACAAAGCCCCAGCAGTTCTAGGCATCCCCCTCGCGCAACGCGGGTGATTTGGTTGTTTATGCATGGCAATTTTTAACACCTTAGAATTTATGTATATCCAGTAATGAAAACACTAGACCAAAACTCGAAAGTAGCAACGATCATTATGATTGCTGTGCTCTTGCTCGGTCATACTTGTCGTAGCCCTGCGGTTGCTGACGAATCAGCAGTTGTATTACAGATTTTGCGGACAAAATGCGGTAGTTGCCATAATACCAACAATCCCAAAGCTGGTTTGAATCTAACATCCCTAGCGGGCGTATTTGCCGGCGGTGAGTCGGGCCGGGCAATTGATAAAGATGCAGCCAATTCGTTACTTTGGAAAATGGTGGATAGCGACGCCATGCCACCGGAAGATTCTCCGCAGCTGACGGCTGCTGAAAAACAGACATTTTGGAAATGGTTAAAATCAGATGAGGTTACACGGCGGATACGGACCCAACGGGTAAGTGACGTTCAGGTGTTTCCAATCTTAGAGTTGCGCTGCACTGTCTGCCACGGCAAACGATTACAAGAGGGCGGCTTGGACTTACGGTCTCTTGATTCAATGTTAACGGGCGGCAATTCGGGGCCCGCATTAGTTCCAGGAAGACCGACTGACAGCCTTTTACTCAAAAAAATTCATGCGGGTGAAATGCCCCCCAAACGTCGGATTGTGGAAGTTAGTGTTCAGGTGATTACCGCTGATGAAATTACACGTCTTGAACAATGGATTGCACAAGGAGCGATGGCAGATAGTGACAAAGCTAATCCGGCAAATTTTGCGGGCGATAGTTCAGTTACAAACGAGGACCGGCAGTTTTGGTCGTTTGGTGAAGTTAAGCGTCCTGCTGTTCCCATATCGGTTGTTGCGGCAACCGATCCTGTAACTCCGAACAATGTAACTCTACACAATCCAATTGATGCATATATTCATCAACAATTAAAGAAGCACAACCTTGATTTTTCGGAGCGAGCGTCCCGATCGACACTCATTCGTCGTCTTTACCTAGATCTGCTAGGTGTTCCTCCATCCCCACAACAAATCCTTGAATTCGTTAATGACGCCAGTCCCATTGCCTATGAGCGATTGGTTGATGAAGTCTTAGCTTCACCGGCCTACGGGGAACGCTGGGGCGGATTATGGCTTGACTTGGCAGGCTATGCGGATAGTGAAGGCATTCAAGAATCCGATCCCCCACGTCCTTGGAATTACCTCTATCGCGATTATGTCATCAAAAGTTTTAACCAAGATAAACCTTATTCGGATTTCATCACCCAGCAATTAGCAGGTGACGAATTGGGAGATTATTCGGATGCCGATCATATCACGACTGAAGTGTTTGATAATCTCGTCGCTACGGGATTCCTGCGACAGAGTTCTGATGGGACATTCTCTAATATTACGGGATTTGTGCCCGACCGACAGCGGTATATCAATAGTGTTATAGAAGTTTATAGTTCGGCTATTCTCGGATTAACTATCAAATGTGCTCGTTGTCATTCGCACAAATTTGATCCCATCCCTCAACAAGATTTTTATCGATTACTCGATGTATTCAAAGGGGCACTCGATGAAAACCATTGGTATGCGCCTCTGGAAAGGGGTACTGGTCGTCACAAGCCGGCGAGGTATTTACCATTAATGAAGACCACTGACCGCCTAGCGTTGGAGGCAAATAATGAAATATGGCAGCGGGAAATAGATGCATTGCAAATCGCATTAACAAGTCGTGAAGAGAGGGAAATTTCTAAAGTGGTTACCACTAGGTTGTCGGAAGTCCCCCAGAGTATTCGCATGGACGTGAAAAAAATGCTTGGTATTGCAAAAGAGCAGAGAAATAAAATTCAAACCTATCTTGCTGAGCGATTTGAAAAATATTTGACTGTAACGACTGAGGATGTTGAACTAAATAATGAGGCGTTTGCTGAATATCGAACGAACCAAAATAAAGCTATCCTTGCATTGAAAGAAAAATTACAGTCGCCGACAAAAATACGGGCCTTATGGGATGATGGTGACCCATCGGCGACTTATATATTAACCCGCGGCAATTATCTCACTCCGGCGAGGCGAGTAGACGCGGGTGTACCATCTGTGTTGACTGATGGAAACACGGAGTTTGTTGTGCAACCGCTCACAACAGGTGCTGTGGATGGTAAACGAACAGTTAGTACAGGCCGCCGCTTAGCCTTGGCACGCTGGACGGTTAAACGCGAGCATCCTTTGACGGCACGCGTCATGGTGAATCGCATTTGGAAGCATCATTTTGCGAAAGGCTTAGTAACAACGCTAGAAAACTTTGGGCTGGCAGGCGCTCGGCCCTCACATCCTCAACTGTTGGATTGGCTTTCCGCCGAGTTTATGGAAAATGACTGGAGTGTCAAACGTATTCATTACTTGCTAGTAACGAGCCGAACATATCGCCAAACGTCGGGCATAAACGATCAGCACTTCGCACAAGACCCCGAGAACAAATGGTTAGCACGGATGCCGATGAGACGACTAGATGCGGAAATGGTACGCGATAGCCTGTTGGCAATAGCGGACGTGTTATCACTGCAACCCTTTGGGCCTGCGGATGGCGTGACACCCAGAGCGGATGGGCTCGTTGTCTCCAAGGACACTCAGGGTGGGTGGCGACGTAGTATCTATGTGTTGCATCGACGGACGACAATGCCAACATTGCTGGTTAATTTTGATCGACCACGGATGAGTCCTAATTGTGTTGAGCGTACGACTTCAACAGTTGCACCCCAGGCTCTACACCTGATGAACGATAAGCAGATACATCACTGGACGGAGTTGTTTGCGGGGCGCGTACAAACATACGCAGGAAATGATAGCGCACAGCGAATCACGTATGCATATTTATGTGCGATCGGGCGAGAGCCTACGGATGCAGAAATGAAAGTGGCAACGT
>JABJJO010000106.1 GCA_018660825.1 Planctomycetaceae bacterium | reverse complement strand
TTGGAATTGTTCTTAAATGATATCGTTAAGTCCACAATTGTCGCCCATTCGAGTGAGGAGACAGATGGTCTCTATCAACCATTAATAGACATCTTGGCCTGAAGGCGGCCTTATTTGTCGACCTCCTCCGCAAACACGGCGCAAAATAAAGCAACTAAATCAACCCGCTCCACCACTTGAATGCCGCAGGGTTGTTGCGGCAACATTTTAAACCGGTTGAAAACTGCGCTCAAAGGGGTGACAGTTGACTCGCTATGAAATCATCTCTTGTTTCAATCGTCGCAACCGTGGTGCTGGTGGGGTGCAGTGATCCTACTATGCTATTGCCGGGGGGCGGTAAGTCTATTTACAGAGCTGCATCGGAAGGAAAGACCGAAGACGTGAAACAGTATTTGGCTGCTGGCACGGATGTTAATGCTAAAGATAGGCATGGAAATACTCCTTTAATTTATGCGGAAACCAAGGAGATGATCGAACTTCTAGTCACTTCTGGTGCTGATGTGAATGCGAGAGATTGGAGAGGAAGGACCCTCTTGCATAAGGCGTCGAAAAAGAAATGGGGAGATAGGGAAACAATTGAACTATTAATTAGCAATGGCGCCGACTTAAACGCAAAAAATTCAGACGGTGCAACTCCTTTGGGTTTTGCAGTATACAATGATCGAGTGGAGAACATTGAAATACTGCTTTCCAGAGGTGCAGACTTAAAACTCAGGGACGGTTCTCAAAACGGTGCTACTACTTTGCATGTGGCTGCTTGGCGAAGTCGTAAAGAAATTGTTGACCTCCTGATTTCGAAAGGTGCTGATGTGAACGATAAGGACAACGATGGACAAACTCCATTGGATTTGGCAGTTCAACATAAGCGTACCGATAATATTGATCTTCTCCACAACCACGGCGGCAAATATTCGACGATTAACATGGCTGCTACTGCTGGTGATGCTGAAGCAGTAAGAAATTTCTTGGCTGCTGGCACGGATGTGGAAGCGAAGGATGAGGATGGCGCAACTCCTTTGCATCTTGCTGCTGAAAACGGTAACGGTGAAATCGTCAAGTATCTAGTCGAGAATGGTGCGAATCTTAATGCAAAAACAAAAGGCGAACAAACTCCGCTACACATAGCTGCTTATGAGGGTCGTAATGAAACCATCGAACTATTGGTTGAAAAAGGTGCAGAGGTTAATCCGCTTATTACCTTAACAGGTTCTTTTAACGGCATGACACCAGTAGATTTTTCTATTAGACAAAATAAGCTAAAAACCGCCAACCTCCTCCGCAAACACGGCGGCAAGACGGGTGACGAATTGAAAGCTGAAGGGAACTAAACCAACCCACTCCACCACTTGAACGCCGCAGGGTTGTTGTTCGGCGGCAACAGTTAAATCGACCCTTTTTTCTGACCGCTTGACGGTAAACTGGCATTGGCGTCTCATTGGGTTGCTATGGTTGACGGAATGAAACCATGTAAGGCTTGCGGTAAGACGGTCTCACCCAATGCAAAAACTTGTCCGCATTGCGGGGGTGAGCCCAAGTCACTTTGGTCGAATCCGAACTCGCTCCCTAACAAACTCGCTCCTGTAACGCTGCTCATAGTAATGGTTCTCATTGGGTCCATCTTCGGCCCGGATAAACCCCATCCCGGTTCGGCCCCAGATAACACTCGTGCTGGAAGCCTCAAGAGTTATGTGCAAGAGTTAATCGATGTGTTGGCCTACATATGGCCACTATTGGTCGGAACAGTGGTCTTAGTTGGTATTGTGTACTTCGCTTTGTACGCCAAGGCGGCGTTGCCGACGACGATGACCAGGACAAGTAGTTCAGAGCATCCCTCACGGCACCTGTGGGTGGCACTGCCAGCACCATTAGCCCTCTTTTGACCAAAAATTCTCCAAGCCCAAATCCATTATTGATGAATTGAGCGCATAGAGTTGGAAAGCCCCGCCGCCGTCTATTTGGAATTAGCTTGCTGCATCGGATGAGGCTTGTTTGAGTTCGCGCGGTTCGAGTTGGCTTTTGTGCCGGTAATTGTGCGAGTAATTCGCTGAAAGTTCGCAAATTAATCGGTACAAACTGAAAACAGGCCGCGTATTTGCTAGGAAAGTAAGTATTTGAGATGACTGCGCCGGATTTAGGATCCGGTTCCATCGGGAGTGAAGGTTCGACTCCTTTCGCGCGTACCATCTTCAATCGACTCCCCGTCTCGAAGCCGTCCGTGTCTACTACGGCCCCAGAGTGCGAATGAAATGTTAAAGAAACTTATTACCGGAGCCTTGCTGCTGATGGGTGCCCCTGCCTTCTCGGCGCCGATGATCTCTGAGTTCATGGCGGACAACCGCAGGAGCACCAT
>JABJJO010000059.1 GCA_018660825.1 Planctomycetaceae bacterium | reverse complement strand
TAGTAGGAGTGTCATTAACCGGGCTTACGATGACATCAAAAGAAGTCGTCAGGCTGGCGTTATCTTCGGGCGTAGCGAGGTTCCCATCGAGTCCGCCATCGGTGACGGTTACCGTGACTGTTGCTGTGCCAGATTGATCGTCTTGCGGAGTGAATTTCAGGGATCCCGTTGTCTCGTCGGAAGTGTAGGTAACGTTAGGCGTGCCGGTGAGATTGGTATTGTCACTGGAAACGGAAATTTGCAAAGGTTGAACTTCGGTTCCGCCGGGGCCGATGCCAGTAAGATTGATGAGTGTCTCGGGGCTATCTTCATCGACAGTAATATTTGATATTGCATCGATCGTTGGCGCGAATGTGTCGGCGACTTCCCAGCCAATATCGTCGAGTGCCGCCCAGTCTATAACCGTAAACTGTTTTCTAGTTCCCACCGTTAAATTGGGATCCATGGCCGACTCTTGCAAAGCATTCGTATTGGGCAAGCTGCTTTCTAGTCCGTTATTCCAATGACTCGAACTGCTCGTAAGCGGCACGTTCGCGCCATTGGCGTTGACAGCTGCAGGACCGGTAAAAAAGTTTGAGGAGTTTACGAGGTTATCCCAGGAGTCCGCAGTGCCGACTCCGAGGACATGACCTATTTCATGTAGTGCTACGCTATAGAAATCGTTTTCACCGCTGATCGGTTGCTCGTTCCCAAAATTCCAAGTGGGGGAAGAATCGAAAGTGACATGCCCCCCCCAAGGCGCATAGTCGGTTGTGTTTTCTGAGTTACTTGAATCGATTCCCGTTTGCCCGCGTTTGGTGATGCTTTCTAAGAAGGCAGATGTACCGCTCGCTTGAAATCCGCCGGGGCCTCCGACGCCGAGACTACCGATGTCGCGGGCACCAACGAAGATGATAATGCTACCGAGTGGGATTGTTAAGTTGTTGAGTTGGTGACTTGCACCGGTTCCGGGATGAGTGATGGTTGCGTCCCAATTGTTGCCGCCAGTTGGAGTAATCGCGCCGAGTTCGTCGCCTATTCGACTTTCCAAGACGGTGGCAGCTCGTTGCAACGTGTCTTTTCGCGTTTGGTCGCTGAAAAAGTTATTTGTGTCTAGGGAGTAATCAAGAACGATTGAAAGCCCGTCCGCGGCAAGCACGATGCGAGGTTCGAGGTGTTCGATTCCCTGCAGCAACGATCGACGCTTGCGCCGTGTGGTGCGTTGTCGCGATGAAAACAGACTACGAAACATTTGTGGGCCAGTTTGAATCAGTGTGTGGGTAATTGAGATGGAGGATAGGGTATACTCATACTATGCACGAGAAGGAAAAATGTCAGGTAATAAGTGCGTGTTTTTATGGATGAATCATGCAGTTTTGCCTGGGGATAGCGTTTTCTCCATAAACTGTCCATTTTATGGTTCAAAGTGTACTCGCTGTACAGGCTTACCCGTGAGTTTAGTTAAGGAGTCAACAAGCATGAGACGTTTGTTCATTATGATAGTTTCAGCAGCATTTTTGACATTAGAGACCGGTGCTACCTCTGTGTGGGCGCAATCGGGGTTAATCGCCCATTGGGAACTGACTCAAAATGGAAACGATAAATCCGGTAACGGGCATCATCTGGTCAACCATAATGTGGGGTTCGCTGGATCGAAAAGCGGGCATTTTAACGGTGTGGACAGTTGGTTGGAATTGCCGCCGAGTAATGTCCCTAATCTGTGGAAAAGTGGCATGACCATTTCCGCTTGGATTAAGACGGAACAGCGACTGCAGGATGTAATAGGGGACGTTCTATCGTGCTATGATTTGACAACTCATACCGGCGTCAATTTGTCAATAATGAATTATGCCGGAGTTACCAATGCGCAATCCAATCACCGCAACGTGTTTTTTGGGCTGGATGATGGCAGTGGCATACCGGCTTGGAAGAACTGCGGTCGCCCAGGGAATAGCCAATACGTTCGGTCACTTGTCGTGTTCGCCGGTGACTTGTATGCTGCAACGTGGGAGCCTGCCAAGGAAGATCGGGGACATGTTTATAGGTATGCTGGCAAACAAAAATGGGTCGACTGCGGAGCACCAAGCACCGCAAATTGTATAGCTGCGATGGCGGTGTATAACGGTCGTCTTTATGTCGGTTCGGAATTATACAGCGGCGGCGGCTCCTCGTTACCACTGTCGGAAAACCAAAACCCTGGTGGCGCTGTGTATCGATACGAGGGGTCAGGTAAATGGACTAGCATGGGTCGAATTGCGGATGTTCGATCTGTCAGTGCTTTAACGGTATTTGATGGGAAGTTGTACGCTGGAACCGGTTCGACAGGAGCGTGGCGAGACACCCCGCGAACTCGCGGGATGTACCGTTTTGACGGTGTGGACAAATGGGTCGATTGTGGGTGTCCGGATCGCAGGGTGGTTCACTTGGGTGTACATAACGGTCATCTTTATGGGTTGAGTTACGACGATGGAGGGTTCTTTCAATACGAAGGAGGAAAGGACTGGAAACGGCTTGGACCGATACCCAAGACGACACAATCATATTCGATGATGGTCTATCAAGGCGCGGTCCATGTTGGTACTTGGCCCACTGGTTCCGTGTATCGTTTAGATGGTTCGCAGCAGTGGACGTTCCGCGGGCAGTTAGGAGAGGAAAAGGAAGTTATGGGAATTTCCGTATACAATGGCCAGTTGTTCGCAGGCACCCTGCCCTTTGCCGACGTTTACCGATATCAAGGTGGAACGAATTGGACAACAACGGGTCGATTGGATAACACTGCGGACGTTAAGTATCGTCGCGCTTGGTCGATGGCTGTTTTTGACGGAAAATTATATTGTGGTGTATTGCCGTCGGGGAAGGTGCTGTCGTTGGAAGTTGGCAAGAGTGTCACGCACGACCGGGCTTTGCCTAGTGGTTGGCAACATTTGACCGCGGTCAGGCGGGAATCTCAATTGCAGTTGTTTATCAACGGCAAGTTGGTATCGTCCGGAAGCGAATTTGATAAATCGCGTTTTCAAAAACCGAGTGGTGCGGCGCTACGAATTGGTTTTGGCCAGCACGACTATTTCAATGGACAAATTAAAGATGTTCGCATATATGATCGGGCGTTAGATGCGCGAGAAATACGGCGTGTCGCGAAAACTATTGAATCGGCACAGTAGCAGATAGCAATCTACGCGATGATATCACGAATTACGTGTCCTGCAATGTCTGTTAATCTGAAATCTCGACCAGCATGACGATAGGTTAGCTTTTCGTGGTCGAAACCCATTAGGTGTAACATGGTGGCGTGTAGATCGTGAACATGCGTTCGTTTTTCAATAGCGCGATAGCCGAATTCATCGGTGTTCCCATAGGAATATCCACCTTTGACACCACCACCAGCGAGCCAAATCGTAAATCCGTGGTGGTTGTGATCTCTTCCGGTAGGGGTGCCACCGCCAATTGGAATTTCGACAGCGGGAGTACGGCCAAATTCGCCGCCGCAAATAACTAACGTTTGGTCTAACAGTCCTCGCTGATCTAGATCGGTTAACAACGCAGCGATGGGTTGGTCGGCTTGTTTGCCTAAGCTTCGCATTGCGGAGTCTAAACCACCGTGCGTATCCCACGGCTGAACGTCACCGTGGAAGCACTGCACAATCCGGACCCCCCGCTCTATTAAGCGGCGAGCGATTAACAGTTGACGACCGTGTACGGAGCCGGCGTTATAGAGATCGTGAGTTGCTTGGGTTTCATTAGTTATGTCAAATGCATCGGTTGCTTGCATCTGCATGCGATAGGCCAGTTCAAACGACTGAATGCGAGATTCTAGATTTGGGTCAGCAGAACGACGTTGTTTGTGTTCCGAATTTAGGGCACTCAATAA
Source organism: Planctomycetaceae bacterium (assembly GCA_018660825.1). Lineage (GTDB taxonomy): Bacteria > Planctomycetota > Planctomycetia > Pirellulales > Pirellulaceae > UBA721. The sequence continues at coordinate 8,507 of JABJJO010000059.1, read as the reverse complement.
GTCGAGTTGTCGCCGTTGTTGTGATTTGTCGATCCGCGCATTTTTAATGTTAGCAATAAGTTCTTCAACGCTAGTTTTACGTGTGTCGAGGTAGGTGCCTTGAAAAATACCTGGCAAAAATGAACTTCGCCAATTAGACGAATCGGCGACGGGTAACCCCGGGCACATCGCGACGAAGCCGGGCAAGTTTTGGTTTTCTGTCCCCAATCCGTAGGTGAGCCACGAGCCATAACTGGGCCGCGATTGGCGTTCGTCACCGGTGTTCATCAAACGCATGCTTTGTTCGTGATTTGGCGTGTTCGCGTACATTGACTTGATGACGCAAAGTTTATCGGCATGATTAGATGCGGTTTTATCGAAGATCTCGCTAGACCATAATCCACAGTCGCCATGTTGTTTGAATTGGAATGGAGACGCTAAGGCGACTCCAGTTTCCCGCTCCGTGGCAAGATTGCGAAATGGCAGTGGTTGGCCGCCGCGTTTATTTAGTTCGGGCTTGTAATCCCAAGTATCAACCTGGGATGGACCCCCGTTGAGATAGATGTGGATGATGTGTTTCGCGGAGGCGTGAAAGTGAGGACTCTTAACGGCGAGGGGATTCTTGTTTGCTTGGACTAATGATGGCAGCGCGATCAATCCGAGTCCGGTCCCCATAGATTGAATTGCTTGTCGACGGGTTGTCGACGGTGTTGTGCGAGGAATGTTCATGTAGCGGTCGGCAACCTAAAAAAGAGAAACTGGGAATCAAAGTGATATTAGTCGATAAACCAAAGCTCGTTGGAAATTAGTAAAACCTGGGCGTAATCTAACCACGAGTTTTCTTGCAGGAAGACACCTCCCAGTTGTAATTCGTGGGGCGTAGGAGTTCGTCCGAGGGTAAGCCGGTAGAGTTGATCGATCTTGTCGACTGGTTGATCTTCTGTTAAACGATTTGTTAGAGATTGCGCCATTGCGGTAACAAATTTACTATTGAGCGCGAACAACGCTTGCTGTGGCACTGTCGTGGTGACGCGCCGCGCGGTTGATGTGTCGGCACTCGCTGCATCGAAAATTTGAACGATATTGGGGAGGTTTTGCCTTTCCACGAAAGCATAAACGGTGCGTCGGTAATTGTTTTCGTCTGTTATGAGTAACGGGCGACCGTACATGGTGTCGTCAAGTTTACCGGCAACCATCAGTAGGGTGTCCCGCATTTGTTCGAGATCCAATCGACGACGATTGGCGTGCCATAATAAAGAATTATCAGGGTCGACGTTGTGCTGTTCGCGAAGTTTCGGATTCTCCGAAATAAAGGAAGACAAGCGATATGTCGCGGATGACATAATAAAGCGATGCAATGCTTTCGTGCGGAAGCCAGACTCGATAAATCGAATGGCCAGCAAGTCGAGGAGTTCGTGTTGTAGGGGACGCAATGTGTTAAGCCCAAAGTCGCTCGGATTCTCAACAAGAGGACTGCCGAAAAGATGCATCCAAACACGGTTTACCCAAACCCGTGCGGTCAACGGGTTATCGGGATTCGCGATAGCATTCGCTAGATTCAGTCGACCGCTCGAACTGGAATATGGGATACGTTTCGCAGTTGACAGTATTTTAAGAAATTGACGGGGAACTGGGTTTCCCGGAAAGGCGGCGTCACCTCGTTGAAAGATTACAGGTTTGCAGAGCACCGGCTTATCCACCATGACCATTGCTCGATCGGCTGCTGTATTGTCTTTTACGGCGATCCCATCTAGTTCATTGACTAGGCCGCGAAACGCGTCCTTATCTTGGCGTGCTAGATAATGGTAAACATTGCGTTCTGAAAACGAGGATGGACTTTCTGAGGATAATAGCAATTGTGCGATCGGGTCCTCATTGAGCGCGGGTAAACCGTTAATTTGGCGGCGAAGCTCGAGTATCTTCTGATCGAGAACCGCAGCCTTGGAGGCAATGTGCTCCAAATAGGATTTGTCGGCCTCGATCTCAAAACGGGCATCACCAAGAATTGCTTGGTCATGAGAGATTCCATCGATACCTTGAGTGACCAGAAAAGTTAGAAATTGCGTGTTTGGATTGAGTTCTAATCGAATCGGAATTCCCGCTTGTTGCGCTTTGATACCGAGGTGTTGCGAGACTTGTTGACCATTGACATAGATAGTTACATCAAGAGTGCTTTTTTCTTTTTCACCAACATGGCCAAGAATGGTTTGAAAAGTCATATTCTGGACGCTGTGAAACTCGCGCAACGGGGTGAGATCAAAAGTGATACCTTTGTTGGCATGCAGTGCTACGCACCAATGTGGCGCTGTACCGTAGTTGATATCATCAATGGTCGTTGAAGAATAACCAGAAGGGGGGCCGGAACGCACGTAATCCCAACTTCCCGAGAGGTTGGTGGGGACACCGTCGATGGTTAGGCCAGTTGAACTAATGACTTGCTTGTCCAATTTCTGGGGCACAAACACGCCATCGACGTATTTGTTTTTGGATGGAGAGAATACATCTGGATTTTTGACTTCGACGAATCCGGTTGAACCCTTGACGATTGCTCCTGTTGAAGGGTGAATCCCAAGATCCGATTCGCCTCTCGACAAACCGTGACCACCCGTAACAATATCTGCAAGATTGAGTGTTCTTTTCCCAAGTGATTTTCGAACGTCCAATAGGGAGCTCAGTTCGTCACGTAAATTTTGCGGTGTTTCCCAAATGTTAGTAACAAGATCTCCATAGATCGTGGCGATCTCTTGAGGTGTTTGGGGGGCTTTTGCAATGAGTGCGGCAATTAATCTTTCGTCAACACCGTGGTCCCGCCACTGTTGCGGACGTAGCGTTGGTTCTGCCATCAAGTCGTGCCAGGGACCAAACACTGGATCCTCGCTGAAGTTATGTTGAGCGATATATTGTCGCCAAGCGTAGGTGATGCTTGGACGTGGCTGGTCCGGTGTTAACGAAAGAAAGAATATCGTGGTTTCCGCATTGTCCGGTTCGGTAGTTGCTACCTTAACAAAATGTTGAGTCGTGCGAGCGCGAACTTCCGTTAGTGTTCTTTGATACAAGAACGACTGCCGAGCTTTGATCTGCTCGAGTTTTTGTTGATATTTGTCCTCAAAGGCTGCACTCGCCGCGGTGACGTCCGCAATGCGGGGACGCAAGATGGGTTCTTCGCTACTCGCAAAGATCCCGTACATCGAATAGTAATCCGCCGTTGGGATTGGATCGAATTTATGATCATGGCACCGCGCACAAGCGGTGGTTAGTCCAAGAAATCCTCGGCTGACGACATCGATCTGATCGTCAATGATGTCATGGATATTCGCGTCAAATAATCGACCGAGGGTGAGTAGCCCCATGGCTGCTAGGTCTGGCGAGTGAGCGGGTAGATCCAGTTGGTCAGCTGCCAATTGTTCGCGAATAAATTCGCTCCACGGTTTATCTTGGTTAAAGGCGCGGATGACATAGTCGCGGTAGGTGTAGGCGAAAGGTCGGATGCGTGCATCGCCGTACATTAGCACTCCATCTTTGGCATCGGAATACCGAGCGACATCGAGCCAATGTCGTGCCCAGCGTTCGCCATAGCGGGGCGAGGCAAGCAATTTGGAAACGAGTTGCTGTATCTCGTTGGCCGGCGTTTGAAGTTGTGCTGCAGTAGGTGGCAGACCATGCAAGTCGTAGGTCATGCGGCGGATGAGATCCCCTGTTGTTGCGGGTTCCACTGGCGTGATCTTCGCTTGTCGTCGTTGACGCGCAACTAGTTCATCAATGGGATGGAGCTTGGTTCGCAGTCTAGGGGCCGAAAGAGGTTGAAAGGCCCAGTGGGTTTTGGCGGCAATGTCAATGGACGTTTCGATTTGTTCACCCTCTCGAGGATCGAAAGCGCCCGAACGGACCCAAATAGTGAGGATTTCTATTTGCAATTCTGTGAGTGGGTTATCGGCATCCGTTGGCGGCATTAGTCGGGAATTGTTAGTGTCGGTTATCGCCCGAATCAATAGGCTTGCACTTGGTTTGTGAGGGACGATTGCAGGGCCGCTTTTTCCGCCCGCTTGCCAACCGGCCTTGGTGTCGAGGCGTAGATTGGCCTCAGCTAAGTCCGCACTGTGGCATGCATAGCAGTGATTGACGAGTAAGGGACGCACGTGTTTTTCAAAATATTCGTCCGGTGCGGTAGCATGGGAAAAGGACGAGGTTAGTACTAAGCACAAGCCAATTGCCAGTGACGACGCTGTGTGACGTTTATAGTGGTCAGCGGGAAAGTTCATTGTTCGGGCATTGAGGGGAATTCGGTGGCGATTCGGTGTGTTCATTTTCGATTGTACCGCGCTGTCCAATTACTATCAACTTTTCGAGCGGGCACTTTCACCAAGTTTGCTTCCCGAGAGAACTGTTTGGGAAGCATGTTGTCGGGTAGATCGCACCGTGGAGAGAAATCATGTACATTGCTTAGATGTTTATTAAACAAATATGGGATGTGTTGGAATCCGACCGGCGACTGATCGTGTTGTCGGTTTTTTGCGGTTTGGTGTTTACTTGTTTGGGTATTCTGCCCCCGTTGCTAGTTCGGCAAATGCTCGTCTGGCTTCAACAGGAATCGGAACCCGGAAACTTCACCATGTTGGCTATACTAGCCGCAAGTGTATATGTTGCGCGAGGTGCGATGCGGTATTGCTATGGACTCTCGTCACATATAGCTGCCTATAACACGTTGCATCGCCTCACAAATCGAGTATATGCTCATTTGCAAACAATGTCGCCGGCGTATTTAAATCGCCGGCATTCGGGCAACTTGGTGGCGCGCAGTATCGGGGACGTGGACGCGATAGAGGATTTTATCGCTCACGGAATCCCCGAGACTGTTTTGGCGATAGTGATCCCGACTACTATGAGCGTTGTTTTGTTGATAATTAATTGGCAACTGGCGCTCGTCGCGTTGGTGCCATTACCGTTTCTCGCCATTGTTATGTATGTGCTCCGTAAAAACACTCGTAACTATTGGGGACATGTGCGCAAACAATTTGCGACCGTCTCGGCACTAATGAGCGACTTCTTGAACGGCATTAAGGTGATTCAAACTTTTCAGGCGTATCAGGCAACCGCGGCACGGTTGCGATTTCAAAGTAAGGATTATCGGGACAAAATTGTGCATGCCAATAAGTGGTCGCTGGTACCCGCAGGTGTGGTAGAAGTGTTTAGTGGTGCGGGAATCGTATGTGTCATTTACGCGGGTTCGTGGATGGTCGCCGCGGGTCCGCATACGCAGTCGCAAGTTCCTGTTCCTGATCTCGTTGTGTTTTTAATGTACCTGGGCCAGATTTTTTTGCCCTTTTTGCGTCTGGCGACGATGACCGACCATATTCAAAAAGCAGCAGCGAGTGCAACACGTGTTTTTGAGTTGCTCGACGCCCGACCAGATATTGTCGACGCGGTTGACGCGCGAGTTCCCTTGGATCCCCGTTACGATATAACCTTTGACAACGTTTGGTTTTCTTATCAAGTGGATGAGTCTGTGCTTGCCGATGCTACGTTTAGTATAGCGCAAAATGAAATTGTGGCCCTCGTCGGGGAAACCGGCGTCGGTAAATCGACTGTTTGCCAGCTACTTGTGCGGTTTCATGATGTGACCCTAGGTGCGGTGCGTGTGGGTGGCGTAGACGTGCGTGAGTTGCCACTGGACTACTTGCGTCGTCAGATTGCAATGGTGCCCCAGGAGATGTTTTTGTTTGAAGGAAGTATTCGAGAGAATTTATTGATTGGCAAGGCCGATGCCACCGAAGAGGAGTTGCTAGCAGCAATCAAGCAGGCGGATGCGATGGAGTTCGTGGAGTCGTTTGTTGATGGGCTCGATACTATTGTGGGTGAACGTGGAGTTCGGTTGTCTGGCGGGCAAAAACAACGAGTGGGCATCGCACGAGCGTTGTTAAAGGATGCGGCGATTTTGGTGTTAGACGAAGCGACGAGCGCGGTTGATGTAGAAACCGAGGCGGCAATACGCCAAGCAATTCAACGAGCAGCGAAGGGTCGAACAGTGTTGATTGTCGCGCACCGACTTGCAACGATTCGAACGGCCAGTCGCATAATAGTCTTAGACAAAGGGAAAGTTGTCGAGCAGGGAACTTATGAAGAACTCGTAGAAAAACAGGGGGTGTTTTGTCGTATCTATCAAGTGTAGATATTTCCGACGGAAGGTGCGTAAGTGATAACTAGAAATTCAAAAAAGAGGGGTAGACTCGATGGTTAACAATGATAAAAAACCTAGTTTTGCACGCTACGCGATCATTGCAGTGTGCATGCTCATGGGCGTACTATTGTATATTGATCGGCTTTCCTTTTCAGTTGCCGAGCCGTACATTCGACAAGATCTCGGACTGACCAAAATCCAGACCGGTTATTGTATCAGCGCCTTTTTCTGGTTTTATGCTTTGGGTCAGATGCCCGCCGGTTGGTTAACTGATCGCTTTGGGCCCCGATTAATGTTGCCAATGTACATATTGGTTTGGTCTTTTTTCACGGCAATGATCGGGATGGTGACTGGATTGGTGATGTTGTTGGCGATGCGCGGTGCATTTGGATTGGGGCAAGCCGGCGCGTTTCCCACTGGATCTAATGTAATCAGTCGCTGGATTCCCGCCGCAGGGCGTGGCGGCGCCAGTAGCTTAGTCGCACTTGGCGGGCGAATCGGCGGCGCAGTGATGCCGTTGCTGACAGCAATTCTTCTGGTCAATCTAGTGCCGGCAGATAAACAATATACGTATCAAGCAAACCAGATATTGGATCCGGTGGCCGTTGTCGGGAAAATCTATCCCCGCGGTTTTGAGGAGGCAAGCACTGTCGATGTAGTTTCCAACGATGACAATAACGCAAAGACAACGAAAATGCCAAGCCATTTGTTATACCTAAAAGAAAACATGCCGAGTTCACTTGTGGAGATGAGTGAACGTATGCGGGAGAACGAATATGTTGTCAACTTGGAAGACCAAACAGTCCTGGCTGAAGGGTTCAATGGGATTATTAATAACGCGGCGTTTTACAATGCGGAAGCATTTGCCAGCATGAAAAGCTTGAATCGCTATTGTGCGAAATGTGTTGCTCGTTTGGAGAACGGTGAGATTATGACGACGGACGAATCGACACAGTTTAATCGGTTTCTGTTGGAGTCAATCTATTCTATTGAAATCCAAGGGGTTTATGTTTCTAGTTGGCGGTATGTGTTGTATATATACGGCGCCTTTGGGATAGCAGTTGCGGCGGCCGTTTGGTTCGTTATGCGTGATTCACCGGCTCATCATCGTTGGTGCAATGCGGCGGAATTGGAACTTATTCAGGGGCCAACTGGGGAGACAAGAAAGACTGAGCCGTTTCCACTTAAGGAAATCTTAGGTTGCCCAAGTATGTGGTATTCGGCAATGAGTCAATTTTTCATTAATGTCGCCTGGCTCTTTATAGTGACGTGGTTTGTAGCGTTTTTGATGGAAGAGCATAACTTATCGATTATGGAACGTAGTTTTGCCATGACGATTCCGCTAATTGTAGGTTTCTTTGGAATGCTACTCGGCGGGATGTTCACGGATTTCATGGCAAGAGGTGGACGCAGTTTACGCCGAGCTCGTGCCTTGCCATGGGGAGGGGGTGCCTTGTGTGCCGCCGTAGCGTTTGCTGTATGCCCGCTATTGGAAAACCCTTGGTCAATTACGGCGATGATGGCTATTGTGGCGTTTAGTGTGGATTTTGCCGTTCCCTCGGTTTGGGCGTTCACACAAGACGTTGGTGGTAAATACGTTGGATCGGTATTAGGATTTGGCAATATGTTTGGAAATTTTGGAGCGGCAGTTTCTGGACCTTTGTTGGCCTATGTCTCGATAGAATATAGTTGGGATTTTATGTTTCTCGTGTGCGCGGGTGTGCTCTGTGTGTCATCCGCCGCAGGATTTTTAGTGGATGCAAGTCGACCGCTCGTTCCGGTGAAAGGTTTTGAGTATATCAACTCATAATTACGATTGAGTGGCCGGCGTTTATGTCAGGCTAAGCGGGTCCTAACAAATCCGAAAAAAAAGTTTCAATTGCGCACAAGTGCACGTTTTTTTGATATATTCAACCTAGAGGTGGTTTCGCGACCTTGCATGGTCGCTGGCCGATTAGTACTAGTTTATAGAGGCTCAAGGATGCAAGTTTGAGTCGAAATGCATGTCTTTGAGGAATTAATAATGGCGAAGAATATTTACGTAGGCAATCTTAGTTACAGTGTGGGGAGTGGTGATCTTGAATCGCTGTTTTCGCAATTTGGTGATGTATCACGAGCACAAGTCATCCAGCACCGCGACACGGGTCGCAGTAAAGGATTCGGATTTGTCGAAATGGACAATGAAGATTCAGCAGAAGAAGCGATCGAAAAACTCGATGGATCCGAATTCGAAGGCCGTAATTTGACCGTCAACGAGGCTCGTCCACGGGAAGATCGTCCGTCACGCGATGGTGGCGGCGGTGGTGGCGGTTACGGTGGCGGCAGTGGTGGCGGCGGTGGCGGTGGCTACGGC
>JABJJO010000121.1 GCA_018660825.1 Planctomycetaceae bacterium | reverse complement strand
GACTGTTGAGTAGCCTCTGGCCAAGCGGCACCGTTGTAGTTTGAAATCACTACATCAAAATCTTTAAACTCGGGGTGAAATGAATCGTCTGTTCCCGTTTTAGCCGTCGTAGCAATGGTCACGCTAAACAACTCGGTCTCTTCCAAATATTTCTTCATCATTTGCGATGTCTGTGGCCAAACCCCATGGTTATTCTGACCATCAATAATTAACGCTTTGAACTTTTGTTTGGCGTGCAGTAGCGGCGCACCGGCAGACAATACAAATGCAAACAACAGTGCTGGCAGAATAAGTTTACGAATCATAATTGGTTTCCTTTATTGGTTAATAGCTGAACGCTTCAGCTTTACTCGTTCAAGCATCTTCAATACTTCAAATTTAATCTTGGGTTCGGCATAGACTTCGAGGCAACTTGAACGTGCCCGCCAAGTTGTGTAGCCCCCTAATACATGTTGCTCGGGTGGGGGAATATATCCAAAGGCACCGTTGGCCAATGAGATAGAGTAGGTCATTTTAAACGGGCTATATTTCTTTATATTCAAGCCTGTTTCCGCAAATACTTCGTTAGGGATGCCAACAATCCCTAGTGTTCCGATGCAGATGGCTTGCAGTTGAATGTGTCGCGTCTTCGGCATCTTACTTAGAATGATTGTCTCTAAAGCATAGACTTCTTCACTCGTTTTAGGTTTGCGATCGGCCCAAGGCTTGACATAGTCTATCGCCTCCGCAACTTCTTCATCAGTCGGAAAACGAACGGCGACTTCGAGTTCTTTTTCTTCCATCGCCAAAGGCACCCAATCATGATACTCGATTGTTTCAAACGCTTTCAACGCCGCTACTGAAACAGCCTCGGCAACCGATTGACGGTCTGTTTTTCGAGCGGAATCCCTCTTGTAATCCCGCAAATATGTATCGCCACTGGTACCGTTTGCCAGCATTGCAATCGCTGGTTTCGATTCGTCGCCGGAAGCAAGTTTCGCTTCAAGAATAGCTTCAAATATTCCAAAGTAATCCGCTGAAATATTGGGAGCGCCGACGTAATGTAATGAGTAGGCACACATTACGGCAATTTGTCGACCGTCGACTGCTTGCAAAGAAATAACTGGGATTTCGGGATCCTCTAAACCGGTCTCTCGTATTGCTTTAGCGTTTTTATAGCCAGGGTGCATTTGCGCTCGATCGTTACGCGTACCACCAAATCGATTAGTAGGGGCAACCCCTTCAGTCATCATCCAACGCCGCGTCGCCACATGTAAATCGTCTCGACCCATCGCCCAACCGATCCGCGCTGGTTCTAGATTCTTATACGCCTGCTCAATCGCCGCGGCAATTCGCCCCGGTAAAAATGCCTCGTAGCGAACATCCACACTAGATCCTAAGCAACTAAACACCGATGGTGCACTGTGGCAATGGGTCGCTGAAATGAGAATTCGATTCGTGGGTATCTCGGTAGTCTGCGAAGCTAACTGCTTGGCACGATCCAGTAATTCGCGCGGCATCATACAGCTATCAACTAATACAATCGCGATTTTAGTTTCGCCATCATCCAACACGACTGCTCTCACAAAGAGTGGGTCATTGATCTCCTCGATTCGTCGCTCGAGCATCCCTCCGTTGACAATTACGGGGAGATCTTGGGGTGTTACATCTACTTTCGCAGCGCCTGCGCGGAACACTTGGTCTTCCCCAACAGCGCAATTCACGTAAACCTGCAAACTCAACAACATAATAATCAGGGTTGTCTTCATAATTAATCCTTGAGCTACTTATTCTGTTTGTCAGAGGGACGAAGGATTCGGCAATGTTTAGCCATCAACCAGAATTGAACTGCTTCGGCCTACGCGTTATAGGGAAGTAACTTTGGCCCGCCGACGCTCTGCTTTCGCAGGTAAAATCCTATAAATTACAACTTAACTAATTTCAGGAACAACGTAAGGCTTACGATAGGGCCGTGTTAATAATGCATCGGCTTGTTTATCACCTGGGAACGATTCGGTCGCTGGATCGAACTTCAAGTCACGTCCCATAGCGACAGTTGTTTCGTTCAAGTCAATATTCACAGCCTTTAGATTATTCTGCAACATATCAAGTGAACCTTTAATCTGCTCATTTTTTCCAAACGGATTGTCGTTTCCTGAAAATGAATCTTGTTTTCCAAGGCGATAGGAAATGTTCCCTAAGTGGCACAGCGCCGCGGAATAATGTGCTACCTCTGCGTCGCAGTTGATATCTGCATTATTGCGTGAACGCACGGCATGAATAAAGCTACCAAAGGCGCCCCCGGCAGTCACCGGTGCTGCTTCTCCTTTTGCTTTAACCGACGCACCGCCATTTTTCGGATAAAATGTCCCACCTTTAATCATACCTTCGGTGGTGTAGTATTCGTTGGAGACATTTCGCTCAGGGGATCCTGATTTACCAACAAGCCCGCGCGTTTCAAACAACAAAATAGCTTCATCGTATTCATAAACACTAATCTGCATGTTTGGCGTTTGTCCTTGATCTTTCTCGCCGGGAACATAGCGACCGCCGATACTCCAAACTCGGTTAGGCATCGTCGCTCCTTTAATCGCCCAGCGAGCAATATCCATCTCGTGAACGCCTTGATTTCCCGTGTCACCGTTGCCTGTATCCCAGAACCAGTGCCAGTTGTAGGTGTGTAAATTTCCATGGAAATCCTGCTTAGGAGCGGGTCCGAGCCACAAATCCCAATCTAAATTTGCGGGGGGTGCGGTGACTGCTTTATGGCCAATGGACCATCTTGGTTTGCAGCAATATCCCTTAGAGACCAACAGTTTTCCATATTTCCCAGACTGAACTGCGGCAATCTCGTTGGCCTTGCCTTGGCTCGAGCGATTTTGTGTCCCATGTTGAACAATACGATTATATTTGGCGGCGGCGGCGACGCACTGTCGTCCCTCCCACACATTGTGTGAGATTGGCTTTTCAACATAAACATCTTTCCCAGCTTGGCAGGCCCAGACGGTAATCAGTGAATGCCAATGGTTGCAAGTTGCAACAGAAATTGCATCGAGATTCTTGTTTTCAAGCGCGACGCGAATATCCTGTACGCACTCAGGAGTGTTCCCACCTTTGTCGTGCACCATTTTACTACGCGAATCAAAGAGGTTCTTATCAGGGTCGATTAAGCAACTAACTTCGACTCCATCCATCGGTGCAAAACCACCGATGTGTGACGTCCCCCGTCCATTAATCCCGGCCACCCCAATACGAATTCTGTCATTCGCTCCGAGTACTTGTCGCGATGACTTCGTGCCACCAATGGTGAATAATGAAAATGCGGTCGCAGTCGAGGCAGCACCTTTGACAAACTGACGTCTATTGAACTTCGGCATTATAAGTAGCTCCTGTTTTTGATTTGATCAACCTACTGAAAAACCATCTATCGCACGTCTCAATTAGAATTGATTCAACATCCAAAGTCCAGCAAAAGCACCGCACGTAACCGCTCGGAATCTCCCGATGATAATTCGTGGCTCAAATACGGCCTTTACTTTGCAACAGTTTGGTACGTGGCACTATGCCCGTGGGCAGGGATGCTAATCGTGTAATTGCGTGAATCTGCAGCCACGGAGAGTTTTATGAAATTCCCCGCACATTCGTCCGCTTTACGGTTGGCAATAAACTCGGTGGCCGTGTTACTGACCATACCATCTTCACGCATATTCTTGTGAACTTGATACATCGCCTGTATCGAGGGTGTCGCTTTGAGATTGGCAAATACTTCTGGCATGCAGCCTTTGGTTACTCCATTATTCATCACACTAATGGTTGGTAAAATCGAACGTAAAACCAATGGGTTGTTACTACTATCAAGCCCATGATGGGTCACTTGATAAACATCTACGCGGCCAATTAAATTCACCGGACAGACCAATTTAGTTTCTTGATTCCAGGTAATATCACCGCCATCGTAAAAGCGAAACTTGCCGAATTCCAGCAGCATCGTGACACTATTAGCATTATCACTGCCATCACGGTCTTTGGGTCGCGCGTCCGCACAAGTCAATTCATTCAGTCTATTTCCCCTCGTCGGATCAATGAACTCCTTGCGAGCAGCGATGCACGTTAGCTTGAGGCCTTTGAACTGATTACCGGTCAACAGTTTTTTAATACTCCGTGCTGGCTTTAACGGTAATTGCATTCCTGGTGAAATGACTTGCCGCGATTCGCTTTTAAATCCAAAATACTCCGGCCCCGGATCGTTCGGCATATCAGCAAACTTGCCATTATCCCACACCTGACCAATCGGAATTAGACGCGAGAGTTCCGCTGCCCCACCGAAATGGTCGCGATGATAATGGGTGGTAATGAGATGATCGATGCGTGTCAGGCGAGCTTGTTCGGTCACTACTTTAAAAATCCGTCCAGGATCGCGAATGCCCGGGTTCCCCGTATCAATCAACACCGACTCGCCCTGCGGAGTAACAATCAAAGTAGCTGCACCGCCTTCGACATCAATCCAATAAACGTCTAATCGGCCATCGCCAACTGCAGCACATGCCGTGCTTGTTACAGCAGAGTTGAAAAATACTACTGTCATGATCAGACAAACAAACGCACACTTGCTAAGCCAGTTTTTCATCGCCATCTCCTGCATCTAATTTGATATAAGACTACTACGAGTTAATAGTATTAAACCATATTACAGAAGTTCGCGTATTGGCGCAGTACCTGGAGCAACCAAATACTGCGGCCGCCCACTAAAATCAAACAGACGCTGCGAATCAAGGTTAATGCCTAGATTGCGATAAATCGTCGCATAGACTTCTTTGAAAGTCACCGGTCGATCCACCGGTTCTCCTGCTTGACGATCAGTCGCACCAAGCACTTGCCCAGTTCGCATACCGCCACCGGCGAGCAATGCACAGGAAACTCGCGGCCAATGATCACGGCCGCCCTTGTCGTTGATCTTGGGCGTTCTACCAAACTCACCCCAAGCGACCACGGTGACGTCATCAGACATGCCGCGGTCATGTAAGTCTTGCACCAAAGCAGATATGCCTTGATCAAATACGGGCAACTCTTGTCGTGCATTGTCGAAATTACCACCGTGCCAATCCCAGAAACTGTAGTTCACCGTAACCACGCGAACACCCGCTTCGACTAACCGCCGCGCCATCAGAAAGTTCTGAGGTACTCGTGTAGCTCCGTCACCCTTAGGTTTGGTCGCATCGCCGCTGCCATATCGCTCGACTAATTTAGGATCTTCCGAGGAAACATCTAACGCATTGAACAAATCTGTCGATGTCAAAATTC
>JABJJO010000074.1 GCA_018660825.1 Planctomycetaceae bacterium | reverse complement strand
CCGTAATCAGGATGGCAAGCTACAGAAAGCCGAAATACCTGCAGCGGTTCAGCAGTTTATTCTTCCCACGGATACAAACGGCGATAATGTGGTGACCAAAGCAGAACTACAGGCTGCTCGACAACGCCAACGACCTAGTAGTCGCCCAGCCGGAAGGAACGAAAACAATGAAAAGTGATTTTATGAAGTTGCTACGGGGACTTTTGTTCATCCTGATCTTTGTGGGTTTTAACACGCGAATCTGCGCTCAGCAACGTTGGCTTGAAAAGAGCGGTTTTGGATTGATGTTCCATTATGAGGCATTCAAAAACCATAATTCCGAGTCTTACAACAAGGCGATCGATTCATTTGACGTTGCCCGATTTGTTGCGGCGATCGAAAGTTCCAAAGCAAATCACATCATCTTTGTTGTTGGTCAGCATTGGGGGAAATACTGTGCACCCAACAGTACCTACGAGAAACTGCTAGGTGTTGAAAATGGCGTGTGGACATCCAAGCGTGATTTGATTATGGAGATCGGTCAGGAGTTGGCGAAACGGGACATTAAGATGATCCTTTACATGACCGCCCGCGCGCCGATGCGTCATTATAAAGTCATTCAGGCTATGGGTGATACTCTTCCCAGTATTGACGGTAAGCCTGCCGGACCTCACGTGGATCCGATGTCGCACCCGCGGAAGGTCAAGGGATTTCTGCGCAGTGAAAACCAACCACCCAATCCGACATTTCTTAAAAACTGGGCTGCCGTGTGTGGAGAGTGGTCACAACGTTATGGCACATTGGTATCGGGTTGGTGGTTCGATGGTTATAAGACTGAAATGAAAGATGCGTACGAGTCGCTAAGGAAGGAAAAATACAATATCGACACATGGGTTGCCGCTGTTCGATCCGGTAATCCGGCGGCCGAGCTCGCTTTCAACGCTGGCGCCCACCCCATTCTATCCCTTTGTACCACCGGAAAATTATGCCCACATCAGACGTTTACTTCAGGTGAAAACCACGGTTTTCACCAACGACTCAAAAAGGGTATAGGCAAACCGTTGACACCTCAGAACTTTCCGTCACCATCTGGAGTGATTTGGCATCTGCTGTTACCAGTGAGTGATGGATGGGGAGCAGGAACTACCTCCAGATTTGAGCATGCATTGCTGCGAGATCGGGTGGACACGATTAATTCGCAAGGCGGGGCGATCACGTTTGACGTACCCATTGCTGCTGATGGAACGATTCCTAAATCAATTATGGTAGTTCTTCAGCAATTAGGAGCGACCAGCACACCTTGTACTAATAAATAACTCGGGTAAACTCCCCGTGAAGTTTCTAGGACTTGTCGATTCGGGAAGTCCAGTTTACGATGCATAGATAGCATATCGGCGGTTTTTTACGCTTGCCGTACTCCAAATTAACTACATTGTTTCCTTCATAACACTATGCGTCACGTCATTTCAGCTTTAGTTCAAAACGTCCCCGGCGTACTGGCCCATGTTTCGGGTATGCTCGCATCTCGGGATTTTAATATTCACTCATTAGCAGTAGGCGCTACCGAGAAACCAGAATTGTCTCGTATGACATTTGTTGTCATTGGCGATGAAGGTGTCTTAGAGCAATTGGAAAAGCAACTCGAAAAGATTGTTACGGTTGTTGAGGTTACCGATGTAGGTGCATTGCCTAATGTTGAACGCGACTTGATGCTGATTAAAGTTAGCAGTAATTCGGGTGCGCAACGTAGTGAAATACGCGAGTTAGTAGATATTTTCCGTGGACGTATCGTCGATGTTGGTGCTGCAGAAATTATGATTGAAATATCCGGTAGTGAACAAAAACTACAAGCCTTTATCGAACGGATGCGATCGTTTGGAATTACGGAACTCGTTCGCACTGGACGTATTGCGATGATTCGCAGCGATGCAGTCGCTGAATAAACAACTACAAAACAGTATCAAACCAAACTATATAAGCCCTAATAACTATTTACGATAGCAATAACAACAGGTGAATTTGATGGCAGCTACGATTTATTATGACGACGATGCGGACCTTTCACTTTTGAAAGATAAAACAATATCCATCCTAGGCTATGGCTCACAGGGACATGCTCAAGCGCAAAACCTTCGTGAAAGCGGCTGTAACGTGGTCGTCGGTCAACGCCCCGGCAGTGCGAATTACGATCTTGCTGTAAGCCATGGCTTTGAACCTGTATCACTCGCTGAAGCTACGCAAGCCGGCGATCTCATTAACATTTTGTTACCAGATGAAGTGCAGGGAGATATTTTTCGTGACCAGATTTGTGAAAATCT
>JABJJO010000126.1 GCA_018660825.1 Planctomycetaceae bacterium | reverse complement strand
GACTGCTTCTTCTTCGACTGCTTCTTCTTCGACTGCTACTTCTTCGACTGCTACTTCTTCGACTGCTACTTCTTCGACTGCTACTTCTTCGACTGCTACTTCTTCGACTGCTACTTCTTCGACTGCTACTTCTTCGACTGCTACTTCTTCGACATGAGTGATGGAACCGTCATCGAATCCTTGGCCTTTTTCCATTTCACGTTGGCGTTGAGCAGCTCGTAAAGCAACGACATCAACCTCGGTACTTTTTTCAACGATACGTACTAAATCCCAACGTTTTGTTTTACTGCGACGAACGCTTTCGATGATTTCAACAAGGTCACCTTCGCCCGAAGCGTTTTCTTCATCGTGCACGTAACAAACAGTTTGTTTACGAATGAACTTGCCATAGAGCGGGTGCCGAACGAGTCGAGGAATTTCTACTCGTCTGGTCTTATCCGATTTATCGCTCTTGACGATTCCGATTAATACTTTCTTAGGCATGATTTGTTTTACTAACGATTAAAAAGGGAGGTATTGTATCTGTGCAATTGTGAATAAAGGATTAACTATTCTTGCCCGCCGTTTTCCACTGCGGTAGCCACTGATTCGTCATCATTTGTTTCAGCGACAGTTCCATGGGCCAATTCTTTTTCACGTTGTACGGTTTTGATGCGAGCGATAAGTTTGCGACTGCGAAGCAATTCACTAGGCGCATCGAGTCGTTCAGCTTGAGCTTGTACGCGTAATTCAAACAAGCGTCGGCAGGTATCGTCGAGGATCTGTTGTAGATCGTCGTCGGTCAAATCTCGTAATTCTTTTGTTTTCATAATGATTTTTCCAAAACCGCTTTGTGTTTCCAATAATTACAACACAGGCGGCATGTTGTTCATTCGTAAATCTATCTGGATTGTGTGTTAAACAGGTCGTCGTCGAACCAATCGTACTTTGACCGGCATTTTATGAGCTAGCCGAGCAAAACAGACACGTGCCTGTTGCTCACTCACTCCACCGAGTTCGTATAATATCGTCCCTGGTCGTACAGTTGCGACCCATGCCGATGGTTCACCCTTCCCCTTACCCATTCGAGTTTCTAAAGGTGTGGATGTAATTGATCGGTGTGGGAACATGCGAACGTATAGTTTGCCTGTACCGCCACGAATGTATTGCTGTGCGGCAATACGTCCGGCTTCAATAGTTTGTGCTTTGATCCAGCCCGCTTGTAATGCTTGCAGCCCAAATTCGCCAAAGACGACTTTGTTACCGCGAGTAGCATTACCTTTTATGCGACCTCTTTGCACTTTTCGGTGCTTGATCCGTCTCGGCATCATTGCCATCGGATGATTCTCCCAAATAGGTACCTTGGTTAATCCATACTTGTACACCAATATGTCCTTGTGCCGTCCAGGCTTCAGCAAAACCGTAATCGATTTTGGCATTGATAGTACTTAATGGAATTGATCCTGTTATTTGTTTTTCTCTGCGAGCCATCTCAGCTCCACCTAGTCGACCCGCCATTTGGATTTTGATGCCCTTGGCACCAGCGTCCATGGTCTGCTCCATAGATCGTTTCATCGTTCTACGAAAGCTAGATCGTCGACTCAGTTGTTGAGCAATATCTTCTGCTACTAACTGCGCCATGATTTCTGGTTTGGAAATTTCTTCGATTTTCAAGTTAATTCGTCGACCGACCAAGTTTTGCAACTCATCCTGCAATAACTCGATTTCTTGCCCCTTCTTACCAATGATCAATCCGGGTCTAGCGACATGTAAAATCACTTTTACTTCATCACGCGTGCGTTCAATCTCAATACTGTCGATTCCAGCGTTACGATATTGCGTCTTCTTGGGGTGATTTTTAATAAAGTCTCGAATTTTTGTGTCTTCGATCAAGAGACCGGCAAAGTCTTTTTTCGAGGCGTACCAACGACTTTTCCAATCACGGACGATACCAGTACGGAAGCCGATAGGATTTACTTTTTGACCCATGTTACTTTTTGCTCTTGTTGAAGTTGTAAACGTTTGTGTTGTTATTGTGTTTAGTTTTCAAAATGTTGGTCAACAGCGTCGGCACTACTCACCGAATTGCTATTTGTTTTTGCTTAGCCATCGCTATCTAAAGTGACTTGAATATGAGATGTTCGTTTAAGAATGACATGAGCCATCCCTCGTGAGCGTGGCCGCATCCGTTTCAACATTGGCCCACCATCGACTCGTACATCAGTAATCACCAAATCTTCCGGACGAACCATTTGGGAATCAGACGATTGATCTGGGTCCATGGCGTTGCCCAATGCACTTTCAATTACCTTTTTCAACATCACCGCACCACGCTGAGGTTGATATTCAAGGATACTTAGTGCTTCGACGACGGTTTTGCCTCGCACAAGATCCGCTAATAAACGAACCTTACGTGCACTAATGCGTGCGTATCGATGAATTGCTTTGAATTGGTTGCCAGCCATGGGCAGGGACCTTTACTCTATTATTTACGTTGTGACTTTATTGCTTACGCCGTATTAACGGTTATGACCACGGAATGTTCGCGTCGGAGCGAACTCACCTAACTTATGCCCCACCATATCCTCAGTAACCGTCACTTGGAGGTGCTGGCGACCGTTGTGAACCATAAAAGTAAAACCGACAAATTCAGGTACAATGGTGCAAGCTCGAGCCCATGTTTTGATAGGCTGTTTAGTCCCAACTTCGATTTGCTTACTCACCTTTTGGTAGAGTTTCAAATCGACAAAGGGACCTTTTTTCAGTGACCGACTCATAATTGACCTTCAGTATTTACTTGACGAATATGTTTTGGATTAATAGTTATCTTGTTTCTATTTCAGTTTCAACTGACCGTAGCGACGTGAACGACGACGACGGACAATTGCTTGATTTGACGGTTTACGTCGTTTACGAGTACCACCACCCTTGGCAGGAACGCCTGTTGGGCTTACCGGATGCCGTCCACCCTTGGTACGACCTTCACCACCACCATGCGGATGATCGACAGGATTCATCGCGGTACCACGAACATGTGGCCGACGACCCATCCACCGCTTACGACCAGCTTTGCCCAACACAACGGCACTGTGATCGCCATTGCTGACTTTTCCGATCGTTGCTCGGCACAAAATAGGAACTCGGCGTATTTCGCCGCTCGGAAGTGACAATTGAGCCCAAGTTCCTTCACGGGCCATCAAAGTTGCACTTGTTCCAGCACTACGGCACATCACTGCACCGCGACCTGGATATAATTCGACGTTGTGAACAATCGTGCTTAGCGGAATATTCTTGAGCGGCATGCAGTTACCAATTTCTGGTGGTGTCTTTTCACCACTGATAACATCCATCCCAGCAACTAGCCCGTCAGGAGCGATGATATAGCGTTTTTCACCATCGGAGTAATTTAGCAGTGCGATGCGGGCACTACGATTTGGATCGTATTGGATAGAATCTACACGAGCCGAAATCCCATCTTTTTGGCGATAGAAATCGATCAAGCGATATCGTCGCTTATGTCCACCACCGCGATGACGAACAGTAATTTTGCCTTGGTTATTGCGACCACCATTCTTAGTGATCGGGCGCAACAAGGATTTCTCTGGCGTGTAACCAGGCGTCAATTCAGCAAAATCGCTGACTGATGCGCCACGGCGACCAGGAGTTGTTGGTTTGTATTTTCGGATGCCCATTTTTACTGCTCTATTCTCAATTCACATACTTTGGTGCCAAACACCAAGCGGCTTTTAATATCTGTAATACCTATACGACCTGCGTGTTCACACTAAAAGAATTCGATTTCACCATGTTCCGGATCCAGCGTTACTATTGCCTTCTTCCAACTTTTGGTTTGACCTAAACGATGGCGGTAACGACGATTTTTACCTTTGCGATTTTGAGTTGCAACCTTGGTCACTTTGACATTGGGGTACAATTTTTCAATCGCTTCTCGCACAGAAACCTTGTCAGCCAATGGATTAACTTGAAACGCATACTGATTATGTCGCGTACTGCGGTGAATCCCCTTTTCCGTCACAAGGGGACGCAAAATGATCTGATGGGGTTCAAGTTCCAACCTGGATTTCGGTTGTCGGTTATTAAGATTTGCGTGAGCCATTTCTAAGCCTGTTATCTATATTGCTTAGGAAGCCGTGATTGAAGCATTCAATACTTCAACAGCTCCCGTAGTCAAAACTAGTTTGTCGACCTTTAACACACTAAATGCGTTTAGGTCCGAAAACGGTGCGACATTCACTCGGCTAATATTCCGAGCGCTTTTGTAAACGTTAGCGTCATGCTCCTTGGTCGTGATCAGAGCGCTTTTGCCGCTTAGATCAAGTTTGCCAAGTAACTCAGCCATAGTTCGAGTTTTGGGTTCATCCATCGTTAATCCATCTAAGATTAGGATTTCACCATCTTGAATTTTTGAGGCGATCGCCATTCGTGTTGCAGAACGGACAGCCTTTGCCGGTAAGCGATAATAAAAGTTTCGCTGCTTCTTAGCGAAAATATGGCCACCACCACGACGGACACCACTGGTGCGATGCCCCGCGCGAGCGTTTCCAGTACCCTTCTGGCGGTACATTTTTCGACGTGAACCAGCAACTTCTGCCCGCGATTTACTCGCGGCACTACCCTGGCGATTGTTAGCCTGATACATCAAAACAACATCATGCAGCAGTTGTTTGTTAATCTTCGGAGCGAGTTGGTCTGTATCGATATCGACACTGCCTGTTACATCACCCGATGTGTTATATACGTCTAACGTTGCCATTTTCATGCCCTTTGCAGGCTTACTATTTTATTGTTGTTATCTTTTATTGTCGTGTTCGTCTTGTGTGCTCTTACACACAACCAACTGTCAAATGCCATTAAACTAACCAACGTGATTAGTACCACTGACAACAACATATCCACCATTAGGACCCGGTACAGCACCACGCACCAATAGCAAATTGTTGTCCTCATCAACTCGAACCAAATCTAGGTTTCGAGAAGTAACTCGAGTGCTACCAAACTGCCCCGCCATTCGCTTTCCTTTGAAAACGCGACTAGGAGCAGCACTCATTCCAGTACCACCAGCGTGGCGGTGACATTTTGTCACACCATGCGTAGCACGTTGACCGGAGAAATTATGTCGTTTCATAACACCAGCGAAACCACGACCCTTACTGAGGCCAGAAACGTCAACCGATGTTACTTCTGCAAGGTCAGCCACGGTGATTTCTTGGCCAACTTCATAGCCATCGGCTGATCCCCGAAGTTCGCGGATGAACTTCTTGGGTTCACATTCAGCTTTAACCGTTGCTTCCATCCCAGCATCAGTTTGACGCTGCGAACGTTTGCTAGCCAATTTGTTGCTCACATGACCGCGCTCACTGCGGCGGGCTTGGCTTTGATTTCGACGTTCACCCTGAGGACGCTTTTTATCTTCGAATCCCAACTGGACGGCTTCATAGCCATCGCATTGTTCTGTTCGAATCTGCAGCACATGACAGGGACCGGCTTCAATTACCGTTACGGGGATTGCTATCCCACTCTCGTCGTATATCTGCGTCATACCAACCTTACGGCCAAGTATTCCTTTAGTCATCGCTTTGTCCTCATGGTGTCTACCTCCAGGACTGCTAGACCCCACTGACTTAGTGAGGATAACAAGTTACCCAGAAAGGCTTCCGTCCATATAATTTATTGTCTCGATTATTTTGTTTTAAGATGTGCCTACAAGCGACATCCAAAAAATTAAGTTCACACATTGCTGATGCTGCCGAAAACTCGACCAACATCAAGACGACATTCTATTGAGCTGAAGATTTGATTTTGATATCAACACCAGCAGGTAAATTCAACTTGTTCAAAGCATCAATCGTCTTAGATGTTGCTTCAACAATATCGATGATTCGCTTGTGTGTGCGAATTTCAAACTGCTGACGTGATTTTTTGTTGACGTGAGGGCCTCGAATGACCGTGTAACGTTCGATTCGAGTTGGCAATGGGATGGGTCCGTGAACTTCCGAGTGGGTTCGCTTTGCTGTACCTACAATCTCCTGAGCACTCTGATCCAATATTGCATGGTCATAGGCTTCCATTCGAATGCGTAATACTTCAGTTTGCTTAGCCACTGCGGGTAAAACTCCTAGTTATTTGTTCCAACATCCAACTTCAATTGTTAAATATTAGCCTTGTTGTAAAACGAGACTCAACATTTCCTTACGTTCAACACCTTAAATCAAGTAAGAGCAAGCCACTGCTGACGTCCCATTCCCACTTGGAATAGACTGTCAATTTAGGCCTGCCAGTGCCACTCAATAAACTGTTGTGTCAAACATTCGATATTACGCCTGTTTTCTAGGATCGTCAACAGCGAGAGTTCTAAAAAAAACCAAATATTTATACCGGCAAAACGCCAAAACTGTTCATTGTTTACGATCCCTGACAGGATTCTAATTTAGAACCCAAATTCACTCAAATCTTCTGCCGGAGCAGGCATGTAATTCAATGGTGCAATACTACATCCGGCGCGACCCTGACTGAGACTCCGCATCGCACTGGAATAACCAAATAGCTCCTTCAGAGGTGCATGGGCTTCGATTTCCGTTCGATCACCATGCGCCTCGGTAGAAACAATCATGGCACGCCGTTGTTGCAGGTCACCAACAAAATCGCCTAAATAATCAGCTGGTGTGGTAATGGATAAACGCATAATAGGTTCAAGCAGTACAGGTTTACCAGCTTGTAAGCAACGGTTAAAAGCATCTGCGGTAGCAATACGAAAAGCAACGTCATCGGACCCCTCTTCGGCAATTTCTGCGTCAAGTACCGTGACTTTTAAACGCATCAAGGGGAATCCAGCAATGACGCCCCCGCCAGAACCGCAATTCCGCAATTCGTCAAATGTTGCTTCTAGGCAGTCCGGTGGTAGTAAATCAGGGGTGAGCTGATTGGCCACAGCCAGCCCGTGGGTTACTTCTTCATTGGGCTCCATGCGGATGGTTAGTCGTGCATATTTTTGAACACCGTTTATCAAGCGATTGCATTCGCCAGTGACTTCCACTGTTTTGGCAATCGTTTCGCGGTAGCTAACCTGTGGTTTGTGAAAACGGACGTTTAACTTAAACTCTCGTAGTAAGCGATTTTTTACTACTTCTAAATGCAACTCGCCCATTCCACGTAGCAATGTTTGCCCAGTTTCGCCATTGAAAACTTCGAGCGTTGGGTCCTGTCGCATAAGCATTTCGAGCGTATCTTCGAGTTTTTCGCGTTCCGTTGTGTTCTCAGGCTCAATAGCCATCGAAATAACCGTTTCTGGAAACTCAATGGATTCCAGTAAAATCGGATCGCTTGCATCGCATATTGTATCTCCGGTGATGGTGTGCCGTAGTCCGACAATACCGACAATGTCACCTGTTTGGACACTGTCGATTTTTCCCTGCGGGTCTTTGCGAGTGGCGTAGATTTGCCACAGTTGAGCAACATTGTCCTTCTTATCTTTTCCGGGGTTGTAGATTCGCGAATTTGCCGTGAGTTGCCCAGAATAAATTCTCGCCCATGAGATGTCACCAGTCTTGGCTGGAACTACTTTAAAAACCAAGCCACAAAAGGGCTCGTCGACGGCTGGCTTACGGGATACGACTTGCTCTTCTTCTTGTTTGCGTCCGGTGGAAACAAGTGTCCCAGCAACAGGAGGTCGATCCAAGGGGCTCGGTAAATAGGCTTGAACGGCGTCTAAAATTGGCTGTACTCCGATCCCATGCAAAGCCGACCCACACATTACAGGTTGAAAAGCCTGTTCAGTAGTTCCCTTGCGCAATACGTCATGAATGGTGGACTCAGGGATATCTTCTTCCATGAGTAACAAATCAGTAAGTTCGTCGCTGTATTCAGCAAGTTGTTCGAGCATCGTCAACCGCCATACTTGGGCCGTGTCGACTAGCTCCTCCGGAATCTCGGTTTCTTGGATATCTAATCCATCTTTTTGATCATCAAAGCTCAACATCCGCATTCGGACGAGATCAATGACACCATAAAAGGGAAGGCTGGTATGTGCAGGTCCGGCACCGGCTGGAATTTGAATCGCAACAGGTTTGGCTCCCAAGCGGTTACTGAGTTCCCCAAAGACGGTGTCAAAATTAGCTCCCTCACGATCCATCTTGTTAATAAAAACAATCCGCGGAACTTCATAGTGGTCTGCCTGTCGCCAAACCGTTTCACTCTGGGCCTCGACACCCTCGCGCGCACTGAAGACAACCACAGCCCCATCCAATACTCGCAAACACCGCTCCACTTCTGCCGTAAAATCGACGTGTCCGGGAGTGTCGAGTAGGTTAATGTGGACATCTTTCCAGTTGAAGGTGACACAGGCTGAGTAAATGGTGATGCCCCGTTCTTGTTCTTCCGGATCGTCATCCGTCACCGTCGTTCCCTTATCAACCATGCCCACGCGGTGCTTGGCACCACTATAAAACAACATTCGTTCGGTGACGGTGGTTTTGCCGGCATCGATATGCGCGATGATGCCAATATTGCGAAGCTTGTCTATTTGACGTGCCATGAGTTGTAGAGCCCAATAAAAACGAACTAGAACAAGTGAGGTGAATAATTCATATTGTTAATGGGAAAGTTGCCTGTGGGAAGGTGGCCGAGGTTAAATGGTATCCACAAAATGGCGCACTCATTTTAGCAGCGCAAAAAAAACCGCGCGACCGTAAGTCTAACGCGGCTTGATTTATTGCATGTGAAATTACCAAGCAAAGTGAGCAAACGCTTTGTTCGCATCGGCCATGCGGTGGATGTTTTCACGTCGAGTAATCGCGCCGCCTTCTTTGTTGTAAGCAGCAACGAGTTCATCTGCAAGTTTCAGGTGAGTAGGCCGGCCTTTCTTTTCACGCAATGCGATCAAAATCCAGCGGAATGCCAATGATTGCTGCCGGTTTTTATTGACCTGCATTGGCACTTGGTAAGCTGCACCACCGACTCGTTTAGAGCGAACTTCGATTTGAGGCTTGACGTTTTCTATTGCTGTTGTGAATACTTCAAGCGGCTCTACGTCCGGAAGTCGAGTTTGGATTTCATCGAGTGCATTGTAGAAAATTGCCTGAGCGACAGTTTTCTTTCCATCATTCATCAAGCAATTGATAAATTTACTTGCAAGCAGTGAATCAAACTTTGGATCCGGCTTGAGTTGTTTGCGACTGGCGGTAATTCTACCCATCTTTATTTATTCCGTAATTATTTTCGTGTAGCTGTGTTATCGATAACGAAGCGATAAATGATATCGCGTTATGGCTTTTTCGCACCATAGCGACTACGTGATTGACGGCGACCGTCTACTCCGAGAGCATCTAAAGCTCCACGAATGACTTGGTAACGGACACCTGGTAAGTCACGCACTCGCCCACCTCGCACAAGCACAATCGAGTGTTCCTGTAGGTTATGGCCTTCCCCTGGAATATATACTGTGACTTCTTTACCATTGGAAAGACGAACACGAGTGATTTTTCGCAGAGCCGAATTTGGTTTCTTCGGTGTCATAGTACGTACCTGTAAGCACACGCCTTGTTTTTGTGGGCAGCGTTCTAATACAGGTGCTTTTGATTGCTTGCGTCGTTTTTTGCGACGTTTACGAACGAGTTGATTTATCGTTGGCATGAAAGGTTTCCAAAAACCGTTAATTAATGAATATTGTTTCTGTTATTAATACTTATTTCTAAGGGGTCAACGAGGCCAAAGTACCTCGAAAACCCAATTGGGGGAACTACTCAGCCTACACGCTCATTGCTGCTTGTCAATTGCCATTGGCATTATTTAAAAAACTCAATGAACTTACACTAATGATGTCGGGCAGAAAAGCATCCTTGTATTGCATCGCCCTGCGTCATGCTAGTAGTAATGTGTTATCGATCTAATTTGCGTCGCCACCTTCTCCTAATAATTCGTCAAGAGATTTGGCTGGTTCTTCCACAACCGGTGCCTCAGTGACTGTTCCTAGTACAGCTTCTTCCGCACCCGCTTGCAATAAGGGGAATTGAGTTGCAAGCGATTGATCGTCTTCGGCAGCTAAGGCCTGTAAGGCTTCCGCTTCATAACGAACTTCACCTGCTTGGAACTTGCGAAATCCAGTTCCTGCGGGAATTAAGTGCCCGAGGATCACGTTTTCTTTTAGGCCTACAAGCCGATCGACCTTTCCAGATAAGGCGGCTTCGGTGAGTACCTTTGTCGTTTCCTGGAAACTAGCTGCTGAGATAAAGCTCGAGCTTTGTACGGATGCCTTTGTAATTCCCAATAATTGCGGGTCAGAAGTCGCGGGTTTCGGCTTGGTGCCTTTAGCCGGACTCCCTCCCTCTGCTTCAATGGCGGTGTTAGCTGTTTCTAAGGCAGTTTTTGGAACGACTTCGCCAACCTGGAAGTTAGTGCCGCCAGCGTCCTTGATTTTCAAGCATTTGGCCAAAGCTTCGTTCGCTTGTCGTACTTCGATCTTGTCCATCACCATACCGGTCAACAATGTTGTATCGCCAGCTGTTCGGATTTGGACTTTTCGCAGCATGCGAGCGATGATGATTTCAATGTGCTTGTCATTGATTTCCACTCGTTGGCTTCGATAGACCTGTTGGACTTCGCGAGTCAAATAACGCTGGACTTCCTCTTCACCACTAACACGTAAAATGTCGTGGGGTTCAAGAGGGCCGTCGACGAGCTCTTTACCCGCTTGGACGACGTCGCCGGAGTGAACCAAGAAACGTTTACCTGGTGGTACCAAGTGTTCGAATTCCATTTCGCTTTCTTCGTTGCGAATTAGAATCTGTCGTTTACCACGCTTCTTTTCACCCGTGATCTCGATCACACCATCGATTTCAGCAATCACAGCTGGATCCTGTGGCTTACGAGCTTCAAAGATTTCGGTAATTCGCGGCAAGCCCCCAGTAATATCACTAACACCAGATGCTTCACGCGGAGTTTTAGCAATCACTGAACCAGCTTTGATTTTTTCACCTTCGTCCACTTCAATGTGGGCACCTTCAGGCAAGTAATAAACATCCCGAGGTTTTCCATCGGAGTCTTCCAATATAATTTGCGGATGGAGTTCGCCTTTGTGGTCAGTGATCATGCGCCGCATGCTACCACCGGCGTCTTTTTCGAGCCGCAGAGTTTCACCGTCGACGATGTCGTCGTAGCGTGCGGTACCGGACACTTCGGCGAGAATCGGAATACTGTGTGGATCCCATTCGCAAAGGATGGTTCCGGCTTTGATTTCGTCATTTTCGTTGACGCGAAGTAAAGCACCAGTAGGTACACTGTGTGTTTCGAGCTCACGGCCCTTGGGATCCAGAATAGCGATTTCACCATTACGGGTAAGTACGATATTGTCGCCTTTGACATTGGTAACATTTCGAATATGAACGAACTTAACGATACCACCGGTTAGCGATTTTGTATCAGATTCTTCAATACTGGTGTTTACAGTACCACCGATATGGAATGTACGCATAGTCAACTGCGTCCCCGGTTCACCAATACTTTGAGCAGCGATGATTCCGACAGCCATGCCAATTTCAACTTCTCGTCCAGTAGAAAGATCCATGCCGTAACATTTGCGACAGATACCCAACGGTGCGTCACACGTCATTGGCGAACGAACTTGGATTTTATCCACCCCTAACTCTTCGATACGCTTTGCTGTTTCAGGAGTAATCATTTCGTTGGCAGCAACGATGACTTCATCTGTAACCAAGTGAGCGATCTGCGTCTGACTGACTCGACCATTAATCGCATCTGCTAAGCGCACTTCGACTTTTTCACCGCGGTAAATAACACCTTTGGTAATGCCTCGAGCAGTTTTGCAATCCTCCATGGTGACCACGACGTTTTGTGCTACATCGGCAAGTTTACGTGTTAGGTAACCAGAGTCAGCCGTTTTTAGAGCGGTATCGGCTAATCCTTTTCGGGCACCATGGGTCGAACTGAAATATTCCAGTACTGATAACCCTTCACGAAAGTTTGCCTTAATGGGGGTCTCGATGATTTCACCGGTTGGCTTGGCCATCAAACCACGCATACCAGCGAGTTGGCGAATTTGTTCAATACCACCACGAGCACCAGAGTGAGCCATGAGATACACGGGATTAACATACCCCTCACCACCACGGTAATCTTGTTTCATCCCCTCCATCATCAACTCGGTAATTTGCTCACGCGTGTGAGTCCAAGTATCTAGCACTTGGTTGTAACGCTCCATTTCCGTAATCACACCACGCTGATATAACTTGCCATATTTCGCGACAGTTTTTTCAGCTTCACTAATGATGGAGAATTTGTCCTCAGGCGTAATGAGGTCATCCGTAGCAAACGAAAGACCAGATTGCGTACTGTTATGGAAACCGAACTGCATCATATCGTCGAGCAAGTCAATGGTTGATCGACGACCTAAGGTTTGGTAACAATCGGAAATTACAATGGACAAGTCACCACTTCGCAGCGTGTCGTTATAGTAATCCATGCCTGTGGGCAGCATCGTGTTAAAACAGATGCGACCATAGGTTGTTTCGATAATTGTACCTGGTTCAGCGTTGCCTTCTTCCGTTTTTAGTTTACAGTTCTCGGGTAAACGCAGTTTGATTTTTGAGTGAATCTCAATAATCCCTTCGGCGTGAGCATAGTCTGCTTCTGTGGCACTCGAGAAAGTCATGCCTTCACCTTTTCGGTTTGGCAATTCCAATGTGCTGTAATAGCAACCCATCACGACGTCCTGTGACGGACTCATAATTGGTTTACCGTTGCTGGCGGCAAAGATATTATTTGTTGACAGCATTAGGGTATGAGCTTCGACTTGAGCTTCAACCGACAATGGCAAGTGAACAGCCATTTGGTCACCATCAAAGTCAGCGTTAAAGCCTTTACAAGCTAGTGGGTGCAAGTGAATTGCGTTACCTTCGACAAGTGTTGGTTCGAAGGCTTGGATTCCCATGCGGTGAAGCGTTGGAGCTCGGTTAAGCATGACGGGATGATTTTGAATTACGGATTCAAGGATATCCCATACTTCTTCGTCTTTGCGCTCAAGCATTTTCTTAGCGCTTTTAATCGTATCGGCATGACCGAGTTCTTTCAGACGTCGAATAATAAAAGGTTGGAATAATTCGAGCGCAATTTTCTTGGGTAAACCACATTGGTGGATTTTTAGCCGCGGTCCGACCA
Source organism: Planctomycetaceae bacterium (assembly GCA_018660825.1). Taxonomy (GTDB): domain Bacteria; phylum Planctomycetota; class Planctomycetia; order Pirellulales; family Pirellulaceae; genus UBA721. The sequence goes on along the minus strand of JABJJO010000126.1, from coordinate 6,376 downwards.
CAATCACACTACGAGCGGAGTAATCAACACGTTTGCCTAGTAGGTTTTCACGGAAACGACCTTGCTTCCCTTTGATCATATCGGTTAAAGATTTCAGCGGACGATTACTGCTTCCCAAAACCGGACGTTTACAACGATTGTTATCGAATAACGCGTCTACCGATTGTTGTAACATTCGCTTTTCGTTACGAATGATTACTTCTGGAGCGTTTAAATCAACCAATTTGCGCAACCGGTTATTACGGTTGATGATTCGACGATAGAGGTCGTTTAAGTCACTTGTGGCAAAATTACCGGAGTCTAATAGTACCAATGGACGTAAGTCCGGTGGGATCACTGGAATGACATCCAATACCATCCACTCTGGACGGTTGTCGCTATCACGAATGGCTTCAACAATTTGTAATCGCTTGGCCAAATCCTTTGTCTTTTGCTTACTCTTGGTGTTCTCCAAGTCTTCGCGTAGCTGAATTGATAATTGAACAAGGTCGAGTTTGTTAAGTAATTGTCGGACAGCGGCAGCACCCATGCCAGCTTCAAATGCGTCAGGGCCCCATTTTTCCCGAGCGTTACGGTACTCTTCTTCGGTCAACAACTGCTGGATTTCTAGATCGGTTTCACCGGGTTCGGTAACAACATAATCTTGGAAATACACGACTTTTTCCAAGCTAGTCGTTTTCATCGCAAGTAGGTTACCCAATCGACTAGGCATCGCCTTAAAGAACCAGATATGAACAACTGGCGCAGCGAGTTCGATATGGCCCATTCGTTTTCGCCGAACACGCGAATGCGTGACTTTGACGCCGCAGCGATCACAGATCATGCCCTTATATTTCATACCGCGATATTTACCACAAGCACATTCCCAGTCCTTTTCAGGGCCAAAAATACGTTCGCAAAACAAACCGTCCTTTTCCGGGCGATAGGTTCGGTAGTTGATGGTCTCTGGTTTCTTGACTTCACCAAATGACCAACTCCGGATGTCATGGGGTCGCGCCAACGAGATTTTCACCGAGGCGTAATCATTAATCCTGTCGTATGAGTTTTCACCAACTGTCATGGTTCCGTGCTCCTTTGGGATCACTATGCTAATTGTAAATTAGAAATTGTGTTTTAATGTTGTAAATTTAGTACTCGAGGCTTTAGACGGCACCAAGTTAATTAGTTCCGTCGTTTTTCAAGTTCCATGTTCAAGGCAAGACCACGAATTTCATTGGTCAATACGTCGAAACTAGCAGGTGTGCCAGCTTCTAAAGTGTTTTCACCCTTGACCATCGCTTCATAAATCTTTGTGCGACCTTCAACGTCATCACTCTTAACGGTTAATAGCTCCTGCAGAATATAGGCCGCCCCGTAGGCTTCGAGAGCCCAGACTTCCATTTCTCCAAAACGCTGACCACCAAAGCGTGCTTTACCACCAAGCGGTTGTTGAGTAATCAATGAATAAGGTCCGGTACTTCGAGCGTGAACTTTTTCATCCACTAGGTGATGTAGTTTGAGCATGTAAATGTAGCCAACGGTTGTTTCTTGCTCGAACTGCTCACCGGTGCGACCATCAAACAAAGACGATTTACCATGGCTAGGCAATCCAGCTTCTGCTAATACCTCGTTGATATCCTCTTCCGTTGCTCCGTCAAATACCGGAGTAATGGCTTGGAAACCAAGTTTAGAGCCAGCCCATCCCAGGTGAGTTTCTAAAATTTGCCCAACATTCATACGGCTAGGCACACCAAGTGGATTCAACATGATTTGAATCGGCGTTCCGTCTTCTAAATAAGGCATGTCTTCGACAGGCATGATTTTGGAAATTACACCCTTGTTACCGTGGCGGCCCGCCATTTTGTCACCAACGGAAATTGTCCGTTTGGTAGCAATATAGATTTTGACCATCTGTAGAACGCCACTGCGAAGTTCGTCGCCTCGTTTCATGCTGTTGAGAGTGCGGTCACGCTGGTCAATCGCAGCCTGCAGGGCATCGCGATGGGAAGCGTAGGTTTTGTTGATGGCCTTAATGCCATCGTCACTGCGCATGCCGTTGGTAACAGAGTCGACGCGGAAAGCTTCGGCAATTTCGGCTAAAAACTTAGTGTCATCGTTGACGGTGTAAGGATTTCCGTCTTCATCGGAAAGTTTACGACTGAGCGATGACTCCATTTCCGCAATCATGTCTTTGAATAGGCCGACGACGATCGTGTTTCCTTCAAGTTCCGCAGCCTTTAAGTCTTTTTCGAACACCTTACGTTCAAAGTCGGACAAACTCATACGGCGTGAGAATTTCTCAGTATTGATAACAATTCCTTCAATTCCGGATGGAGCTGTTAGTGAGTCATTTTTAACGTCTTCACCTGCGCGACCAAAAATAGCGTGCAGTAGTTTTTCTTCCGGAGTCAATTCAGTTTTACTTTTTGGTGAGACCTTGCCCACTAGAATATCGCCGGGCGTTACGTAGGTTCCTACTTGAACAATACCGCTGTCATCTAATGCAGCCAGCATTTTGTCGCTGACGTTCGGGATATCACGAGTGAATTCTTCTCGACCAAGCTTGGTCTCGCGAATCTCAACATCAAATTCTTCGATATGAATGGATGTGTATGCATCGTTCTTAACGAGCTCTTCACTGATGATGATAGCATCTTCATAGTTGTACCCATCGAAGGACATGAATCCTACTAGTACGTTGCGGCCCAAGGCGAGTTCACCTAAGCGAGTAGCGGCACCGTCGGCGATGACCTGTCCCGCTTCAACTTGGTCGCCAAGATTGACGATCGGCTTTTGGTTGTTACAGGTTCGTTCATTGAGGCCAACATATTTTTGTAATGGGTAAACAGTATTGCCAATAGTGATTTTCAAAGCATCACATTGGGTAACCTTACCGGCACGTTTGGTGCGAACAACCATACTGGTGTTGTGAGCAATCGTACGTTCCATACCCGTACCGACGATCGGTGGTTCGGCTTCTAGCAAGGGAACTGCTTGCCGCTGCATATTGGATCCCATCAAAGCACGGTTTGCATCGTCGTGCTCTAAAAATGGAATCAAGGCAGCGGAAACACCAATCATTTGAGTTGGAGCAACGTCCATAAATGAAATTTGGTCTGGCGGAACCATCTCGAAGTCACCACGACGGCGAGCAATTAAGTGCGGCCCAACGATCTTGTTGTTTTCTACGTCCACGTCAGCTGGGGCAACGTATGCATCCGCTTCTTCGTCCGCTCGTAGATATCGAATTTCATCGGTCAATTTTCCGTTTTTGATAGTACGATACGGTGTGACTAAAAATCCATAGTCATCGACTGTAGCGTAGATGGCTAGGCTAGAAATCAGACCAATGTTAGTACCTTCAGGAGTTTCGATGGGGCAAATTCGACCATAGTGCGAAATGTGAACGTCGCGAACTTCAAAACCAGCTCGCTTTCGATTCAAACCACCAGGACCCAATGCCGACAATCGCCGCTCGTGTGTCAACTGACTAAGCGGATTGGTTTGGTCAACAACCTGTGATAGCTCACCACGACCAAAGAAATATTCAATGGCTGCTGAGATACTTTTAGGGTTGATCAAATTGCGAGGAGTCATGTCCTCTTGATCCTTGAGATTCATGCGATCTTGAACCGTACGACGTAACTTAAGGAATCCTTTTCGTAATTCATCTGCGGCTAGTTCGCTAATCGTTCGTAAACGACGGTTGGCCAAGTTGTCGATGTCGTCAACTTGTGCGTCATCCGATTGAACCGCGAGTTTGAGAATATAGGACACGGATTCAATAAGGTCGTCAGGACGAAGTGTCATTTCTGCTTCTGGTACGTTGAGCTTCAACTTGCGATTGATACGGAAGCGACCGACGCGACCCAAACGGTAACGATTTGAATCAAAAAATTTCTCTTGGAATAATGTCCGAGCTTTTTCAAGATTAGGAGGATTACCAGGGCGCAATCGCTGGTAGATTCGCAATACAGCTTCTTCGTGACTGCCTGTAGTGTCGTCATTGAGGCTGTTTATAATCAGAGGCGTCCCGGGGGCGTCCATGACTTCGATTTTGGAGAGTCCCGAAGTGCAGATTAATTCCGCAGCGTTACGCGTTATCTGCTGACCAGCTTCGAGAATGATTTCCCCAGCGTGTTCACTCTTGGCAGGATATACAATGTCGTCAACGGTAACCTTGTCTAAAATTTTTCCGACGCTGCGGCCATCTTTGACAGATTCGACAACTGTTTCATAAAAACAACGCAGTAAGTCAGCGTCACGACTGTACTCAGGAGCCATCGCGCGCAACAGCGTCATCGCAGAGAATTTACCGCTTTGATCAATGCGAACGCTAAGGATGTCTTTTTTGGTCGCGTTGATTTCAATCCAACTACCACGCTCCGGAATGACTCGGCAACTCGGTAACTTGCGATCACTCGTACCTTCGGTCGCCATTACAAAGTCAACACCAGGTGAACGGTGAAGTTGGCTGACTACTACGCGTTCCGCTCCGTTGATGATGAATTCACCGCCACCGAGCATCACGGGTAAATCACCAAGATATACATCTTCCTCGACAGGCTCATCTTTGTTTAACCGCATCCATACTCGGAGCGGACAGCCGTAGGTCAAACGCAACTGACGACATTCATCGGGTGTGTAACGCGGCTTGCCCAATTCGTAACGGATATATTCCATGTTGATTTGCTTGTCAAAGCTCTCAATTGGAAATATTTCCTGCAGGACTGCCTCCAAACCTAATTGCTTACGCTTTTCAGGATCGATATTCGCCTGTTGGAATTTGCCGTAATGATCCGTCTGGATCGCAGTTAAATCTGGAATGGCGGGGTATTCACGACCGCTTCCAAAACGACGTATACTCACTGGGCTTAAGCGTCGTATAGCTGGCGTTGGCATGTTGTTGCTCCGATGTTAATTACGTTACAAAGGCCTAGCGTTCAATATCACTAGGCGGCGATGACGAAAGGGTAGTTGGGTAGAAACTGGATAGGTAAAACACAAGTAGTGGCATTAACGCAGTTCAAACTGCCGCGGTTGTCACTTTTGGTGCACTTGAAAAAACCAATGATAAAATTCATGGGTAACGTAGCACGGGGAAATCTAATGAGGTGGAATCGAACAAGAAAATAATTGTTCGCACAATTAAGGGTTTGCTTGCTGTTAAATTGACCGAAGCGCGCACACTTTGCGCAACGCCTGCAGTGGTTCTTCTTTCGACTTGTGATTTTATTTAAAAAATCACGCTCGAAACGGAACTGGGTCAAACGATCACCTTTCATTGTCCCCTAGCTAATTGTTCAAGCTAGGTTTGGTAACCCTATCTGGGGCTTCCTACGAAAACGAGTACAGGAAATCAACAGTGCACATTGAATGTTGTGATGCCAAGTTGTATTAAACGTCGGTTCACATCGTTGTTGTGCGATTGGAAAAACACCAAAGTAGTGTACCTTCTCCAACTGTAAAAAATCCACTTAAAATGTTGAAAATCAAAGGGGTGAGATCCGGTCCTGTTTAGAACTGGGGCATCACCCAACACCTGGAATGCGCGTTTAACGAATTCAATGTCGACCAAATATGTATATTTGGTGTAACTGTGTAATCGTTAAATATACAGCAGGTATTGAATTGAAGAGTTACTCCAATTCAACAGCACCGCCAGCTTCTTCCAGCTTGCCTTTAATTTCTTCGGCTTCTGCCTTGTCAACACCTTCTTTGATGGTGGCTGGCACGCCTTCGACAAGTTTCTTCGAGTCCATCAGGCTTTGGCCAGTGATGTTCTTGACTTCCTTGACGACATTAAGTTTCTTTTCACCGAAACTAGTTAGTACTACATCAAATTCGGTCTGCTCTGCAGCTTCACCGGCATCGCCAGGTCCACCACCAGCGGCCATGATCACTCCACCACCAGCGGCGGCTTCGATACCATGTTCGTCTTTGAGGTAATCGCTAAGTTCTTTAGCCTGTTTCAGTGTTAATTCAACAAGTTGGTCTCCCATCGTCTTGATCTCTGCAGATACTTCGATGGTTGCTGCTTCTTCGGACATTATAAGTCGAGCCTTTCTCACTTAGTATGCAAATCAAAAAGCCCTAAACGGAATTGGACCTACTAGGATTTTTTCTATTTGCAATTTTAAAACAACAGTTCTAGTTTTAGTTAAATACCGCTGTGCCAGCTGCTGAACCTGTGCACGTAAGTATGGTTAGTTGTCAGTCTCTTCGGAGTCACTTGCGTCGGCTTCTTCTTCAGCTGGAGCTTCTTCTTCAGCTGGAGCTTCTTCTTCAGCTGGAGCTTCTTCTTCAGCTGGAGCTTCTTCTTCAGCTGGAGCTTCTTCTTCGGCTGGAGCTTCTTCTTCAGCTGGAGCTTCTTCTTCAGCTGGAGCTTCTTCTTCAG
>JABJJO010000180.1 GCA_018660825.1 Planctomycetaceae bacterium | reverse complement strand
TTTCCGATTGCTGCTCTAAACACGCGTTCCGTATCCTGCAACCGAGGTAATTCCGTGCCGTTAAGTCCGATAAACACTCCCGCAGCATTGTGAGTTATCGCATCGCCGACTAACGCTTCACGCATCAATTGCAATGCTTTGGCGTTGTTCATCGCATTTTGATACTGGTTTGCCGCATATTGTTGCAATAACCACTTACGTTGATCGTTCGGATACAATCGCTTGAACTGTTGTACTAGTGTGTCGGTCTGAGCCGGATTTGTGGCGCTGCGATACACATTGATCGTTTGCCCGTAAAGTGTCTCTGCGTCAGCGCGTAATTGCCCAGCACGTTGATAAGCAACTGCGGCATTCGTATACTGCTGCAATTGTTCATAATTCAATGCGGTGGTAACGTGCCACTGTCGCTGTCGTTCCGCATTGCCACTTAATTTGCGCTGAAACAATTTTGCAATCACTCGATTCGATTCCACTCGCAAGGAAAGTCGCCCATACAAATAAATTGCGTTTTCTGCCATCTGTTGAGCAAACGTACCATTGGGTATTTTATTGAAAGCCGCTTCGGATAACTCCGCTGCATGGGTCTGCAATGTCACACCACCCTGAAGCTGAAATAAATAAACAGCCCGTTGAACATATTTCTTGCCAATAGGATTATTACCATAACGCTGCCAGACTATTTCAGCGGCGTTAGCAGCGGCTTCTCGATCTGGTGTTTGGTGTAGTGCATCGGCTAAGCGAATTTCCATCTCGGCCGCCTTGGGCGATTTAGCATATCGCTGCAGAAACTGCCGAGCGGATATTATTAGATCGTTGTTTCGCGAAAGCACTTGTTGACCATCCATCAACCGCAACATCATCGCTTGGTGCTGCGGGTGATTAATGTGAACCTGCGTAAAGCGTTGACAAATTCTAACTAAACCTAGCGACCGCCCATGTTGATAATATTGCTCGGCAAGCTGGAACATTAATGCCGCTGCTTCCGGTGAGGAATCCTTAAATTTCCCCAATTCCGATTCCATCTGACTTAATTGTTGATTGATTTTATCCGTCTCTGCAGATGCCTCTGTTGATTGGGCATGCAACAGGATTGGAGAATCACCAATCGCCAAGGTAATTGCAATCACTACTAACAGGATTCGTTTAATATTCATTGTTATCGTGTTCCTAGTTTCGTCGAAAGATGCGGAAAACCGCTCTTCACAACTACCTCTCATTTTGTGTATCTGCTATTTCAAGTTCATTACAACCGTTGGCTAAAACCCAGCTCCCTTGAGAGCCTCAGCGATTTTCTTTGCATCCGGTGCCAATTGACTCTCAGGGAAATCTGCTATCAACTGTTCAAATCGCTGCCGCGCCGGGCCTTGTCGATCCATGCGAAACAAGCAGCGACCATAATTGAATAGAATCACATCTAAGAACCTGGCGTCGGGATGACTGTCCAACACAGTTTCAAAAGTATCAATCGCCCGCGCATAGTCTTTTTGCTGATAGTAGTGATCCGCCATCTTTGCCACAGCTTCGCCAACACGACCACTTTCGGGAAACTGATCATATACTTTCTTAAATTCCTGAAACGCGCGGTCGTGCAACTGTGCTACCGCAGCCTCGTTGGTCTGTGCGTCTGCCATCGACTCAAAACACTCCGCAATTCCAAACTGTGCTTCACCACGAAGTTGACTGGTCTTCATGTTGACAAGTCGAGTGTATATACCAATGGCACGATTCAAATCGCCCTCGACTCTAGCGACATCAGCAAGTTGCAATAGAGCATCATCGACAAACCCACTCGACGGGAATTCTCTTTGTAAACGAGCACACATCGCCGAAGCCAAATTCAAACGGTCCATTTCAAAGTAAATGTGCCACAATTGTACATAGGTTTCTTCCAACAGGCGGCCTCGCAGTCCCTGCACTTCTGACATCATATCTTCACAGATGCGTAGCGCGAGTTTGTATTTTTCCGACGCCTTCTTCTCTAAACCAAATTCTTTGTAGCGGTTTCCGATTCGAGTTAAGGCGTCCGCGGTCTTCAACTGCGTCTGTACGCGTAGTGCCTGATCTGAAATAAGAGCTCGAGTAACTCGAACACCTCCGATATTCCCCTCTAAACAACGACCGCTAGCAGTCAGAATGGAAACACCTTCACCGGTGTTGAGTTTATCTTCGTATGTCACTCGTATTTGGTCGCTCGGTAATGCTTGCAGCACCTGGTCAGAAACGGGTGCATCGTTTCGTGTCACAGAAACTGTCGCTCGAAACACTCCACTGTGAATCGCTGATGAAACGGGGGCAGGAGTAGATTCTGCAGTTTGCACTCCATTATCCGCAGCAGTCGTTGCACCGTCCGGATTTTGCTTGCCGTCGTCACCGTCATTGCCGTCGTCATTGCCTTCGTCGGTGACAGATTCCTGCTGTAGATTAAGTCTTGTCGACAGTTCACGCTGCACTGCAACTTCGGTTAGTGTCACGGCAAACGATTCGATTAGTTTAAACCGATCAATTTTCTGCTCGTCCTCAAACATCGCCAGATCTTCGACGTCTATGAGTGCCTTGGCTGCTTCATCATCCGTTGGAATTTCTTGCTTAGCAATCAAATCTGCGGTTTCCGTCTCAATTTCTTCATCAGTTTTGCGACGGTAAATCGAAACCGTCGCTTGCACTTGATCAGCCTCAGCACTTGTGTCACGGTCCGCATCAACAACTTCAACGTTAACGGTTTTGCCTAACACGACTCCCTTGATTGCCTCAACAAATGCACCATCTTTTATTTGAACAATCCCATCACCAACTACAGTCACCGTAGACAACACTTCCACATTGATTGTTTTGTCAGCGGTGTGTGCGTCGGTGTAAAGAATATCAACCGTATCACCGCCTTTGACTTCCAGTACACCATTGCCCGACACCGGAACACCTAATCTGGTCGGGATGGATCCCAGCACGATCCGCACGTTACGCCCTATTGGAAAACACTGTACCGTTTCTTGATCTCCGCCAGATGATTTGCAAATCACATCCACGCTATCTTCCGAGGATAGAACGGCGAGATCAGCGTCTTCAACTTTGACAAAAAATCGCTTCGCCGCTTCTAATTTCTCGTTATTGCTATCCTCAGCAGTGAGGGTTGTCCCGACCTTTTCCAAGGCTGTGATTGCGCGACTATAATGTCCCTGCTGAAAATGCCCCAGTCCGATATAGTAATACGCTTGATTCACTTCGGGACTAACGGGAAACACTTCAATCACATCCCGCATCACTTGAAAACACTTACCGTAGAGCCGTGACCAATAATGGCAAATCCCCACATTGAGCATTGCTTCGGCGCGTTGAGCGTCATCTCGATTGTCTTCCGTCGTGACTGCTTCAAAGTGAGTCCGAGCACGGTCGTAGGCTCGTTCACGGTCTAAGTAGTATTTACCAAGCCGGATATGAGCAGTAAACCGCACACGACTTCGTGGATACCGCTCGATTACCGATTTCCAAATTTCCAGCGCTTTGTTCGATTCCTCGGCATCTAAACGAGCGTCACCAGCATCGATTAATTTACGAGCTGCGCGGTCTTCTACCAACGATCCTCGTAAAGCTGGCCGCGCGGGTTCAGTCGATTCAGTATCTTGCGCAATTAATACGGCAGTTTGAGAAAGGCTACCAATTGCCACTGCAAGTATTAGCAATTTGTAAACAATTGTTTGGGTAGAAGTACGGAACGATTGACGGAATAAAGGGCGAACAAAGAAGTACTGCATGGTGTGTTAAAGCCTCGATCAATATGTAGGTACAGTCATATTCAACAAATCGGCCAGCACCCCATTACTGGACTCTGCCCGATTGTCTTAAAAACCAATTAATTACGTCCACTTTACCAGCACTGTTCGACTAGCTAAAAAGCTCCATTATCGGACTGCCGTTATCAACTAACTTCATGGGACGTAGCAATGGAGTCATGACTTCCTTTTCATGATCGATACCCAATGCATGACACATCGATGCATTGATATCAGCTACTTGGACAGGTCGATCTTTTGGCATGAAGCCATCTTCGTCAGATGAACCAATAACCTGACCGCCTTTAATTCCTCCTCCAGCCATAAATCCACTAAACACAGGAGCCCAGTGATCACGACCAGCGTTGTCATTAATACGAGGAGTTCGGCCAAACTCACTGAGCATAATAACCATCGTCTTCTCTAACATGCCAGTCTCACTCAAGTCTTCGATCAACGATGCCAAAGCAGGATCCATCACTTCACCGTGGTTGGCCATCGCAGTGAAGTTATTACTGTGAGTATCAAAGCCACCTCGGTTGATTTGGACAAAGCGAACTCCTTTTTCGACCAATCGCTTGGCCATTAATGCACCGCGACCAAAATTCGTGTCACCATAGCGAGCAAGCGTCTTGGCATCAATTTTATCAAGTTCAAACGCTTCCAAGGCTGGTGAACGCATAAGTCGCACAGCATCATCAATGGACGTTTGCGTGGACGTCAGACGTGCATCTTCCTTTTTAACCGCAAAGCGTTTGTTCATTTTGGCTAACTCTTCCAAACGACGGTCACCGCGGACTTGGCCGATGCCTTGAGGAAAGGCTAAGTAAGGATCTTTTTCACCAGGAGCTGCTACATAATAAGCCTCACAGCGTTGACCTAAGTAGCCAGCGCGGCGAGCTTGTCCACTGATCGTAATGTAGGGAGGTAGATCGCTGTTGTTGTCCAATTCATGGACGACCACAGAACCAACTCCCGGATGACGCAAATTGGTGCTTGGCAAATAACTCGTTTGTACATTGTAAGTTGCGCGACCATGAGCCCCTTGAGTACCAGCAATTGAACGAACGAGCGCTGCATGATGCATCTGCTTAGATAGCTTGGGGAATATCTCCGAAATTTGCATTCCAGGAACTGAGGTGGAAATTGGATTGAATTCACCTTGAGTAGGACGGCCGGGTTTAGGATCCCAGGTATCAAGATGGGACATCCCACCTCCATTCCAAAACAAAATCACGTGCTCTGCCTTAGCACTGTGATCTTGGCCAGAAAAGGCTAATAGATCTCGGATACTGAATCCCAAAATCGACGCGCTCGTCGCGCCGATCATCGTTCTTCGACTAAGTCTATATTCTCGACATGCCATCGTTCGAAGTCTCCTATTTACCTAAACCTAAAAATTTCTGTTTTGTTTTACGTGATTCAATTTTTTTGTGTGTTATGGAATAAATCTAAACTCGTTGCTATTGAGCATAATCCATCGTAAGTCGGCAAAGCCAGCTTTCACATTAGCAGCCTCGGTTATAATTTGTTGACCTGCTTGGATTTCTGCCGCTGTCGGGTTGCGTGTGTATATCTCGTGGTAGGCAAGCGTAATTGCTTTGACAAGTTGCGGCTTGGCACCCACTAATAATGTATGGACCGGTTCCAAATCTCCAACTCGTGATGCTTCATGGGTTAAGCGACCATTTAACATCATTAGCGACTGTCGCATCGTTGGTGTGTCATCTCGCTTCTCGCCTAAATCCGCACGAGATGGTTGGCCGAAAACACGCACGAAATGTCCTTCGCGAGCCGGTGTTGCCATTCTTAGTGAAGAACTAAATCGTGGATTATCGTCCACTGTGCGTGTGACTGTCTTCGTCTGGTATTTCATACCTGGACGAGCTTTGGTGGGCCGTTGCATCGCCATTCGTTCAGCTTCAAGCTCTTCAGCGGATTTGGCTACCATTTTGTCCAGTGATACTTCATCATCCTGCATTAACAACGCATCGAAATCGAGCTCTATTGCCTCTTCTAAGCGATAGGCACCGCCCGAATTATTCTTCATCTGACTGTTTTGGTTTTCCATTGCCTTGGCAGGTGTTTCGCCCGCTAGATTCTGGACATCTGCAGTGGCGACGGCATCACCAAGACCAACAGCTTTGCCCTCACCATCCTTAAGAAGGACACGAATCTGCTCTTGATAAACCCGCTCGTTCTGACCAGGACTGTGTTTAACGCCAAATAAATGCCCAGCTGTGACGATCGAGTCATAAAGTGATTCGCTTATCATTCGACGCATCGGATTAGCGAGAAATGCAACTTCTAGAGCTTCCTGCTCTATGGTGTCGACTCCGTAGGGTGCCTGTTTTTGCTGGTACACGTCTGATAAGGCAATCATTTTCACTAATGACTTAAAGCTATAACCGTGGGCAACGAATTCATCCGCAAGGAATGCAAGCGTCTCTGGGTGACTGGCTGGATTGTCTCCACGAAAGTCGTCAACGGGTTCGACAAACCCACGTCCAACCATCTTCTTCCAAACTCGATTCACAAATGATTCTGCAAATAATCGATTTCTTGGACTCGTGATATGTGCGGCTAATTGCTCGCGGTACTCACTACGGCGATAGAGACTACCGGTAACATCGATTTTGGAAATCTCGGCGGCGGCTTCAGCGACTCCAGCATCAACCCCTTTGGAAGTTGCAGCTTTTACTTTATCGTCAGCATCTGAAAGTAGATCATTTAATGATGGGGCTGCATTTTCTGCTTGGGCTAGTTGAGCTGCTTTTGCAGCAAGCAATGATTCGTAACGCGTGATGAATTCCGGATGTTCATCCGCAGCAATTAGCGGGAACGGAAAAGATGGCTTGAGAAAACGCCGTTCACTCGTTTCTGCCTCGTCCTCGGGTGGCCACTTGATCGATGTTTGATCGGTTTCCGATGTATATACAACGCGTGTAAAATTGCTTTGGAAACGACGAGTCTTTCCAAAATAAGCAGCCATCGCATAAAAATCTCGCCGTGTCCAAACGTCGAATGGGTGATTGTGACATTGAGCACAACTTATCCGCACACCCAGAAACACCTGTGATGTTACGCTTGCCATAGCCATGGGTTCCGCATTATCGCCTAACAGAAATCCAACTTCAGGAGATCGACCTGCTTTACCATTAGTTGAAATCAAGGCAGAAGCGAGTTCGTTATAAGGCTGATCTTCGCTGATGGCTCTATGAACATGAGCGACTAACGCGGCGCCGCCGTCGGCAGCACTACGAAGACGCAATAGGTCGGCAAAGAAAACAGTCCAACGATCCGCAAATCGGGGGTGAGCAATCAACTTGTCAAGTAACTGTTCGCGGCGAGTTGCAACTGGCCATGACTGAAATTCATGGACTTCAACTAGATCTGGAATTCGTCCGATTAGATCAACACTCGCTCGGCGGATGAATGCCATGTCATCTACAAACCCAACAGACGAACGAGAAACACCAAGTTGAGTGTTTTCCGTCTTTAGGACGTTGTCAATTGTTTCACCAATAAGAGAATTATTGGCAAACATCATCCCAGCGACAGCCAACCCGATCACGACAATTCGATTCATGATGACCTTCTGTTCCATAAAAACATGCAGTTACTAGTTCCCAGCCGTCTATATGCCTACACAACGCTACATATAAATTAACGACTACTTACACAATTGATACTTACAATTTTATGGTGTTAAAACAAATAATACAACAATAAACGTCTCATCCTCCCTCAATTAGGGTCGAAAACGGCTTATCTATAGAACAGCAACAACAAAGGCTCATCTATTTAATAGATAAGCCTTTGTTGAGTTATTGCGTTATCGGTGCGTTTAGCGTTTTGGTCGACCTTGAGGGCCACCCTGTGAACGACCTCGCATCCAAGGAGGTCCCTGCTGAGCTTGAGGTCCGCGCTGTTGATAATGTTGAGCTTGAGGTCCGCGCTGCTGAGCTTGGGGTCCTCGTTGTGGTCCGCCTTTAGCCTGTGGTCCTCGTTGAGGTCCGCGCTGTTGACCGTATTGAGCTTGAGGTCCGCGCTGTTGTCCATGCTGAGCTTGGGGTCCTCGTTGTGGTCCGCCTTTAGCCTGTGGTCCTCGTTGAGGTCCGCGCTGTTGACCGTATTGAGCTTGAGGTCCGCGCTGTTGTCCATGCT
>JABJJO010000176.1 GCA_018660825.1 Planctomycetaceae bacterium | reverse complement strand
CAGCAGGTTCTTCGGCAGCAGGTTCTTCGGCAGCAGGTTCTTCGGCAGCAGGTTCTTCGGCAGCAGGTTCTTCGGCAGCAGCAGGCGCAGCGGATTCATCTCGAGCGGCGGCAAGCATCTCAGCGACACTCATACTAGCTGGATTGGTAGCAGCGGCAGTTGGTTTTTCATCTTCTGCGGCAGGTTCTTCTGTGGCAGTGGGCGTTGCAGACTCACCTCGAGCGGCTGCGAGCATATCTGCAACGTTCATTTTAGAAGGGTCTGTTGGCGCGGCGTCCGGTTTTGCCGCGGCGGGCTTTTCAGTCGCGGCGGGCTTTTTATCCGCCGGTGAAGCTACTGGTGTCTCCGCAGGAGTCGGCTTGTCGACGAGCTTCAAAAAATCAACATCAATATCGAACCAACCGATGTTCTTATGGCCATCAAATTCAACCAAGGCCCGTCCACTCATATTAACTGTCCTAACCGTACCAGTAAGCCCTTGAAATCTTCCGAGTTCTGGGCGATCTGCATCGACAATTACATTTTTGTCGGTGTAGGCATTTTTAAGATTCTCAATATGTTCAAAGACCATAATTGGTTCCGTGTTTGTGGTTCAATTTTATTAGACAGTTAGCTCATATTTTGATCGCAGCATCGTTGTTTATCAAGGGTGACGATTCGATCAATTTCGATTTTATTGCGACCAAGTTTTAACCAAACAGCCGATATTTCCATTCGACGGTTGCCGGCCAAGTCTCTGGCATTTCGGTGGGAGTGATCGTGATGATGTTCCCGTCGATTTTAAGCTCATCCAATTCTCCGCGACCAGTCGATTCAACTTTAATGCGACATTTGCGTCCAGCGATTGAAAGCTCAGCGACGCGTTCAATTGGATCGATGATTTTCACAGGCACCATGGATTTGTACGTTGTCGTTAAGCTGCCAGCTTCGGTATCAGCTACTCGACAAGCAACTTCAAATAGCATGGATCGGTCGCGAGGATCATTTTCAATAGCAACAGACCAATGACTGTTTCCAGCCATTCCGACGATCAGACCAACTTGACGACTTTGTGTTCGTTGTTCTAAGGTGAGTTGTTGCAATGCGGGACTAGGAGGCCACAATTCCTTTTCGTCTCCTTCAACACTTTCTAAAATACGAAATGCTTGATCGCCCGCGACCCAATCGACACAGTGTTTGAAACGTTCGTTTTCCCAAACCATACTAATACGTAGTCCGGTGGCGTCGGGTCCAATGGACTCTAGGTTTTCCAATTCTGACATAATTTTCTTTCTTTATTCCTTCACGGAACAATTCGACTTCGAGCAAACGCTGTAATAGTAATTTTAGGATAGCATTGCAAGGAATATCACCAGTAGTTACTGCGTCGAATTCTACTCTATTCTTGTCCAATACGCCAACGAAGAAATGAATCTAGAAAGCCTTGAATATCACCATCCAAAACGTTATGGAAATTACCTTCGCTGTATCCGGTGCGTGCATCCTTAACACGTTGGTCGGGATGCAAGAAATAATTCCTTATCTGGGAACCAAATCCAACACGGGCTTTACTTAGATATTTTTGAGCTTGTTCCGCTTCCCGTTTCTCTTCTTCGACGCGAGCGAGCCGTGCACGTAACATCTTATAGGCGGCAGCCCGATTTTTATGCTGACTTCTGTCATTTTGACATTGTACAACAATTCCAGTTGGCTCATGTGTCAAACGAATGGCGCTATCGGTCTTATTCACATGCTGACCGCCTGCTCCGCTAGCCCGGTAAGTGTCCTCGCGAACTTCGTTCTCATCGACTTCGATCTCAACGCTATCGGCGATTTCGGGTGATACGTCGATTGCTGCAAAACTGGTCTGTCGTTTGCCTTCAGAGTTAAACGGACTAATTCGAACAAGTCGATGAATACCGGTTTCGCCTTTTAAATACCCATAAGCGAACGGCCCGCGAATACTGATGGTGACGCTGTTAATACCAGCAACATCGTTGTCATTGCGGTCCATCAAGCCGATTGAATAGTCATTGTGATTTGCCCATTGGGTATACATGCGGAGCATCATTTCGGCCCAGTCGTTAGCATCTGTGCCGCCATCACGCGCATTGATCGTCATGATGGCCCCAGATTGGTCATGAGGACCGCTTAGCATTGACTTCAACTCGAGTTCATTGACCAGCACTTCCAAGCGGTTAATTTCCGTAGTTACCTCAGCGGCGATCTCCTGATCATCTTCACCCATTTCCAGCAGTTCCGTGAGATCTGCGGACGCTGTATCTAGATCTTCAAGTGGCGAAACAACTGTTTTAAGTTGCTTGAGCTCCACCACGAGTTGCTGAGCGGTTTCTTGATTATCCCAGAATCCAGCTTTCCCCATTTTTAACTCGATTGCGGTGATTTCAACTGCTTTCGCAGTGTAGTCAAAGGCTGTCGCGCAAATGCAATAACTGATTGCGGATTTTATCAGCGCGATTTTGTAATCCAGGATCCATAAATGGTGTCACCGTAAGGGGAAAAAGTACCGAAGCGATCTTTATTATAAAGATAGTTAGTTAATGTAATAGTAGGGGCTTAGGTGAGATTGCCCGTTATTGGAGATGTCCCCATGGTTCGTATCTTTTAAAATTTATGTGCCGGTAGTTCTTACAGAATCCAGCCGCCGCCGAGTACGACATCACCATCGAAACAGACAACGGCTTGTCCGGGAGCTATCGCATCGCAGGGTTCATCAAATTCAATATGCAAAACGCCGTCGTGATTGATCGAAGCGGTTGCAGTACGAGCAGCGCTATTGTAACGAATCTGAGTTTGGCATTTAAACGGTTCGTTAAGAGGCATATCAACAAGCCAATTGGTGCGGTCAGCCGTAAGTGAACTTTGGGCCAATTCAGAAATCTCACCAATGATAACTTGTCGCTGCGGGGCATCGATACGAACAATATAGTGTGGTTCGCCCAGCGCTACGCCCAGCCCTTTGCGTTGTCCTACTGTGAACTGTTCGATGCCATCGTGCTGTCCAACGACCGTGCCGTTGGTAGTAATGATATCGCCAGACAAATCGGTGTTGCCGCGCCGCTGACGTACAAATTCACCATGATGTCCAGATGTCACAAAACAGATTTCCTGGCTGTCTTTTTTATCAGCAACTCTCAGGTCCAATCCAGCAGCGAGTGCCCGTATTTTTGTTTTGGGATAATCGCCAACAGGCAGCATCATTCGCCGCAGGTAATTTTGTTCGATACCAAACAACACATATGCTTGATCCTTCGTGCCATCAATGCCTCTCGCTAACCGAGGAAGATCTGTTGTGTTGGCAGCGGGGATCAGTCTCGCATAATGTCCGGTTGCAACGTATTGGGCACCAACACTGTCGGCATATTCAAATAGCTTTCCAAACTTGATCCAATTGTTACACATGACGCAAGGATTGGGCGTGCGACCAATAGTATATTCTGCGACAAAATAGTCGATGATGCGGCGGAAATCTTTTTGTAAGTTGAGTGCATAAAACGGGATGGACAGCTTGTCGGCTACGCGTCGAGCATCTTCCGCGTCCGCGGCACTGCAACACCCCTGTTTATGGTCAGCACGGTTTTGCAGCAGCGGCAACAGTGGATTATCAGCCGGATCGTCTAATTCACAGGACTGAGCAGATTCTTCGCCATGACGCATGAAAACACCGATGACATCGTGTCCTTGTTCTAACAATAAATGAGCTGCGACGCTGCTATCGACGCCACCGGACATTGCTAAAACGACTCGTACCATTGTTTTTTCCCGCTTCCCTTGCCGCGAAGAATTTCCGACTAAAGTGAAAACACTTCTGGTCCGACATGCTCCGTTACCACTGTGCCAAACATGGTAAAGGGTGTTGTTTCAAAAATTGTCACCGGCAGAATTTTCCCAGCCTGACGGTCGTTACCTTCAAATACGACAATTCGGTCACAGTGGGTCCGGCCAACCATCTGGATCGGTTTTCCGGCTTCTTCAAACTGCTCTGATTTTTTGCTGCGGCCTTCGACTAACACTGCGACAGGTTTGCCGATAAATTTAATGTTCTCAGTTTCGCTGATTTCATTTTGTACTTCGAGCAGTTCATTGTTGCGTGCTTGTTTGACGTCATAGGGCACATCGTCAATCATGATGTCCTGAGCTTTAGTACCTTCGCGTTCGCTGTACTTAAAGATGAAACTGTTTTTGAATCGGTATTCACGAATAGAATCAATACACGTCTGAAACTCAGCGTCGGTTTCACCGCAAAAACCAACAATAAAGTCACTTGAAATAGCGGCGTCTGGAACAATGTCCCAGATGCGATGCATCATGTCTCGATAATCTTCCACCGTATACCCACGCTTCATTCGTTGGAGAACTTCGTTACTGCCATGCTGCAAAGGGACATGTAAATAGGGCGAGACTTTGTCGAGGTTATTAATAGTCTCTAATAAATTCCGTCCCATATCTTTAGGGTAATTGGTGACGAACTTTATTCGCTTGATTCCCTCAACTTCATGTAGCATTTCAAGTAGGGCTGCCAAGTCGGTTGTTTTCCCGTCGGCTGTGTAGCTGTAGCTATTGACGGTTTGTCCCAGAAGTGTGATTTCAAGGCAACCTTGCTCAGCCAATAACCGAGCTTCATCGACGATCATCGCAGGTGGACGGCCCTGCTCCGGTCCGCGGGTATTAGGGACAACACAGTAGGTGCAAAATTTATCACACCCAATTTGGATTCGTAGATAAGCCTGATAGGGTGTCGGTCGCATCGTCGGATCACGCAGCGGGTCAAACGTAACATGACTTTTACGGATGTCATCTTGCGAACCATCGCGGCGACCTAGTCCCACTGCCATCTCATGCTCTCCGCCGGCTCGGATCTTTTCAATCAAGCCGGGTATTTCCTGCAACTGACCTGGTCCGACAATTAAATCGACATACGGCGCTCGATCAAAAATTGTGGTCTGGTCTTTTTGTGCCATACATCCCATGACTCCAATGATCTTTTCGGGATGACGACGCTTCAACAGCTTTAGCCTTCCAAGAGCACTGTAAACTTTGTCTTCAGCATGAGCTCTGACACTGCAGGTGTTGTAGAGAATTGTATCTGCTTGCTTTACATCATTGGTTAATTCATACCCGTGCTTGCGCAGGTCGGCAACGACCATTTCACTGTCAAGCATATTCATTTGACAGCCGACCGTTTCGATGTATAAGCGGTGGATCATGTAATTGGATTCGTGTGGTAAAAAATTGTGTGAAATCGTCAGGAATGCGTGGCCTAGCCCAACGGGTTCTGTAACATAACTTCCGGTTGCCTGAACTCTTCAGGATAATACTACCGCGGGAGTTTGGCGAGTTCAAATGTTGGTTTAATATCGGAGAACAATCCGTTGAGAATCATGGGTGTTTGGAAAAATCACTCTGAGGGTGAAATCTGAAGAAGCTGCCCACTTTGAGCAGATTTTTCAGCCCATAAAACGATTTCCATCGCTTGCCGTGCTTCCTCTGCAGTAATCATGTTGATAGGCAGGTCGTGGTGGATGCATTTGGCGAAATACTCTAATTCCGACTTTAGTATCCCTGTTCGCCGTTGGTCGGTGACCTGCGGCCAATACATTGTATCTTTATATTTTGTTTCCTCGAGTGTTTGCACTTTGAGTCCGGTTTCACTGCAATTGATACTGATTTGACCGGCAGTTCCCACGATGTCCATTTGTGCGTCGATAACGGTGGGAGTGTTTGGGGGTAACGCCCAATTGGTTTCAATAACAGCGATCGTTTCGTGGTCCGCCGCTGGATCTGAAAAGTCAAACATGGCCCATGATATATCAGGGTATTTGAAATTGTGGACGCGTACATTTTTTGCCATTACGCTCAGTGGCCTTCTGCCGAGCATCCACATCACCACATCTAGATCATGGATACCATCACCGATCATGGGAGAGATTTTATCGAGGCGAATATTTCCTGCGACTGTGGGTAAATTGCGGCAGGCATGTATGGAGCAAATCGTTCCAATATCGCCAGCCATAATGGACTCACGTGCAAGCGCATAACGGGGGTCGAAGCGGCATATATGGCCGACCATAAATTTGCCGTCGCTGTGTTGTGCACACTCTTGGATCGCCCGACATTGTTCAAGTGTCGCGGCCATTGGCTTTTCGAGCAGCACGTGCTTACCTGCTTGCAGAGCATCGATTGCAACTTGAAAATGATCTTCCCAATGTGTCACAATCGAGACCACATCGACTGCCGGGTCAGCAATAATATCCTGATAATCCGTTGTCGTGTTTGTGAGTTGCAGGTCGCTAGCGTGAGATTGTAATGTCTGCGGGTTTCGAGAACAGGCTGAATGTAAACGCACGCCAGTTATCTCACGGACTGTTTCGGCATGAATCTTCCCGAAACGTCCGAGTCCAATGATTGACCAATTGAGTGGTTGCATAATAACGTTAGCCCGTTCTATTATTTTAGATCTGCTGGTAACCCATTATCAAATCGCTCGGGCTCGGGGGTTGCTTCTGTTATTAATTCCCACGAGTCTCCGTTTTCGCGCAAGGCTGAATGGTCGGGACTTTTGTAGGAGATATGAAGATGATTTGTATGCAGCGGGTGTCCCGTAGCGAGACGTCCTTGCATGGCAGAATCCAGCATCCCAGACACCAGTAGTGTCCGTTCGACAGGGTAGGGCGCTGAGCCGTTGCGGAAGTGTGTTTGAATGGAGTGGGCGAGAGCTTTAAATAGATTGCGATTTTGCCATGGTCCAACATAAAAACTCGTTGCCAGCGGGGTTGCACTACCTTTGATGCGACAAGCAAAATTCCATCGTGTGCTACTTTTTCCCACGCGTAAAATAGTCGCTTTGAGGCCATCTACATAATCGTAGACAATGGCGTGTGGCGTGATTTGATCTTCACCCTCGAGTTTGCCGAAATCACCAATTGAATGCCCTAATTCCGCTGTCATCGCCGCATCGGCTAATTCCATATCGAAAATTCCAGCTTTGGCTGCTTGATATACTTGGTCACCCTCGTAAAACGTCAATCGTTTGACCCCTGTTTCACCACCCCGGCGATTTTCAACCATCGATTGCAAAACCTCTAATGCATGGAAATCATAGGATTCGACAGGTCCACCATGAATGGAAATGGCTTGTACAATGCGTGTACCTTTTTTGATTTTAATTGCCGGTTTGCGTTGAGCTAGTGGAACACTGCTACCAGCGAGAAAGGGAATGTTATATTGCTGTGCTGTGGCGACCATTTCTTGGGCCCAATCAAACCGATAGCTCAGATGCTTATCGTTAAATAGTGGCACGAACCTTTTCGATTCCTTCATGACAGCTACGATTTGATCAAAAAATTTCTTGCGTGGATACATCCGTTGACCACGATCATTGACTGGGTAGTCTCCATGTTCGGCGATCGATAGTACCGCATCGACCGCCAATGTATCACCGCCGACACAAACGGCTTCACGAATCGTCTTAAAAACTGGAATCCCATATTTCTTAGAGATTTGGTCCGTCATGTCACCGTCAGGTTGCTGGTCGCGATACAAACTGACGACTTCAACTCCTGGGTCTGTTTTTTTGCCGCAAAATAAATAAGGCTCCAAGAAGTTCTCGAGTAGTACATGTGCATGGCTGCGATATGTAAATGAAGTGTAGATGGCAGCGACACGAGGGCGCTTTCCCGTTTCAGCAAGTGTGGTCGCTGCCCATGAGTCCAGTGCGCTTAGACTTGTGAGAACCGGAGTTGCCGCTAGTGTTTTAAGAACGGCACGTCGTGTTTGTTTTTGCGAGGTCATCGTATTTTACCTACCGTATGTTTCTGTTTAGCTATTGCCTCTGTCTCTGAAAAAAGAAGGTGGGGTTTTGGTGGGATTAAAAGAAAAAGTACATCATGAACATTGCGGTTGCCGCTAGCAGACCCGCGTAGGTTAAGTCGCTGCGGAGAATGTATTGACCACGAGACATCCCGCTATCGTCAGTTTTGAATTTCCCGAGTATTTCACAGCCATAGACTCCGAGAGTCCAGAATGCTGCAAAACAGGCTGCTAGAGTTGGCGTCAGCAAGTCTCGACCACGGAACGTCTGATCGGTGAGCCATCCAAGGAGTGCAAAAATTAAAAGGGACAGACAGAGTGTTTTAGCGAGTGCCTTTAAGCGTGTTGGTTGATGACCGCCAAGTCCAGTCCACGTAAGCTGAGATTTTTTGGTATCCATGGGCGTCATTAAGCTAATAATGACAAATACGATTGCGGAAAGACCGAGGACAAAAACGACTCGATGGAAGAAGTTAAGCGTTGGCCCAAACATTTTTTGCAGGGCTGAAATATTGGGACGAATGTCCTTCGCAATAAATGCATCGAACTCATCTTGGCTCATGTCGTGTACGTTTTGGTCCAGATATCCTGCGGGCACAAAATTACCGGCATGAAAATCAGACACGCTTGCTCGATCTAATGCGATGTCATAAAGCGGTCGGGGCATGTCACTGTCGTAAACTTGGACGACGACCCACGAGAGCACAATCCCCGCAAGGATCGTATAAAACGCTGCCGGGGCAGTTCCTCGTTTCCAAAATATACCTAACACAAAAGCGACGAGCAGTCCCGGGGTGAGATAGTTTTGATAGTTTGCGATCTGCAAGAAGAAGTTCTCGTTGGAATTAGGATCCATGACAAATATCGCCATGAGGATTGCTGTGATCATTAAAACGACGATGGTGACGCGGCCCGCGATGATGAGCTCTCGATCGGATGCATCTTTGCGAAAATATCGTTTATAAATGTCGACGGAAATGATTGTTGCTGCTGAATTCATCATCGAATCGATGGAGGAGAGGATTGCACCAATGACGCCGGCGGCAATTAAACCAACTAATCCAAAGCCGATGGGCGAAATAAATCGTGTGACTAATTTTGGAAAAACGGTGTCAGGGGCAATGTCATTTACCATCGCTTGTGCTGCTTCCCCCGTGGCTTCATTCATCAGCAGATAATAGGCACAGACACCAGTTGCAATCGAGAAGAAGGGGATGGTTAGCTTTAGAAAACCCGCTGAAATGATTCCGGCTCGAGCTTCTTTATCACTAACGGCGCCTAACGCTCGCTGCACAATAAATTGATTAGTACCCCAATAGAAACAGT
>JABJJO010000034.1 GCA_018660825.1 Planctomycetaceae bacterium | reverse complement strand
AGGCGGTAAAGCCAATGGCGACTACAGAAAAAATGATTTTTCGCAACATCACTCTAAGTATCTTTATACCGGCGCGAATGCTAACCGCGTTAAGTGCACTAGGCCAAGCGCTGAATTAGCTTTGACTGGTCAACGTGATTTAGTTTGAGGACTATGATTGCAATTGCCCAAGATTTGATTGCCTTTAGTGGTTGAATCCCCGGCCGCTTTCGCTTTACTAGCCAGTCAACGATAGGTATTTTAGCGCTAACGGATCAAACCGTCATGACTCAATCCGAACAAGGAAATTGGTTTGTTGGATTACTGCCTGCACTTTCTAACGGCGTTGCTCTCATTGTCTTGATTACCGGCTGTTTGAGTGGGTGCTCAAACAGTTCCACAGATAAACCGAGTATCCATTCCTTGTGTGACGTTTATCCGGGCAACGATATCCAAGCTGTTCTCGATGCAGTCGCTAACGACACGGGCCAGAAACATGTCAAGGTCCATGCAGGCGTGTATCGCCCCCGCCAACATGGCCAAGCGTTGATTTGGCTAAATGAGCGGCATGACGGAATCACGCTTGAGGCGGTCGGAGAGGTTATCCTGACTGCTGCCAATCCCGATATTGCCAACAAAAAGCATGAAGGTTTTCCGTCGGTTGTGAACCACGTGGTTTATTTTGGCGACGGAATTACTCGAAACACAGTTTTCCGAGGATTCAAGATTACGGGGGCGAACAATTTTGTCACGGGATCAAGCGAATCGGGATTGATTCAACCTGAGCTTTCGGAGCCCCGATTAGATATAAATAAAAACATGTACTTCCATACCGATGGCGGTGGGATCAAAATATTTGGACGTTCCTATCCCACAATTGAAAATGTTGAGGTGTACAATAACTATTCCAGTCCCTGTGGCGGAGGGGTTTCTATTGATCACCGTGATTATATGGAAGGTTCCGTGCTGCTTAAAAACTGTATCTTCCGCAACAACCGTTGCCCGGTCACCGGTTCGGCAGTCGATTTGTTATGGGGGAGTTCTGCCGTCATTGAGAACTGCCTGTTCGTGGATAACATGTCAAACGGCCCTCTGGATGAGCGAAGCGCCAAGGTCGGTAAATGGAAGCCTAAGCACGGTGCGGGAGCTCTTACGCTGTTTCCGGGTTCGAAAGTGATTGTCCGGCGTTGTACGTTTACGGGGAATAGAAACGGTGTAGACGATTCCGGCGCTGGAAGTATCTACGAGGACTCGATCTTTTGGATGAACAACGCAAAGGGTGGTTGGCCAACAGGAGGCCGCTACGAAGTAGACATTAAAGACACGTGTATAGTTCGCCGTTGCTTCCTTAACGGCGATACGATTGATCTTAACGGTAATCTGGATTCGACAAGGAATTCGCTCGCTTGTCCCGATCCGGAATTCGATGAGTTTTTTCGGCCACGGGCTAAAGAGTTCGTCAATGCAGGATATCGCCCCATTCCTGATTAGCTGAGGCATGACCCGGTCAGTCTCCCGCGTGATTATTTCTCCTTAACCTCAATCGTTCTATTCACATCAATTGGGCCCGCCACCGTTTGTTTGTTGCCGGATGGCCAAGTGACTTTGATTTCATCGACGTTCGTTACCTCGTTTAGACCGAAGTAGAGAGGATAGAGGCTTTGCGACATATATCCCGACTGCCCATCGTGTACTTTCATATACGTTTGCGAACCAGCGCGAACTCTAACCACTGCACCTAACCCGTCTCGATTCGATTTTTCACCAACTAGTTTCACTTTCAGATAATTCAACTTGTCGTGCTTTTCGGATAGATTACTGATCAGCACCATGGGACGGGAATTAAATTCGTTGGTTACGATGTCCAGGTCGCCATCATTATCTAGATCGAACATCACCGATGATCGCGTACCCAATGCCGACCAAACTACTACACGGCCCGATCGACCTTTTGCCAGCGCGTGGTCTTTATCCTCACCATCGCAGTCGAGTTCAAACCAAGGCTCGGCGAAACGCCCATCGGGTCTCGGTTCAACTCCAAGTATGAATTCGCTACTTAAAAATTCCGAACCCTGATTGTTCAATAGTAAACTATTAACAGCATACCGAAACGGAAAATTCATACTGGAAGCGATGAACACATCATCAAAGCCATCGGCATTGAGATCTCCAACGCTAATGCCCCAGGGCCAGTAATTTTCGGCTCCGATTTGATCAGACACTTCTTCAAAATTTCCTTTGCCATTGTTCCGGTAGAAGGCGTTCCCCCAGATGCTCTTGCCTTGGGTGAGTAGCATACTTTCAGGCCACTGCTGCCTGGACTTGTAACTTTCACGCTCAGGCCCGACTTGTTCACTCATGTCGGAGTGCATATCCGTGATGAACAGGTCCATGTCACCATCATTTTCGAAGTCGAACGTTTTAACTCCCATCGCTCCCCACGGTGTGAGTGGAAAAACCTCACGGCTTTTTTTCTCGAAATACTCGCCCTCGACATTGACATAATACTGGTCGTCTCCTTGCATGTTTAACACGTATAGGTCGATCCATCCGTCCTGATTGAAATCAACGGGAGTGGCATCGCCGGTCCAACTTTCGTCCTGCAACTTGACTTTCTTCGAAATGTCTTCGAACCGATTGTTACCCAGATTCTTGAACAAGATACTTCCCTCACTCCGTTTTTTTGCGGGTAGATGGCCCGAAAATGCATCATCAAGGCCTGAGAAGAACTTATATTCTGCCTCTTTCTCACCTCGGGCTTGCTCCATCGTAACTATTAAAACTTTATCCGAAGTATATTTGCCTACGTTTGTCAGGTAGACATCGATAAGCCCGTCGCGGTTGTAATCAAAAAACACGGCTGCGGAGGAGTGCCCCTTGTGGTTGAGTCCCGATGCTTGTGAGATATCTTTGAATTGGCCGTCACCAAGGTTTTCAAAGAGCATGTTACCGCCTCGCACTGTGGTTGTGTAGAGATCGGGATCGCCGTCGTTATCGATATCCGCAAAGGAGGCCGTAACACCTATCTTATCTTCAACCGCCACACCGGCTTGTTCGGTGATGTCCTCAAACCGACCGTTACCTAGATTCCTCCACAGTCCGTTGGCACCAGCTTGGGTTACAAAGTAAAGGTCAAGATTGCCGTCTCCGTCAACATCGGCGATGGCCAAGCCATTGCCGTGGTCATAATGGACGGGTTTGTAGTTTTTTCCCACATCATCCACAATCTTGTTGCGGAAGAGAATGCCACTCTCTTCGATAGCGTCGGTGAAGTTAAAGTCGTGAACCACCTTGAATTTGTCCACAGTCTTGAGTTGTGCCTCGCGGCGACCTTCAAGCCATGGTGGGTTGGTGGCCTCTTCAGGCTCGGCCACTTTCTCCACTAATACTTGGTCCAAACCGTGACGTAAACGTGCCAATCCCTCCTTGGAAGTGACATCGTAGATTCCTCGGATTCGCAAGTAAGGATCAATCAACATAACTTTTGGACTGTGTGTGATGACTATTGCGGGATCAGTATTTTCACTAACCGGCAGTTTGAAACCGTCCTTGCTTAGTCTCCAAATAGCTTCACGCTCACCTGTGAGGAACTTCCAGTGATGAACATCAGCGTTGGCGTTTTTCGCATACTCGCTAAGCACTTGCGGCGTGTCATGTTCTGGGTCAACCGTGAAACTGACAAGCCGAATTTCGTCCCAAAGCGGACTATCCTGTAACTGCTTCTGGAGCTCGCTTATTTTCGCTGTCTGCGCAGGGCAGGTGACCGAGCATCGTGTAAAAATAAAATTTGCGATCCAAGCTTTGCCGCGCAATTGACGCGAACCAAACGTCTCAACGGCCTGGTCGGTTAACTCGAATTCAGGTAATAGCCCCAACACCGGTAGGGGTTCCTTGCTTAGAGTTATACCTTCTGACTTGTCCTGTTCGCTTTGGTTGAACTTGAAGTAAGTGGCGATCGCAATAAGAACAACCATAGTGATCCCAATTGGGAGTAATCTAGATTTGCGTGAACTCATAATATAAAATTCCAAGTATGGGTTTTCCTGGAATAAAGGTTACATTGACGGCAAAGAAAAGCTCCGTCGGTTAAGGGAGCTAAGCCGACGGGATGGTTTTGTTTCGCAGTAAATGTAGTAAATATTATTGATTCGTAATTGGTCCTGCAACCATTTTTTTGAACCAGTCGTTGAAATCTGTTACCGAGTGAATAATAACACGGCCCATCAAATCATCGTGCAACGGTCGCCAGCCGCACAATGGATCTGCCAACAGTTCAAAAGGTCCAATCTTTGCCGTGTGAAATTTCAAGGTGTGGGTGAGCTCCGGCACGGCGATTTGTTTCAATCTTAATTCGGGATTAGACATTATGTAGATGAAATCGTCACTTTCTAATTTGAGTACAACGTCCGTTTCCAACGGTAGGTGCAATTCCTTATGAGAACGAAAGTCATCGGATGTGCCCAGTTCGCCATCCTGTCCCGGATAGAGAAAAGACCACTCAAAACGCTTGCCTCTGGCCTCAATTACGACAGGAGCAGATAGATGTCTGTTATCCGTCGCCACCGGCACACTGGGGTTTTTGGCAGTGCCAAAGTAAAAGTCAAATGACCTGAAGTATAGAAGCGCGACGCAAAATACGATGAGTGTGACTATGGATCCAACATACAGAAGAGTCGCAATTGGGGTACGCATACAATTCGGGCAACTTACAAGTGTGGTTTAAACGGCAAGATGGACCTATTAAGTTCGTACAGCAAATTTCTAGGAGTAAGATATCCAGCTAGGCTGTCGTGGTGTTCTTTTGGCTTGGCTGGTGGTCTCCCGTTCCTTAACCATCACAAAGCGAAAATACGATCAGACAGAGTGTTGTTCAATCAAAGTTTTGTGGTAATTGATTTGGCAATTATCGAGTTTTTCCCCTGCTTTTCCAAGAGAGTAGCTAAGTCGGAATCTACAGTTAATTTGGCCCTGTAGATGAATTGTTTTTTTAAGTTCAACAGCATTTGGCAGAGGGAGCTCAAGGTTCGGTGAAAAGTTTTTTCATCTTCTCAAAAACGAACGTGTTGAGTGCGCAGATGGGTTGCCTGTTCGCAAAATTATCGGGATTTAGTTAAAGGATAAACGTTGCGGCTTGCCTCGAGTCTGGTATGTTTTCGGCTCGTGTGCCGCTGGGAAAAAAAGAAGACCTCAGGTTGCCTTGCGTTGGTTGTATTCCTTGGGGGGTGCGGCTCGGAGCAGTCGGTACAGCAGTCCGACCCGGGCCAGGATACAGTTTCGCCCAGTCCGGTTGCCGAGTCGTCTGCAATCCCGGATCCGGAGCCTGCCGCGACTGGGTTGGCTGTCGAGTCGCTTGCGCCGAAGCTCGATGCTGCGCTGCCGTCATCCACCGGTGCCGATAGTGAAGAGTCGGTTGACGATATTCTGGCGGAGCTAAACGCCATCAAACTGGAGGGTGAGGGCTATAACCGGCTGGGCGATCCTGACAAGGTCGCGGCATTGATGGACGAGGGCAACACGCTGATCAGCGCCGGCAAGCCGGACGCCGCACTGGCCAAGTACAACGAGGCACTCAAGTTTGCCGAGAATGGTGAAGACCCGGAGGTGTTTTTCAACATGGGCATTGCCTATAAGCTAAAGGGTGAGAATCTCAAACGTGAAAATCTCGACCCCATCGAGGAGGCCAAGGGCTATGCGCAGTTAATCGACAAGGCTGCTGCTGAATACGAGCGGGCGCTTAAGGTGACTCCGAAATACGCGGAGGCACTCAACAATCTTGGCAACATTCGCAAGGATCAGAAGCAGTACAACGAGGCGATCCGCTGCCTGGAGTTGTCCATCGAGATTTTCCCTGACAACCCGAACACATATAATAACCTCGGTACCGTGTTTGCCATGAAAGGGAACTTTAATAAGGCGGCTCTTTACTTTACCAAGGCGGTTCGGCTGCAGCCAAGCTACATTGATGCCCGTCAAAACCTCGGTCAAGCCTACCAACAACAGGGGCGACTTGATGTTGCTGAAAAGGAGTTTGGCGAGGTGCTTCAAATGACAAGGGGTATGATGTTGCGCCAGAAGAAACGACTTGAAACTGCGCGAGTAATGGTGGATCAAGCCAAGAAGCCGGGCAGTCCATTGACTTATGAGCAGCGCAACCGGGCTGGAGGCGAACTGGATGCAGCGGAGCAGGCCAGTAGAATGGCCAATAGCAAATATCAGCGAAGCCTGAGGTTGCTTCAAAATGTTCGGGTCAGGCGGTAGAGCCCCCTTCAGCGTTGATTGCCCAGCCCCTTCGTGGTTTCAACCTGAATGGCGTTAATCTCAGGCTTGAGCTCGGCGCGGGTAATCGCGTCCATCCGGTCAATGAACAGGATACCCTGCAGGTGATCCCACTCGTGTTGGATGGCACGCGCCAACAGGCCGCCGCAGCGGAAGGCCACAGCCTCTCCTTTTTCGTCCATTGCCATCACGTCGATTTCCTCGTGGCGATTGATGTTACCGTACACCTCGGGGAAACTCAGGCAGCCCTCGGGGGCTTCCTCTTTTGTGTCACCGACTACTGTCCACTCCGGGTTGAGCAGGATGAGTGGCATGTAATCCTCCGGCTTGACTGCTTCGCCATCGATGCTCATGCGCGACGGCCGATCCTCCACATCGGTCACGTCCACCATGGTCAACTGCAACGCCTTGCCGACCTGTT
>JABJJO010000171.1 GCA_018660825.1 Planctomycetaceae bacterium | reverse complement strand
GGTGTTGTCTGAAAGTGACTTCGAAAACATGTTAAAGTAACGGTTTCCACTTCCCCTAACCTCTAAAATCACGTGTCAGCTCCCACTTCAAAAAACTATCGCTACATCCGCCAAAGTGGATTTACGCCTCTAGGTGAAGACGGACAGCGGCAAATTGGCGATAGCACTATCGTTATTTGTGGCTGTGGAGCTTTGGGCAGTGTGCTAGCCAACACGCTAGCGAGAGCGGGAGTTGGAAAACTACGAATCATCGACCGTGACTACTTAGAATGGAATAATCTGCAGCGACAGGTGTTATACACCGAAAAAGATGTCGCCGCAGGAATTCCCAAAGCGGTTGCTGCCAAAGCCCATTTAGAGGAAATCAACTCGGACATCAAAATCGAAGCGGTTGTCAGCCATATCTCAGCTGACAATATCATCGAACTCGTGCAAGATGCTGATTGCATTGTCGACGGCACCGACAATTTTGAAACCCGCTTTCTTATTAATGATGCCGCTATCAAACTCAATATTCCCTGGATCTACGGGGGTTGCATCGGTAGCGAAGGGCAGACAATGACCATTATTCCCCAACAGACGCCTTGCTTGCACTGCCTGATGCAAGCCGGTCCGCCGCCGCCTGGAACCACACCGACGTGTGATTCCGCGGGTATCCTCGGATCTGTCATCAATGTAATAGCGTCCATTCAAGCGCTCGAAGCCTTGAAAATCGTAAGTGGCAATGCAAATCAAATCAGCCCCTATCTGCACGTATTTGATTTATGGGAAAACCGGGTAAGACAAGTAAAGCTTGATTCGTTGCTGGGCCTCAAGACATGCCCGACATGTCATGAGCGCGATTTCAAATGGCTAGCGGCCCAACAGGGTAGTTCGACAGCGATACTCTGTGGACGTAATGCAGTGCAAATCAATTTTCACAACGAACAATCCGTTTCACTCGACCAACTAGCAGACAAACTCAAAACATTCGGAACGGTAACCGCCAATGCCTACCTACTGCGCGCACAAATTAATGATCACCAACTGACAGTGTTTCCCGACGGTCGAGCGATTATCCACGGGACTGACGACCCCAGCATCGCACACAGCTTGTACGCAAAATACATCGGTAATTAGAAGGTAACTAAGAAAACGAATCTCAGGGGCAAGCCTCAGAGTTGGGGTTTTTGATTAACAGCAACAATTTAATTGCCGTGATACGTTACTACTCTTAAACTTGCACGTTCAGCACATTGGAAATAGAATCTATAAATACCTTATCGAGTTGTTTTGTTAACATTTACGTTGGAGTTACTATGAACCGCCCATATTTCCACGCTTTATTAATTCTATTTAGTGGCTCCCTTCTATCCCTCACCGGCTGCGACGATTCTGCATCCAATATCAGTGACAATTCAGGTTTCGATACCGGTCTCAATGCACCCACTTCCTCCGACAGTGGTAATACTGGTGACAGTTCAGAAATTGAGGAAGTTGCAAAACCAATACGACCGACCGTTGCCTATATCACCAATGGTATTGCTTCGTTTTGGGATATTGCCGAAGCAGGGGCGTTAAAGGCTGGAGTAGATTTAGATGCAGAAGTGTTGGTGCAAATGCCAGCGAACGGAATCGACGATCAAAAGCGGATGCTCGAAGATGCTATCACCAATGGTCTCGACGG
The DNA here is from genome assembly GCA_018660825.1 of Planctomycetaceae bacterium. GTDB lineage: Bacteria > Planctomycetota > Planctomycetia > Pirellulales > Pirellulaceae > UBA721. Next base: position 25,789 of record JABJJO010000171.1, on the reverse strand, counting down.
TGTTGCTGTCAGCCCAATCAACTCAGATAATCAACTCGACCTGCTCAATGAAGTTGCGGAAAATACTGTCCTGATTACACACGATTCCGATGCCGTAAACTCCGACCGTGAACTTTATATTGGAATGAGTAACTACGCTGCAGGACGCATGTGCGGAGAGCTCGTTGAAGCAGCGACTGCTGACATTGAGGGCACGGTTTCCGTCATGATTTTTGTCGGACGACTCGGCCAAGAAAATGCCGACCACCGCCGTCAAGGATTAATCGATCAACTGATGGGCCGTGACTCAGACCCTACTCGAGAAGATAAGCCAGGCACCGTTATCAAAAACGATCGATTTACCATTCTTGGTACCCGCACCGATGATTTTGACAGCAGCAAATGTAAGGCTCATGCCGAAGACAGTATCACGGCATACCCAGATCTAAATTGCATGGTTGGACTCTTTGCTTACAACCCTCCGCAAATGCTTGAAGCGGCTAAGAACGCCGACAAGCTGGGCGAAATCCGCATTGTTGGTTTTGACGAGGACGCCATAACATTGCGGGCAATTGCAGATGGCACCTGTTATGGAACCGTTGTGCAAAATCCCTTCGAATATGGTTATCAAAGCGTCAAGATTCTGACACAAGTCGCTCGGGGAGAAATCGATCTCGCCGACATGGACGATTTCATTGATATTCCAGCTCGTAAAATTGTCAAAGACAATGTCATGGAATTCTGGACCGAACTTAACCAACTGACCGGCGAAGAACCTCCCACAGCTTCTAAATAATCCCCTCGTTTATCTATTTTTCGCACAGCCACTCGCTCATCTAATGTGCTCTATACTTAATGACGCAATCCACTTCACCCCTGTTACAAGTTCGGAACCTGACCAAGCGATTTCCGGGCGTATTGGCACTAAGTAGCGTTGAGTTGGAATTATACGAGGGAGAACTTTTGTCGCTGATCGGCGAAAATGGAGCCGGTAAAAGCACGTTGATGAAAATACTCGCCGGTGTGCAATTACCTGACGAAGGTGATGTAAGCGTTGCTGGGAAAACTGTAGTACTTGATAGTGTAAAAGTTGCGCAATCCCATGGCATCGCTTTAATCCACCAAGAGCTAAACCTCAGCGAAAACCTTACAATCGGTGCCAATATTTTCTTGGGCCGAGAGCCTCAACGATATGGCTTCATCGACAAACAAACCATCGCCAAAGAATCTAAACGGTTTTTGGCAATGGTCGGGTTGTCACTCGAGCCCGATACAATGACAGCCGACCTTTCCATCGGCCAACAGCAACTTGTGGAAATCGCCCGAGCGCTCAGCGTCAACGCGAGAATCCTCATTATGGATGAACCGACTTCAAGTTTGAGTGCCGGCGAAACTGAAAAACTGTTTGACGTTATTCGCGAATTGCGCTCACACGGCGTAAGTATCATTTATATTTCACATCGACTTGGAGAAGTCAAATTATTGTCGGATCGTGTGACTGTTTTTCGTGATGGTCAAAATGCCGGCGAACTCATCGGAAATGATATCACGCACGATGCGATGGTCAAACTCATGGTCGGTCGCGAAATTTCTCAATATTATCCCCATACATCTCGACCGCTTGGGGATGTCATGCTACAAATCTCTGGGCTTGTGACGCAGGCCAATCCCGATCATCCGCTCGACTTCCAAGTCCGCCAAGGGGAAATCGTGGGCATCGCAGGTTTAGTCGGAGCTGGCAGAACAGAAATGCTCGATGCTCTGTTTGGTGTCGTACCTTGCCTAGCTGGTGAGATTCGTATTCAGGACCAACAGGTTTCTATCAACACTCCAAAACAAGCTATTCAACTCGGAATCGCGCTCGTTCCCGAAGACCGCAAAAATCGAGGACTGATTCTTGAGATGGATATCCAAGCCAATTCCAGCCTCGCTTCTTTAGCAAAACATGCACATATGGCATTCTTTCGCAATGTTCCCAAAGAACGCGCGGATGCAGAAGAAATGATCGAAAAACTTGGTACGCGGACACCTTCAGTGCTACAAACCGTCGGCTTCTTATCCGGTGGAAATCAACAAAAAGTCGTGCTCGGAAAATGGTTACTGACCCAACCGAAAATCTTATTGCTCGATGAACCAACTCGAGGTATTGACGTCGGCGCAAAACGCGAAATCTATCAACTGATTGAGTCTTTAGCTGCGACAGGGCTTTCAATATTGTTCGTCTCCAGTGAGCTTGAAGAAATAATCGGGATGTCTGATCGAGTACTCGTGATGCACGAAGGGCGGATTACCGGCGAACTAAATCGCGATGAACTCAACGAAGAAGCGATCATGCAATTGGCAACCGGTGCCAATACAACTCTTACCCAAAAAGAAGAAATACACGTTCCATGAATAAAATATTGGGGATCTTGATGTTGCTCGTGTTTGCCTGTGTCGCTACCACGATGCTGAGTGAAGGGACTTTTGTCAGCCCACGTAATATCCAGAATATTATGCGCTGGAGTGGTCTGTTCGGAATCATCGGTATTGGCGTCGCATTTGTGATCATCACCGGGGGCATTGACCTGTCCATCGGATCCATGATCGGACTCATCGGCTGCTTAATGTCGATGGCACTCATGGACTGGGGATTCGGAATCACGGGGACACTCGTCTTCATTATGATCATTTCCCTCTTGTTGGGACTTTCACACGGTCTGTTGGTCACCAAAGCGGGGCTACAACCCTTTGTCGTTACACTCTGTGGATTGCTCATTTACCGCGGAGTTGCCCGTTGGATCACGGGAGATCAAACAGGCGGTTTTGGCAGTGAATACAATGAATCGTTGCGACTGCTGGCAACAGGAAAACCTTTCTCCGTCGCTACCGTTTTGGCAATTTCCGGATTGGGTGGAGCGTGCTGGTTTGTCTGGAACTTTTGGCGGAAAAAACAATCGACTGCGGCTGTGGGAGACACAGAAACTACTGGGCAACTCAGTGGTAGCCAAGTTGCTCGTAGCCAGCAAGGCGGAGCGCTAGCGGGTGACTTAGGAGCAGTCGCGGTTACTGTGCCGGAGTTGGCGGATGCCGGTGTGCCGTCGCCGGGTAATGTGGAATCGAGCGAAGCAGCTGGCGAGTATACAGTGGGGTCAGTCTCACAAGCATTTGGAGAAGCGGCGCAGGTGAAAGTTGAAGCGACTGAGGGTCTCGGTGGATTAGGTGAGAAGATCGCCGCTGATGCAGGAATTGCAGATCGGCGAGCGAGTACTGTGAATGCAACGATTCAACTGAAATCGTCGCAGTTTAATCGTGACACACTGTCGGGGCAGCAGCTGCGCGACAACATATTAGGTCTCGCGGTCTGTATCGTGATTGCTGTGATCGGTGCCAGCCGGTTTACAAACCTATCAACCAATACAATTATTACATTGAGTCGCGGTACGACGGTTAATATCATTACGATGCCCAACGACACGCAAAAGATTAATTACCGAAAAATGCAGATGGGCAAAGCACTAGACGAGCAAAATGCTGGACAACGGCCGAGCGCTTTGCTACCAGAAATTTTGCTGAACTATGTAGGCTATCTGACGCTCGCCGCGTTCGGTTGGGTTACCTTTTTGGCAGTAAAGACTAATGGTCGAGCAGCTAGAAAATCGCTATTGTTTCTAGGGTTTGCATTTTTGGGAGTGCTGCTGTCTCAATCTGTAATCGGCGATAAGGGCCCACAGTGGTTTGGACAATCTACGGGCGGCCAATTATGGAACAGCCGACTTGATATGCTCATCGTTTTCGTAGCGCTGGCAGCTCTCATTTTCGGTATCAATCAGTTCATCAAATCGACTCTTAAACACAACCCGTCCGCAAAACTGGCTCTATTAATAACCGGTATTCTTGCTGGTTGCTGGTTGATGAGCCAAACTCCAATTTGCCGCACGCTAGTGCCTGCTCCGATGATTTTCCTGATCGTGATTGCAGTGATTGCAACGATATTTCTTAACCACACAATCTACGGTCGGTATCTCCTAGCACTAGGTAATAATGAAACTGCGACTAAACTCAGTGGTATCAACACCGACCGCATGGTTATTTTGGCATACATAATTTGTGGAGCTTGTACTGGAGTCGGCGCCATACTGTTTGCCTTGGACCTAAACTCTATTCAGCCAGCTGGTCACGGTAACTTCTACGAACTCTATGCTATTGCCGCTGCCGTTTTGGGAGGTTGTAGTCTCCGTGGAGGTGAAGGTAACATTGCCGGAGTGGTCATTGGAGCGGCGGTCATGCGGGTGCTATACAACTCCATTAATATCCTTAAAATCCCGAATCAACTTGAGTTCGCGATAATCGGTACCGTTATTTTGGTAGGAGTATTAGCCGACGAGACGTTAAAACGCCTGAGTGCTCGCAAACAACAACTGGGGTGATCAAGGCTTTCTCCTAGCCTGCCAATGGTGACGTGCTCAGGAGTGCCAAAATTTCATTGCCTCTCGCCCCTTCACTCGTCTAGAATAACGAGCCGTTGTTCTATTTATTGATTTCCATTTATCCCTTAAGAGGGAAATCATGAAAAGAAACTATTATTGCTTTGCTGTTCATGTTCAGTTTCATTCTCGTTGGTTGTAACGACGGATCCTATCAGGACGTTGCTCCAGATCCAGCTGACGAAATCCCACCGGGTGCCGAAGCGGAAGCCGATGCCGGTGCTATGCCAGACCCCGGTGCTGAAACAGAAGATAACTCAACCGATGGCGAAAGCTAATTTGACGAGTCAAACTTCTTTGTAGTTTTCCTAGTGGCAACTGCATCGTTTCCACTAAGACGTGTCCCGCTTTGCACAGCGAGCACGTCTTTTTTATTAGTACTGGTACAACCTGCGCTAAGAAATTACTGCCGATTGCCCATTTTTAAATTGGCACAAATTCGTTGTTAAATTCATGGCCTGTCTGCATTGGCCGCAGTCAGCGAATTTTCCCACCGTTCCTTGCGAAGATAATCCCTCATTCCGTTTGAGTTATTTTCCGTACATAGCTATATTAAGATTACCGCAACTGTCGTGTTTGTCCGTCTGTGTTGTGGACGATGTTGACGATCATATCCGGAGATTTAAAATCAACGATCAACACTGGGAAGCTGAATCCAACAACCCCGTACCTGAAATCAATCCCTATGAGGTGGGTGTGCAGCACAATCTTGCAGCGGGGCCCTCAGCGGAGAATGAGCACCGACCAGACACTTACCAGCGGAATTCTCGATCTTCTTGGCCCGGCTTATTGTCTCTCATTTGCGGAATCGCAACGATGGTTTTTTCGTTAGTCGTCATGGGATTCGCCATGGTCCTCGGGTCAAATTCTAACGCACCGTTGCAGGCAGATGATCCAATAGCAATGCTATTAGGATGTAGCATTTTCATCGTGATCGGTCTGGCTACTGTCGGATGCATTCTTGGTGTGATTGGCCTATTTACTGAGACCAGCAAAAAGCGGACATTCGCGATTGTCGGACTATTGCTAAATGGATTGCCCATCGTCGGCTTTGGACTGTGCATACTGGTCGGTTTAGCAATTTCCTAATACCATCCAACTTATCCCAGCCTATCTGATGCTGAAGAATGGAGCTGTCCGGGTTTGAACCGACTACCTCTGCGTTGCGGATGCAAGCCCTCCATCATCAGCATTAATAGTCATAGGGTGATTTATGCATATAGGCACAATAAAGCAAGTCCATCGGGTGCATGACAATCACTCCTTCTTGTTCTAACCGGCGTTGTCGATCAATTTGCATCATACAGCCTGAGTTACCGGTCAACACAATGCTTGCACCCGTTTTGCGAATGCAATCTAACTTTCGCTTAGCGAGGCGATCGGCCATTTCAGGTTCGACGAGGTTATAAGTTCCGGCAGCCCCACAACAGACTTCCGATTCGGGTAACGTCAATAGCTCAACTCCAGGGATTTGGCGAATCAAATTGCGTGGCGGGTCAAATATTTTTTGGGCGTGTACCAGATGACAAGCATCATGATAGGTCACTTTCATCGGAATATTCCACTTCGGCGCTATGAAACCTAGTTCGTCCAAAAACTCGTGAACATCTTTCACTTTACTAGAAAACTGCTCCCTATCAGCCGCCTGTCCGTCACTAGCATCGTTCCATAAGTGCCCATACTCCTTGAGCATCGAACCACACCCCGCAACATTCACGATGATTGCATCAATATCATCTCGATCAAACGCTTTCAAATTGTTTGCCGCGAACTCGATCGCCCCTTGCTCTTGTCCGGTGTGATAATGAATTGCACCACAGCACCCCTGCTCGTCGGGAATCACTACGTCGCAACCATTCTCCTGCAACACTCGAACCGTTGCATAATTGGTCTGCTGAAACACTTCGCTTTGCACACATCCGGTAAACAAAGCAACCCGCGCGCGCCGCTTTCCGATGGCCGGCATTACTTTTTCCAAGGGGGCATCTGGGGTCTTAATATGCGGTAGTAAAGTTACGAGCCGCCCTAAACGCGCCGGCAACAACTTCCACAAACCCGTGAGCAACAGCAATTGGTCTAACTTCAACCGCTGAGCTATTTTAGCGAACACCAGTGCTTTGTGAAGTCTTTGCGGATAAGGGAATAGACCAAACAAAATATATTTAAAAAACCAATTAAATCGCTTTGGCTCTCCCGTTTCGGGAGCATCCATAGCTAACCGAAACGGCTCGATCAAACGGCCATACTGCACCCCAGATGGACAGGACGTTTCACAGGCTCGACAATCTAAACACAACTCGAGATGCCGCTGGATAGTTTGATTCATGTCCAATCGTCGATCGGTAACAGCTCGCATCAGATAAATGCGCCCGCGGGGGCTGTCATTTTCATTTCCTGTCTCCATGTAGGTTGGACACGAGGCCGTACATAGTCCGCAATGGACACAGTCCAAAAACAAATCATATTTAATTGCATCGCCAGGCGTTGCCGGCGACGCAATTGGTAACGGGTCAGCGGTAGTGGAAGGTGATTCTGGCATTACTTAAAAATAAACCTGCCGGGATTCAAAATCCCACGTGGGTCAAATTGTTCTTTGACCTGCTGCATAATTGACAAGGGAGCAGATAAACGTCCCCACATGCTGCCAGCTGTCACCTCAACTGCTTGCGGGTTTTTCAAGGTCACCACGTTTCCGTGAAACCGCGCAGCTAGCGGTGCCAGTTCAGCAATCAAGGCAGACGAAATACCCCCAGTCGGTAGTTGTTCAAACGCTACGGTGACGACACCATTGCCCGCAGCCGCTTGGATCACACAATCCGAGTTTAACTCACAACATTTAGCGATAATCTCGACAACTCCACTCGAAACTGTCTGCACCTGTATCACCAACTCCGCGTCGTTCGCCGGAAATTCACAGACAGCCGACCACAGGGCCTGCTGCTGTGTGGGATCAAGAATCGAACCATTCGTTAATCCGGCTGTTTTTAGCTCTCGCAATACAGTTGCCTGTGACCAATCCACTTCCACCTTGGTTCCGGCCAGTTGAATTGCCAGGATACTCTGACCCGCCGCCTGGCTACCACCGCCACATAATTGCTGCCAGCACTCGCCCTGAAGCCACTGCACCGCCACCGGCGTCGCCTCTGAAACTAGCATACTAGCAATCGCCGCTTCACCACTGTCACCGTTAGGTACTACAGCCACCACCGTTGTTGTCTGCTCGCTGATCGGCTTTACTTTTACTGTGACCGCAGTAATAACTCCTAACGTCCCTACCGATCCAGTCAACAACTTGCAAAAATCATAACCAGCGACATTCTTAACAACTCGCCCACCGCCATGGAACAGTCGCCCTTTACCATCAACGGCCTCAATGCCAATGACATAATCGCGTACCGTCCCCAATCCAAAACGACGAGGCCCGTTGGTATTCGTTGCAATGACACCTCCCAACGTCGCTTGTGCGGCCTGCGGAACGTCCAAAGGTAACATCAGTCCCTCAGCATCAAGCAGACCAGTTAGTCGTTGCATCGTTATCCCAGCTTCTACGGTAATTGTTAAATCTCGTACTGGAAAATCAATAACTTGATCGATGCCTTTAGTTGAGACTGCTATTCCAACAGTAGATGCCGGCAAGCCATAGTCCAAAGCGGTTTGGCCTCCAACAGGATAAACGGCCATTGATTGTTCATAGCACTCAAGCAGCTGCGCAGCGATCTCAGTAGAACTCGCAGGTTCTACCGTATTAGTCGATGGTAATAGATCAATATTCGCTGGCACGTTTAGATACTCAAGATTGTTTCGTAATTAAGTGGCGACCATTCGACTAGGATGCTTACGTTCCATTCCACAAGCACCGGCAACAGGCAACATCTTGTTAGGGCTCAAATTGTTTTCCGGATTAAAGGCATTTCGTAACGCACTCATCACTTCCAGATCCTCTGGAGTAAACATCTTCTTCATGAAATGCATCTTTTCAACCCCAATTCCATGTTCACCTGTCACACTACCCCCTACTTCTAAACACGCCTCTAAAATTTCACCGCCAGCCTTTAACACGCGTTGAATCTGTGATGCGTCACGCTCGTCAAATAACATCACCGGATGAATGTTGCCATCGCCTGCATGAAATACATTGACGATTCGAATGTCGTGTTTCTCACCAATTTCCATTATCTTTTCATAGATATAGGGTAGTTGAGTCCGCGGGACGACTCCGTCTTGTGTGACGAGGCTCGATGAGAGTCGACCAATCGCGCCAAAGGCTTGTTTGCGTGCACGCCATAAATGTTGCCGTTGTTTTTCGTCCTCGGCTTGCTGCACATCGCGCGCGCCGTTGTCCAAACATAGCCGTACGATCCGGTCTCGTTGGTCGTCCAATCCCGCGTCGATACCGTCCACTTCGATGATCAATACTGCCTCAGCGTCTAATGGAAACCCAAATTCAAATGCTTCTTCCAAGGCAACCATGATGTCATGGTCAATCATTTCTAGTGCTGCTGGAATAATACCGGCGCCAATAATCGCACTAATGGCTGTCGTGCAGTCAGCTACCGAATCGAAAACCGCTAGCATGGTACGAACACTTTGGGGATTACGAGTCAATCGCACCCAGACCTTGGAAACGATGGCCAACGTACCTTCGCTCCCCACAAGGACTCCCGTAATATCTAGACCCGAGCAAGTCCCACCAGGTCCACCGACCGTTACTATTTCTCCGGCCGCCGTGACAAATTCAAGCCCAAGTATGTGATTGACCGTGACTCCATATTTAAGAGTATGCGGGCCACCAGAATTGGTAGCAACGTTGCCACCAATCGTACAAGCACTCTGGCTCGATGGGTCGGGAGCATAATGATACCCGCTACCTTGGAGCGACTGGGTTAAACGAATATTGACAACGCCGGGTTCCACAATAGCATAGCGATCCCTCAAGTTAATCTCGAGGATTTCGTTCATACGAGTCAAAACCAACATGACCCCTCCGCCCACCGCCAACGTACCCCCAGCTAAACTAGTACCTGCACCGCGGGGCAAGAACGGAACTTCATATTGATTGCATAATGAAACAACTGCGGCAATTTGGTCGGTTGTTCGTGGAAACACTACGACATCGGGACATTCTTTTTCGATCGTAAAACCGTCGCACTCAAATACCATCCGATCGCTGAATGCCGTCAAAACGCCTTCCGCACCTATTACTTGCCGCAATGCCCTAATGAGCTCTGCAGATATCGTTGAATCGTTCAATTTAGATGCGGACATCGATTGTTTAATCAACCTTAAAGGAAACCCCATATACCTGAACAATTAACCGTTACCACAGTATAGCATCGATTGCTGGAATTGCACTGTAGGTACGGAGGTCATTCAAGGAGTCAAGTCATCCGGCCAATCCGGCGCAGTCCTGGATTAATGTCAAGGGACAAGTCCTCGGTCAATCCGCTCTGCAACCTTTCAATTGCAATCGCCCCCATGACTGCGTTGTCGGTGCACAGCGCCAGCGGCGCAATATGCAACTCTGCGGCAACCTCTGTGCAAGCTTGCTGCAACCGCTTACGAAGCAGGTGATTAGCAGCGACACCGCCCCCTACACACAACACACCCAACCCAGTGCGTTTCAGAGCCAACAAGGACTTCCCGACAAGGCAATCAACCACCGCCGCCTGAAAACTAGCTGCCACATCGGCCACAGTTTGGTCACTCAAATTCAATTCGCTAAAGTCAACCTGACCTTGACCCGCAACTTGATATCGAACGGCTGTCTTCAAACCGCTAAAGCTAAAGTCAAGATTAGTGGCATCTTTAAGAAGCGGGCGGGGGAATGCAAATGCCCGTGGATCTCCATTTTCGGCGACCTTGGATATTGCCGGGCCACCTGGATAAGGTAAATTTAGCATCGTCGCAACCTTATCAAAAGCCTCCCCTGCGGCGTCATCAATCGTACCCCCGAGAGGTTCAAAATCCAAAGGGCTGTGACAGCAATAGAGATTTGAGTGACCGCCGCTGGCGATTAATCCTACGCATGGAAATACGTCTTTTTGTGCGGCGAGCCGACAGGCAAATATATGGGCCTGCAGATGATTCACTGCAACTAGAGGTATATTATGCGCAACGCACAATGCCTTTGCGGCCACCACGCCCACAAGCAGCGATCCTGCTAGCCCGGGCTCATTGGCGACTGCGATGGCATCTAACTCGCTTAAAGTTAACCCAGCACGTTTTAGTGTTTCATCTATGACTGGCAAAATTGTTTGCACGTGCGCGCGAGCCGCTATCTCGGGTACCACACCCTTGAATTCTTGGTGCAACGCTTCCTGTGAAGCGACAACGCTCGAAAGCACCTCAAACGAATCTGTCACAATGGCGGCTGCTGTTTCATCGCAAGTGGATTCTATTGCAAGAATACGCATGTAGTTAAAGTCCCTGTGCTGTGGATACGAACGCCGCTGACAGTGTTTACACGCTTTAGCAGGGCCGTTGGATATCTATTTGGACACGCCCTCAGTAGACGAATCGCGGTTTCTCACAGGTCCTCGCCGATTGCTGCGTTTGGAGCCACGTTCGGGGTTGTCATTTTCCTTTAGCGTGTCTGTCGTCGGAGACTCTGGAGCTTCTGCACGTGGCAAACTCAACGCCTCGTAGAGATAGTTTTTGGCAATGTGTAATTGTGCATCGTGAAACCCAGTATATTCTTTATCCACAAATGGATCATGCGTCGCGCCATTGCGTACGATATTTAAATCACGTCGCCATAGTCGCAGCAATCGATTCTGTTCAACGGTGAATTCAACTGCTAGGTTGTCGTTTGGCTTAACCCCCCAATCATCATCGTTTTGAGCATGGGGCCGATCGATGTTTTTTCCACTAGGCCGAAGATATCCCGCAGTCGTCAATTTCAATGCACTGCGACCGCCTTCAAGTTGAATAATATTCTGGACACTCCCTTTACCATAAGACCGTTGCCCGACAACGACGGCCCGATCGTGATCTTGTAAACACGCAGATACAATTTCGCTCGCACTCGCACTAAACTGATTAACCAATATTGCGATGGGAAATCCCTCAAAAGTACCCTCCGTCTTGGCGTCCCACACTCGTTTAGGCACGCTGCGACCTTCAGTGCTAACAATGCGACCGGATGGAATAAACATATCGCAGATTTCGATAGCAGCAGTCAAAAGACCACCGGGGTTGTAACGCAAATCGACAATCAAGCCTTGGACATCCTTCGCTTTCAATTGCTTCAGCGCCCCCAACAGCTCTTTGGAAGTATTACGCCCAAAATTCGTAATTAACAGATAACCAATGCGGTTCTCTTCATCAATCATTAAGTTCCAGGAATCGTCGTTGTTTCTGGCGGCACCATATACTGACTCGATTTCAATTAATTGCCGCTCCACCGTTAACTGCTTCGTTTCATTGTATTGGGGTGATTCGATTGTCAACTTAACGGACGTACCGATCTCGCCCTTCAATCGAGCAGCCACATCTGACAATTGCATCCCCGCCGTAGGCTCGTCATTAATTTTACGAATAAGATCTCCAGGGCGAATCCCAGCTGTATATGCTGGTGAGCCAGAAATAGGCGTTACTATTTCTATATTTCCATTATTCAAGACTGTCTGAATACCAATACCACCAAAGACATTCTCAATTCCTTGCTTAAAACGATCAATATTGGATGGCGGAATATAATTTGAATGCCGATCCAACTTCTTTAACATGCCTTCGATGGCCGCATCAACCAACTCTCGCCGATTCACATCTTTGACGTAATTTCGGTCGATTTGATCGAGTGTGTCGACAAACAATTTCAACAGCGCATATATTTCTTCATCACCAACAGACTCCTCCACAATTGCTTTCGACGCGGCAGTTATTTCGACCGCAATCTGAGTGCTTTGATTGGAAGTGGATTGCTGTCCCGACAGGTTACTCAAGAAACAGAGCGACAAAACGCACGACAATAATGACAAACCGAATTGCGTGGATACAAAACGTTTTGAACGAAGGAAATTCAAGCTCAAGGTTATGTTCCGATTGTTAAAGGATACCTATATAATCATTTTACTAACCGTTCCAGCCTTTACACTCGTTGCCCCGTTGCAACTAAATGGTCCGCAAACGTAGGATGGAAGGAATGTTAGCAGACTGCAATTATAGGCAATCTAAGAGCAACGAACAACATTCATCCTCCAAAGGTACTATTACAGTGAGCGCACGGGACGAAGTGATTATCGCGGGCGGTGGGATTGTCGGATTAGCAACAGCCTATCAAATCTCGCAACAATATCCCCACACGAAAGTGACCGTTCTCGAAAAGGAGCCGGCGGTAGGGCAGCATCAATCGGGCCGTAATTCTGGCGTTATCCATTCTGGGATATATTACAGGCCTGGTTCTTTGCGTGCGACCAATTGTCAACAAGGTCGAAGGATGATGGAATCGTTTTGCCGAGAAGAAGAGATCCCGTTTGATATTTGTGGCAAAGTCATTGTTGCCGTAGACGAATTAGAGCAACAACGTTTGCAGGTTATTTATGAACGTGGGCAAGCCAATACAGTAGCGTGCAAACTATTAGACCAAAATCAACTCTCTGAAATAGAACCCCACACGGCAGGCATCGCAGCCATTCACGTTCCCGACGCAGGCATTGTTAACTTCCGAACAGTTTGCGAGCGTCTAGCGGAGGTCGTTTGCGAACGAGGAGGCGAGATTGCCACATCATCCAAAGTACTAGACATCCAACAAAATACAACGGGCGTCAATGTTGAAACCTCTAACGGAGACTTTACGGGTACGTATTTAATAAACTGCACTGGTATTTACTGCGATCGCATCGCTAAAAAAACAGGACACCGTTCGCCAGCAAAGAATGTTCCCTTTCGCGGTGAATACTATGAACTTAAACCCACGGCACATCACTTATGCAATCATCTGATCTATCCCGTTCCAAATCCCGAATTCCCATTTTTAGGTGTGCATTTTACGCGAATGATCGACGGACGACTAGAATGTGGTCCCAACGCCGTCTTAGCGTTTGCCCGCGAAGGTTATCGCAAACGCGACGTTAACGTGCGCGACCTGTTGGAAACTTTCACCTATCCAGGATTTCTACGACTGGCCTCTAAACGCTGGCGCATGGGGATGCAGGAAATGTGGCGATCGTGCAGCAAACGAGCGTTTGTCAAAGCACTTCAGCGACTCGTGCCAGCGATCACCGCTAATGACCTGATGCGCGGCCGTTCTGGCGTACGTGCACAAGCCCTTGACCCCAGTGGCACGCTCGTAGACGATTTCATTATTCTAGATTCAGACCGCATTATCAACGTCTGTAACGCGCCCAGCCCCGCGGCCACTAGTTCTTTGAAAATTGGTGAGACAATTGTCAGTCGCTTGGGTCAACAGTTCGGGTAACGAGTTAGCCCGAATTAACAACAATTAGCACCATCGACAAATACAACGTCTAATGAAACAGCGGAGACACTGTTTGTTAATTACCGCCACCGCCTTGACCGCCGCCACCTTGGCCGCCGCCATCTCCACGGTCATTGTCAAACCCTTGGGATTCTCCCGTAGCAAAATTAAACGTACGAACATCACCAACACCAGTTGAAATTGGCGTTGGTGGAATCGAAATTCGAACATAACGACGGTCTGGAGATACAATCGGTGACATGGCCGTTAGATTTGCACCTGAAGGTAAAGTGGTGATTTGTGGTCGGTAACCAACACCACCTCGGCCGGGCACAAAGAATCGTCCGTCCCGAGCGGCCATTTTGCGAGCGATCGCCAAATTTCGAGCGGCATCGGAATCAGCTAGGCTGTTAAGTTGTTGTGCCAAAATCTGCCGACCAGCGATCTCTTGGTGTTTCTGCATGTTTTCCAGTTGATGTGCGCCAATCGGTTCGATTCGTCGACCATGCAATACGTCGAAGATCACAACCGCGTCTTTGTTATCCAATTGAATCTGTTCGTGAATATGGGCACGGTCTGGATTGTCCGTGTAGATATCAACGGTTACTTTGCCAGCCGTAACATTTCCCCAAACGCGACGGATCAAAAGACGATATTCGCCTTTAAACGCCCGTGGGCAAACATAACTTTCGCTATAGCCATTTACAGGTTGGTTGCCAGCCATCGCAAATGTGTCGCCAAGCATTACTCCGCCGGATGTCGTGCGATCATTTTGGATGGAACAGACAGTTCCTGCTGGTTCCTGTACGTGCAGATCAATGTCGGCATTACCTGTCCAAGTCACAACAATGCGACAGTCGCGTGCAGTTTGTTCGCCGATGTTGAGTGCAAACTCTTTAGCCGCTTGTTCACGACCCGCTTGTTTTAGTTGCAGGATCAATGCTTGCGCGGTATGTCGAGCATCCAGTTCAATGTGTTTTTGATCATTGGTCCAAGCCTGAGCTAGAATTCCTGCGGTTGCCCATTTCAAACTATCGACGTCACCAAGGCGTTTTGCTATTGCTAATCCTCGCACGTATGGTTCAGGGCGATATGGATTCACTTCAGAGACATCTTGCAAGATACTCAAAGCACGTTTATGTAAACCAACTTCGGACATGTAAATCCCTACGGCCAACAATGATTCTGGATTATTGCTGTAGTCAATTGCCGACATCAGTGCTCGTTCGACTTCTCGGAGAGGAGCGTGGTTAGCTTGCATCGCCAATCCCAGTCCTTCATACATCCAAAATTGAGTTTGCTCATTTCGCATCGCTGCTAACATGATTGCAATCGACTCATCAACTAAGCGTTTTGCTTTAGCTGATTCTTCTTCGGTTGTCTGACCACCCTGCGCCTGTAATCGCTGTGCTTGGATCATTTTCAATTGCACCGTAAAACGAATCTGACGATCGTGTTGGGTAACCGCTTCATCACTTAGACCCGCAGTGGACTTGAAATAACGATTCCAAGCAGCGTCCAGTGATTCACCATCTTTGGGTTGGTGATCAATGACGGTCAATTGTTGTTCAATCACTTTGGGAATATCGGTTTCGGCTTTATCTGTTTTAGCGGGTGCCGCTTCGGTTGCAGGAGTTGTTTTGGTTCCCAGTAACAGTTCGTCTTCGACATTTTGGAATCCGCCCATGCCACCGCCACCGCCCATGCCCATGCCGCCGCCACCGCCCATGCCCATGCCGCCACCACCGCCCATGCCCATGCCGCCACCACCGCCCATGCCGCCACCGCCCATGCCCATGCCGCCACCGCCCATGCCGCCAAATCCCATACCGGATGGGATTGGCATTACCAGGTCGCCGACTTCATAGGTACGAACAATCAATTCGTTTTCAGCTGCTTCTGGGGTCGTAATCTTCAACACTTCGTCGTTGATCACATAAGTCAATTCCAGGCTGTTAAGCATTAATTTCAATCCTGAGCGAAGGGAGATACCTTTGAGATCGATGTTGACGACCGTATTGGAATCTAAACCAACTTCAGTAAGTGCTCGTTCATCAATAATGATTGGTATGTTGTGCTGACCCTTAATTTGGTCGATAACATCTTTCAGCGGTGTGTCAAAGAACGTCATGCGAGTTTCGTTATCTAGCTCGTCGATGATCTTTTGCTCCGCTGGATTGTTACCAAGGTCCAAAACGTACTTTTTACGCTCAACCGTAATGCGATGCCAGAATTCTGCTTCTGGATAGCGAATTGGTGAATCGCCACCAGGGAAAGGAATTAAAGCTTCTTCAGTTTCATACATAACGTCCGCGAAATTCTTATGACGCAAGTCACGGAATTTCTCTAAACCACGGTATTGACGAAGAATACGTGATTTCCAAACCGCAGCCGTGGGTGTTCCATCGTAAGGAAGCATTGTGCGAATGGGCATTGCGATTTCAGCGTCTGCTGTGAGGTATTCTTCACCTTCATCAACACGCTTACGATCATCTTGCAATGCTG
This sequence comes from Planctomycetaceae bacterium, assembly GCA_018660825.1. Classification (GTDB taxonomy): domain Bacteria; phylum Planctomycetota; class Planctomycetia; order Pirellulales; family Pirellulaceae; genus UBA721. The sequence goes on along the minus strand of JABJJO010000171.1, from coordinate 9,421 downwards.
CTTCGTCCATCAGAACATTGAATTTTTCCATCAACCGAGTGATCAATTCTTGTTTACGCGTAGTTTCATCAACCATATCTTTGAGTCGATCTGCATTGGCTTCGCGAATTTGATTTAAACGATTAGCGGAATCTACACCAATTTGACGGACACTCGCTTCACGAATTGCGTCTTCGATTTGCTGGCGAAGCTTCTGTCGGATTTCGCCAGATACGTCCGTAGCTGCTTCCACTTGTTCGCGGATGAGCTTTAAGTCTTGGCGAGCCTTCGCGGGGTCTATGCCAACGATATCTCGAGCTGCTTCGAGACCGTTTTCAACAATGACAACTAGTTTGCCCGCTCGTACCGAACGCTCTCGTTCAACGTTAGTCAGGAAGTCCGAAGAATCTTCGAGATCCGCTGGTCCACCGTCTAGGACTAAAGCGTTAGGATCATTCGGAGCTGGTACAGGAGCAGCAGGTGCTGCTGGCTGTTGAATCAATGCGATTTCTGTTGTCACCGGGCCACGTTCTGCCGCACCTTTTATCGCTTGGGCTTTCGTGTTGGTTGGGTCTTTACGAAGCACTTCATCAGCTACGTCAATCGCCCCTTTTACGTCGCCTGTCTTTAAAGCATGTAGTCCAACCTGATTTAGATTTTCTACGTTGTTTTGAATCGATTGGCGCACTTCAGTTAAGCCTTCAGTTCCTAGGGTTGCTAGGCCAATACCGCTGTGAGGTCGAGCGGCCCGTATCAAGGCTGGTAGAAAATTATAATCTTCATTGGACCCCGTAGCAGACACAGTCCATTGCATTTTTACTGATTGGCCGTTTACTTCCCCGACTAGAGCAACATCAAAGTTCCCGCGTTTTTGCAATTCGCCTACGAGGATTGTGTCTCGGTCAGCACGCAGCGGTGGCATTGTACTTGATGTATAGACGCAATCCATGCCTTGAGAAAGAGTCAATTGAGTTGGCCAAACAACAGGTGCTGTCACAGCGACTGCTAAATCAAAACCGCATTTGGTGCTTGTTTGAGGATCTGAATTATCGACACGGATCACTCCACCAGTGCTGTTACTTAACGATGCTAGCAATTGAATATTTCGTTGGGGCCCAATGGCAAATGTTGACATCGAAATTCGCTGAGCTACTAATTCATTGACAACGCGTTTGTAGTCGGCAATCTGTAATAGATTCGCTTTGCTCATGCCGTCACCAATGTAGACAACACAACGTGGGCGGCTAGATTTTGCTTCGTATTGTTGAGCGACCGCAGATAAAATTTCGACCATGTCAGTCGAGCCTAGTGCGACTCGGTCGCTGAGTTTTTTAATGGAAGCATCTATTTGAGCACCCGTTGGGCTGACAAATCCAGCAGACATTTCGACTGCAAATAGGTCGACAGCCATCAGATTAACTCGGTGCTGTTTGCCTAAATTCGCTAGTAGCGATTTCAAGCATACCATCGCATCGCGGCGGTATTCGCCGACCTGACTAGCAGATGTATCTACTAATACAAGAATATCATGAGCCTCTACTTCGGACAGCTCAATGTTAGGTGACAATGACATCGCATAATACGATTCCCCAGATGCTTTATCATACGTATGCATCTTTGAAGAATTCGCGGTGTCAGCTGCTGATACAAAAGGTGACAATATAAACATTGCCACGGTGCAAATCACTATATTTAGTGTAATGCGCTTGGACATGGTAGATTACTCCAACGCCGATTCCAATTAAAATACTACATCTATTCCGTCGATCATCAAAACCCGTTCCCCGGTTTCGACGACTTGCTCTATTCTATTCAGCTCAACTTAAAAAAACCACTACCATTTGTTGCAATGGCACGTTATCGCTAAGTTTTACTGTTTTCGATCTAAAGCCTACCAACAAACGCAAATACTACGTAATACTGGTACCTCTTATCTATATGGTTCGAGTTTTACCTATATCTAGAACTAGTAGAGTCGATTATTTAGCCTATGAAACGTCAAACAAGTCCCGATTATTCCGGTTGTGCCGATTCTAATACGCATAATTAACCCAGATCGCTCAAAATTGATCGAATATGCGACTCAAACGAGACACAAAACCAATGCAAGAAACTCCCTGAAAACACCACCAACAGCTAAACAAATCTCGACAGCCAATAAACATTACTATTATGATTAACTTAGTTGACTACTAATTCAAACTCAGCCAAAATATGTTTTCTATATGAATGTAATCGACATTTGAAACTATTTTTATTATTACAAATTACAAATCAAAACAAGACTATTCGAATTGCCCTCTCACTCATGCGTCGATCAATCTAGCAAACATCTACTTCAATCTCCTTCTTTAACCCGACAACGAAACTATGACTATTTTGTCTACTATGTTTTCCTGGCAAGCGACCCTCACCATCGTCGTAACGGTTTTGATTTTCGTTTTTTTGCAAATACAAAAAAAGGCGTCGACCGATGTTTTGTTTCTCTGTGGTCTTTTATTTGTGACCGCCTGCGGGATTTTGACACCCGCACAGGCATTCTCTGGATTCTCCAATGTAGCCATTCTTACGATTGCTGGATTGTTAGCCATTACTGCCGGCCTACGGATCACGGGAGTTCTCGACTGGGCAGGTCATAAACTCCTCGGTACCGCAACCACCGAAAAACAAGCCATCTTCCGACTATCTGCCGTTACCACCGTCGCTAGCGCATTTCTACTCAACACAGCCGTGGTCGCCATGATGATGCCCGTGGTTGTGTCATGGTGCCGTCGCCGTGGAATCTCACCATCGCGACTATTGATGCCAGTCAGTTATCTCGCCATCCTCGGTGGTATCTGCACACTTATCGGCACTAGTACAACGCTGGTCGTCAACGGAGAGTTGCAATATTTAGCCGGCGAAGGGGTCTCCCTTGCCAAAGGTGTTCAGCCGTTATCGATGTTCGAGCTAACTGTGATCGGACTTCCGTGTGCTGTAATTGGCGTTGTTTACATGCTAACAATTATGCCTAAATTACTTCCTCAACGTACCGGAATCATCAAACAACTCGGACAACAACGTCGAGAATATCTCGTTGAAATGCACGTCGATGATGACTGCCCGTTGATCAATAAAAGTATCGAAGAAGCAGGACTGCGCCATTTAGAAGGTTTGTTCTTGATCGAAATCGACCGCGACGACCATATCATCACCCCCGTTGCACCAGACAACATACTTCGCCGTGGCGACCAACTAATATTCACCGGCGCCATTGAAACAATCGTCGAGCTTGAACGATTCCCCGGCCTCAGTCCTTCCACCGAACTTTCTCCCGAGCAACATCCGCAACGGCATCTAACAGAAGTCGTACTGTCCCGCAAATCCCCCCTACTTTCTACGACGGTACGCGCCGCGAAGTTTCGGCAACGTTACGATGCTGCCGTCGTGGCAATACACCGCGCGGGTGAACGCTTGACTGGCAAGGTCGGTGACACGACACTCGAAGCTGGCGATACATTACTACTACAAACCGGAACCGACTTTTTACAAACGCATCAGCACAACCCAGATTTCTATATGGTATCAAGCGTGCAAGGTTCCGAGCCTCGACAAAACGATAAAGCCAAGACCGCTTCACTACTATTAATCGCGCTGTTGCTGTGGCTCGTTGCCGCTAGCATCTTTGGCCCCGCCTCGGCAAACACCTCACTATTAGGTTTAGCGTCACCAGCAGTTGCCGCCTTGACCATAGCCGTACTGATGGTGCTTACGCGTTGTCTAAAAATGAGCGATGCACGGGCATCCATCAACTTGCAGATGTTAATCACTATTGGAGCAGCACTTGGATTAGGCAAAGCCCTAAAAGAAAGCGGGGCTGCTACTGAAATCGCCAACAGCATTTTCACGCTTGCAGGAAACCACCCGTGGACCATTCTCATCGCCCTCTATATTCTCACGGTGGTGCTAACCGAGACCATTTCTAACAACGCCGTAGCTGCCATGCTATTACCATTGGCTATCGAAATCGCCGCCACCGGCGACTGGAATGCCCGGCCATTTATCTTTACCGTCACCATCGCCGCTTCGCTCTCGTTCGTGACTCCCATCGGATACCAAACCAATCTTATGGTCATGGGCCCAGGCGGTTACCGAGCGAATGATTATTTCCGCTGCGGATTACCGCTAGCGATCCTCATGGGAATATGCGCGCTAACGCTAATACCTATCGTCGCCAAATTCTAAAACATCTCTGCACAACCGAGAAACCAATCGCTATCAAATGTATCCGCTAACGTCACCAATAAAAAAGCTAAACCGCAACTTCAATTAAGTTGTGGTTCAGCAGTTCTGATCATTCACGGCATCCGTCAGCAGTACACAACAATACTACCTACTGAACTTTACTTATTTGATAACGCTGTCGCGAGTTCTGCGGGGGTGATTTTGCCATCGGCATTAGAATCCGCCGAAGCCTTGATCAGTGAACTATCCTTCGTACTTACCGCTATTTCACCACCGTCAAGCACTCCGTTCTTGTTCTCATCATATTTACCCATAATTCGAACAGCATATTTGATGAACTTTTCATCTGGCCCACTCGACGTAACAGGGGCACCTTTAGATGGGCTCGAACCACTTTTGTCATTGCCCGATTCAACTACAGTTGTCGGACGAGTCGAGACGCCTCGCACAAACCCGCTTTCCTTGGTTTTCAAAGCTTCGCCTGGTGTAATCACTCCATCATGGTTTACATCGTATGCGTAATATTCAGCGAGCGATTTTGCGTCCCATTTCCCGGTATACTCAGACATCGCAATTTGTCCATCTCTGTTTTTGTCGGAAGCTACATACCAACCTGGCAAACCATCGGGCAAGCTTTCTTGGGGCAACTTAAATCGATAACTACCGCTGCCCACATAGTCTGCACCACCTCCACCTTCTGCAGAACCACCCGCAGATCCACCTCCGCCTCTGGCGGAGGTGGCAGGACCACCACGACCCGAAGCTTGGCTAAACCGACTCGTCATCCACTTACTTAATTCTTCCTTGGTGATTTTACTGTCTTTGTTCGTATCTGCCGCTGAAGGATCCGAACGAAAATTCTTCCATTCGGATTTTTCAATGACACCACTCTTGTTCGTATCATATCGCTGTAACATACTTCCAGCGAATTGCGCCATTCGGTCCGCTCCCCCAGAGCTTCCGCCTGAACTGCTGCCAAAACGACTGCTGCCACCCGAACTACCGCCAGAACGACTGCTGCCACGATCCTGTGAGCCACTGCTGCCACGATCCTGTGAGCCACTGCTGCCACCAACGCTACTACTTTGAGCTTGGCGTTGAGCTTCGCTGGTGCGACGCATTGAATAACGAACGGCTAGTTCGCTACGAGTCAATTTTCCATCGCCGTTACGATCCTGTTTATTTGGATCATCGCGCCAGCGAGCATTTTTGATTTCATCGGCCTCGAGAATCCCATTGCGGTTGCGATCATAGCGTTTAATTGTTTGGTCAGCTTCGGTAAAATCCGCTTCTTTCACAGGCACGTTTAAGTATTCAGCCTTCGCGCCAAAACCAGGCACGGGAATCACTTCCTCAATAACGTCAAATCCCGGTACAAGCGAATCCAACAAAGCTTCTGCGGGCAACGGGTTGCCTTGCATATCTCTGGGGCCGCTAGACCCGCGGGAACTCGATCCACGGGAACTGCTACTGCGTGAATTACTGCTCTGTCCGCCTTGCATTTGTTGGATTTTTTCACCCAATGTACTTAAGCGAATCGGGCGATTCATATCAATGCCGCCGACGTCGCGGGCAATGCGTTCAATGAAAGGACGTGCGCGGCCCTGTTCATCTGGTTCAAGCATACCGTTACCGTTGGCGTCAAGCCGCTGCAGAAAACCTAAGGGGCCACCTGATGGCTGAGCGTATAGCATCTCAGTACCAAGAATTCCACTGAACAAAGTTAGCAATACAACAACTGTTGATTTCTTTGACATCGTAATACTCTATGAACGAATTAAATTTATAAGAGGGACTCTAAAAGCTTACCGCATAAAAAAGTCGAAAACGAAACAACCGCTGTTTCTTTCTGTTCTTTACATACTGTCTAAGTATATACACGCTAATTAGTGGTGAAGTTTCAAGTATCTTACCTGATATTAGTTACCACCTTATCTCCAAAACACCGCAAAAAATGATTTGTTTCGCATTCTACCCCCACTTTTTCATCTCACCACCGCGTCCTACACTGCATACTTCGTCTAAAATGCCGCGCATAAGCTAATATCAAACCGCACACTCCCCACCCCTCTTTTTAACCAAAATCCCCGTGACCTCTCAATATATATACTGCAGTTGCCAAAACGGCGCCCAACACGTCCTGAAAAACGAAATCCTGTCCGTTTGGCCAACTTTTCGTACCGCCTTTTCCCGTCCCGGATTTGTTACCTTCAAAGTACCTGCCGACTTCCCCGCGAACTCGCTCCCCACACTCAATTTGAAATCAACATTCGCGCGCACCTCCGGTATTGGCCTCGGAAAAATAACCAACGATGATCAAACCGAAATGGTCCAACAATTAGTTGCCGAGTTACCACTTGAACAACTTCCGACACTAAAACACGTCCATGTTTGGCAACGCGACCCCGTGCTGCCAGGAAATCGTGATTTTGAACCTGGACGCAATGAGTTAACGGACAAGATCGCATCTGAAATTGCTGCGAAACTGCAGGCAATAAACCTATCTACCGATCCTTCCAACACTAGCACTGCGGCTCTTGCCTCGGCAAATCGAATCGCCAAAGCGGACGAAGCGATACTTGACGTCATCATGGTCGAACCCAATCAATGGTGGTTTGGCTGGCATCAAGCTACCACGACCGTATCCCGCTGGCCGGGAGGCATCTATAGCATCCGTTTACCCGAGCACGCGGTCAGTCGAGCGTACCTTAAAATGGCGGAAGCCCTGCAATGGGCACGCTTACCGATCGCAGCACAAGACGTTGTGGCCGAAATTGGCAGTGCCCCTGGTGGCTCTTGCCAAATACTGCTCGAAAACGATTTTAAAGTCATCGGAATTGATCCGGCTCAAATGCACACTAGCTTGCTCGAACACCCAAACTTCACGCACGTGCGACACAAAGCCGCTGAAATGAGGCGGTCCGGATTCAGCAACATCAAATGGATCATGTCCGATTCTAATGTCGTTCCAAACTACACCCTCGACAGTGTCGAACATATTGTTACCCGAGACGACATTAACATCCGCGGAATGCTACTCACACTGAAGCTAACCAATTGGGAACTTGCCAAAGAACTTCCTCAGTATCTAGACCGTATTCGCAGTTGGGGATATCAATATATCCGCACTCGTCAACTTGCATTCAATCGTCGCGAAATATGTGTCGCTGTCATGAAAAGCCGCGCAATCCGTAGAATAAAACGCCGCCGAAAAAAACAGCGATCGTAGAGCCGTACATTTGCGCTGTTTTTTTGAACGGGAGGGCATCCTCCAGCGGTAAACCACCACCTAATCGTATTTTTATATTGGTAAATGTCTCTTCGAGCTAATTTCTAGTTACAGTCTTTAATATACCGCACGTCTGGACGCCAAGCACCATGGGGCCAATGAATCGCAATCACGTCGATGCGCAAATCAACCTGCTGCAAATGATGGCGCTTTATATAATCTATGCCTGCCGACTGCAAGCGTCTCAGCTTCGCGGGTCCGACGCTCGCTTCAGGACGACGATAATCAATTCGACGTAAAGCCTTTACCTCAACCACAACAACTTGCGACGGGCGACACACATGGTCCACCATCACTAAATCCATTTCACCCACACCATAGTCCACTCGGCGCCCCAGCACCGAATACCCACGCCGCAAAAGAAAACGAGCCGCTAATTGCTCTGCCAACTGCCCTAAGCGATGCGAGTCACTCTTCTTTTGACGACATAACAAACCACGTGGTAAACAAGTCGGAAAAATACGGCTCAACCATGCCATCAACCCCGTCGCCACACCCCACAAAATATTTATCGTTACAAAACCTAGGGTTCGTATGTCCATAAAAAAACACTCCGTGCTGTTTTGGCACCGAGTGTTTGTTAATGAGGTTTGATTTCCTCAAATTCGATTGGTATCATTCGCTGAGGTAAAACTAATCTTTAACTGCAACCCGGCGACGTTCTTTCAGACGAACCGCTTTACCAACGCGATCACGCAAGTAATAAAGCTTGGCACGGCGAACTTGACTGCTACGAGTCACTTCCACTTTGGCAATCCGAGGTGAGTGAACAGGGAATTTACGTTCGACTCCTTGACCAGCTACAATTCGGCGAACCGCAAACATCTCGCGGGATCCACCGCCACTGCGACCAATGACCACCCCACTGAACACTTGAATTCGCTCTTTTTCACCTTCAAGAATTCGAACGTGCACATCGACTGTATCACCAATCTCAAATTGGGGTGCATCTTCACGTATACTGGACTGCTCAACTAGGTCCATTATCTTCTGGTTCATCTCGTCGTCCCTCTTTTAAACTATGATCGTCCTCTTCCCACAAGGGGAAGCATGATTTTGTTTGTCACTGTAATGTCGTTACTTAAGCCGTTTTCACAGCAAATCTTCTCGCCGTTCGCGAGTTCGCTGTAAACTCTGCTCCTGACGCCACTGAGCAATCGCCCCATGGTCGCCACTTAATAAAACCTCCGGCACTGTGCGACCACGAAAGTCTCGCGGTCGAGTGTAATGTGGGAACTCAAGCAACCGATTACCCGTTGAAAACGAATCATCTTGACTGCTCTGCTCGTCACCTAATACTCCCGGCACAAGCCGAATCATGGAGTCGATCAGTGCCATCGCACCAACTTCACCACCGTTTAATATGTAGTCCCCAATGGATATTTCCTGTGGGTTCAATATATCAACAACTCGCTGGTCAAATCCCTCATAACGGCCACACAATAGTATATGCCGTGGGCATTGCACCAATTCCTCTACTAACCTTTGGTTTAACGGTTTACCCGTGGGCGTCAGCATAATCAAATTACCAGGGTTTTCCCCAGTCTTTTGAACCGCTTCAACACACTCAACCACCGGTTCGACTTGCATCACCATTCCAGGACCACCGCCGTAAGGTCGATCATCCACACGCTGATGTTTGTCTAGTGTCCATTTACGAATGTCATGCAAATCAATTTGCACTAGTCCATTTTCGATCGCCTTGCTCAATAAACTCTGACTAACGTAACCAGAGAAAATCTCTGGGAACAATGTAAGAACATCAAATCGCATGACAATCCCAACTTGTAGCTTTCACCACTAAAGATTAGTCATCAGACTCTTCATCTGATGCTTCTTCTTCAGCCGGTGCGGCTTCTTCTTCAGCCGGTGCGGCTTCTTCTTCAGCCGGTGCAGCTTCTTCTTCAGCCGGTGCAGCTTCTTCTTCAG
>JABJJO010000175.1 GCA_018660825.1 Planctomycetaceae bacterium | reverse complement strand
CAGGTTTAGAATGGATATTGATGGTGGTTCGCAGGCGGACCAGACAAACGAAACAGCAAGCGAAGGCGACGAAAGTAACCCCAGTAACGAAGATGGGCAGCAAATAGGCTTTGCTGATATGGATCTGAGTCGCAACATGCTGCGTTCGCTAGAGCGAGCAGGTTATGAAGAGCCATCTCCGGTTCAAGCTGGCGTTATTCCTCCGGCGCTGGATGGACATGACGTAATGGGGCAAGCCCAAACGGGTACCGGTAAAACCGCTTCATTTGCTATCCCAATTCTCGAGCAACTGGCTTCGTCGCAAGAGATACCGGGTGTGCAGGCCCTCATATTGGTACCGACAAGAGAGTTAGCCGGACAGGTTCGCGAAGAATTTGAAAAACTTGCTTACTATATGGATATCAAAACGATCGCTGTTTATGGTGGCCATCCGATCAAGAAGCAAATCGAAACGTTGAAGAACGGTGTGCAGGTTGTGGTGGGAACACCTGGTCGAGTGATCGACCATATCAACCGCGGCACATTGAATCTACATGAGGCGTGGTGTGTCGTTCTTGATGAAGCAGACCGCATGCTTGATATTGGCTTCCGTCCGGATATTGAAAAGATTCTTCGCGCCGTTACCCGTAAAGACCGTCAGACATTATTGCTGAGTGCGACGGTTCCGCCTTCGATTCAACGTTTGTCGTCGCAATATATGTACAAGCCGATTGCGTTGGATTTTTCTTCTACGAACGTTTCGGCTGACACCATTGATCAGTTTTATTTTACGGTGGATCGCAAGCGAAAATTTGCTTTATTGAAACGTTTGATACAACGTGAACAGCCTCATCAAGCCATTGTTTTTTGTCGCACAAAACGAGGGACCGATCGTATTGCCCAGCAATTAGCTGAGACCTTCGACAACGTGGGCTGCATTCATGGTGATATGAACCAATCGATGCGAGATCGGGTGATGAAGAAATTTCGAAATGAAACATTGAAAGTGCTTGTGGCAACGGACGTTGTCGGACGAGGCATCGATGTAACGAGCATTTCACACATTATCAATTTTGACACGCCCGAAGATTGTGATGACTATGTACATCGTATTGGCCGAACTGGTCGGATGGGCCGTGAAGGTGTGGCCTATACGTTTGTTTCGGATGATGAAGGCGAGTTGTTGACGAAGATTGAGGTGAGGATCAATCGCTTGTTGGAGCAGGACGAGATGGAAGGCTTTGAATTAAAAGTTGAAACACCGGTTGAGTATAAAAAGGAACGGGTCGCTGCGGTCGCTGCGATGCGTGGTCGAGGACCCGCGAAACATCGCCGGAGACTGTAATGATGCGCAGCGGCTCACAGAATAGATTCATCATGGGCCCTGTGGGCTGGTGTTGCTTGCTTTTGGTGAGTTGTTCGTCGCGTGAAGCCGCACAACCTGACAATCCGGTAGTAAAACAAAATGGTGCAGTGTCGACTAAGAGTGTTCAACAACAGGCGCTAACTCCGCGGCGAACACCTCCGTCCCAACTTCCAGCTACAGTTGCAGTCAGTCCTGACGAACAAACGAAACTGGCTATGCAGCCGTTGCCAATACAGATTGAGGGGCCCGCAGCAGCTGCTCAAAAAAATCCGTTGGACCCGGAGAAGATTCTCGCGCAGGGTATTCGAACGATACAGGGCAAACATCTAACACTTTACACCGACATGCCCGCCAACGCGGATATTCAGAGCTTGCCTAAAATCGTTGAATTGGCGATGCCGCAATGGTGTGAGTATTTCAATATTGCTCCCGAGAAAATGGAGGCTTGGAAAATATCGGTTTGTTTAATACAAGATCGCAAGAAATTTGACGCGGCTGGCTTGATTCCCGCAACATTACCTAGCTTTGATCATGGATATGCGTTTGGCAACAGATTGTTTATCAATGAGCAACCCAGCGCCTACTATCGCCGTCACTTACTGTTGCACGAGGCTACGCATGCGTTCATGTTTGAAAACTTTTCGAGTGCTGGACCACCTTGGTACATGGAGGGGATGGCTGAGTTATTAGCTACACATAATTGGGATGGCACACAACTTCAGCTGCGGCAGATGCCAAAAGCTAAAGAAGACGTTCCTTATTGGGGCAGAATTAAGATCATCAAAGACCAAGTTGCTGAAAAAAAAATGTTGATGATCCAAGAGATCATGAATTTTGGCAGTGATGCAAAGTTGCGAGTAGATGCTTACGCTTGGAGTTGGGCGGCTTGTAGTTTTTTAGATACTCATCCCACTTTTCAAAATATATTTCGTGAACACTTGAAGAACATCGGCGACAGTTCGCCTGAGTTTTCGCTGGATCTGGTAAAAGCCTATGGCGAGCAATGGTTTCAGGTTCGACAGCAGTGGCAAGTATTTGTGATGAATATTGAATATGGATTTGATATTGCCCGAGAATCCATTGATGTTGTCGAGGTTCGGCCACTTGAATTAGCGGCCGAAGTAATTTCAGTTCGTGCAGACCGTGGTTGGCAGTCGACGGGTTTGCGAGTTACCGCAGGAATGAAATTGGCAATTATGGCTACGGGGCGATTTGTCATTCACCGTGAAGACTCTGCCGAGCAGCCGCAGGGCGTACCATGGGAAAGTGAAGCAGGAGGGATTACGATACGCTATCATCGGGGGCAGCCGTTGGGAAAACTATTGATTGCACTCGATGAACCACAACAACTTGGCGAAACTGGCTTAACTAATTATGGTGCCGTTGGAGAGGGTGGAGATATTATGATTCCATCGAGTGGAGTGCTTTATTTTCGAGTAAATGATTCACCGTCCGAACTAACAGCGAATGAAGGTGCATTACAAGTAAGAGTGCAGCAAATCACAGATTAGGCACTATTTCTAGTGTTCTCTGATTGACGAGATAGTGTTGGGATTCCACAATTTTTAATTAACAACAGATTATTTTTTATTTAACGCATTTGGAATTGTATTCAATTTGCCCGTTGGACGCAGAAAAGCAGGAAGTGAACATACGAATGAGCGTAATGCAAATGCAGGATCCCGCAGTTTTTGAGAGTATTGAACAGGAACGCAATCGCCAACGATTTGGATTGGAGATGATCGCTAGCGAGAATTATACGAGTCGCGCTGTGATGGAAGCGTGCGGCAGTGTCTTGACCAATAAATACGCCGAAGGGTATCCAGGTCGCCGATATTATGGAGGCTGTGAGCATGTTGATACCACGGAATCAATAGCGATTGACCGAGCCAAACAATTGTTCGGCAGCGATGCAGTTAATGTTCAAGCGCACTCGGGTTCCCAAGCCAATACGGCCGTATACTTGTCGTGCTTAGAATATGGCGATTGTGTGATGGGCCTAGATCTCGCTCACGGTGGTCACTTGACGCACGGTATGCATCT
>JABJJO010000177.1 GCA_018660825.1 Planctomycetaceae bacterium | reverse complement strand
GTCACAAAATGGTACTCGCACAGAAGTACCCCGCTTAGAGCTGCTCCGGTTAAGGCCTGACTCGGTTCACGGTTCCCTCTTGCGAGCACCATTTCACAACAGCGTTCTATTTGCGAAAGCGATTTTCTCTAATCCACAAGATAATATCTGCCATCACTATATAGATGTTTTAAATTGACCAGACCATTTCCGCAAGAGGCGACCATCCACTCCGTTACCCAGTTCGCTCTATTTCAAGGGCGCAAAACCGAGACTACGTCGCGTTGTGGTAAGTTGCCCACAATGCATGCCTTCATGCCAAATAGCCATTTCAAAGACCGCTGCAAAATCCGCCATGAATTCGGGAGCCCCCTCAGGAGTCGCTGCGGCTAACTCTTCATCACTGAGATTATTCAAGATGCCCAACAACACTTCACGGCGACTACGCATAAACTCACACACTTGTTGTACATCTGGGTAACTCGCGATATCATCGATTGGCTGGGAACCAATGCCAAACAACTCTGCATATCCATCAGGGAGACAATCCAAATCGGGGTTAAGCACCGATATCATAAAGTTGTCGGTCACTCCCATATGACCAACAAACCATAAAGCATGATTGGCATCCGAGGCAATCTGATGAACCCACGAATCCGAGTCAGAAAAATCTTGTAGCAGCCGCTCGGTAAAGCTACGTGCACTTTTTAATCGACTATATAAACGCTCTTGCAGCATGATACCAATTCCTAAAGACATTCATTTAAACTACTTCAACAACTAACCGTTCTGCTTCAGCAAGACTGATGGTCACCAGGTTATCATTCAATTTCAGCCGCAAACTATCCGCCTGTTGATCGTCAGCCACCACTGCCTCGGCTCCAATGCCAAATCCATTTCCACTAAGAAATCTCAGGAAATCCGGCTGTTGATCGAGGACTCGGATCAACCGCACAGTCGCTCCCTGTTTAATGCTCACAAGTAGTTCGCCATCATTTGTCGAAACCGTTCCATCGGCTTTGGGAATTGGATCTCCATGGGGGTCATAATCAGGCCGACCTAAAAATTCATCAATACGATCGACCAACATGTCGCTTACGGCGTGCTCCATGTTTTCAGCCTCTTCATGCACTTCATCCCACGTTAAGTCCAGCGTCTTTACCAAAAACAACTCGATCAGACGGTGGCGACGAATAACCCGCAATGCCAATGCTTGGCCAGTGGTGGTTAGCTGCACACCTTCGTACGGTTGATATTCTGCTAACCCCGATGCGGACAACGTCTTCATCATACTGGTCACTGTCCCCGGCAGCACACCTAACACATCAGACACTTGTCCGGTAGCAGCTGGTTTGCCATCTTGGCGGATGCAAATGTCATATACCGACTTAACGTAATTCTCGATGGTGAGACTCGGCAAGGAAAACTCTCCTAAATCAAAATTGCTACCTAAATATTTTCATCGGTCGTAAACCTAAACTGCGGCCATTAAGCAAATACGTGAACCGAACAACTATAGAATAACGGGGTAATGCCAAGTTATCCATAATGCTGCGCTGTGCATAAGTGAGTTTGTCGTTGATTACTTTTGTAAATCCTTGATATTGGTACACTACACGTTATCTTTTTGGACTTTCATGACAAATACTACACAGAACTTCTAGACTAGACACAACGAATAATGACGACCTTATTAAATGACAGCGCCGCAGTCTTAGTGCAACAATTACTCGCGCAATCCGGTGAACTAGAAATAATTCGCTCACAACTAGACAGCGGCGTCACGATCATCGATCTTGGCATTACAGCATCAGGCAGTTTAGCAGCCGGTATCTCACTCGCTGAAATCTGCTTAGCCGCACAGGGCCACGTCACACTCGTTCCCCTAACCAGCGAACTGCCCACCGCACATGCCGTTGCTGTCAAATCCGATAAACCACTTACCGCCTGTATGGCTAGTCAATACGCAGGCTGGCAAATCGCGACCGACGACTTTTTCGGAATGGGCTCCGGCCCGATGCGAGCGGCCGCCGGTTTGGAAGAAATATTCAAGCACATCGGCTGTACCGAATCAGCTTCGCACGTCATCGGAGTCATTGAAACTGCGTCCATTCCCACGGACACAGCCTGCGAACTCATCACCACCGCCTGTCAGATTGAACCGCAAAATTTAACGCTTTTGGTCGCCCCGACCTCGAGCCTGGCAGGAACAGTCCAAATCGTCGCTCGCAGTCTCGAAACAGCGATGCACAAAATGCACGAACTCGGTTTTGACCTTCACCGCATTCAACGCGGCACAGGAATAGCTCCACTGTGCCCGCTTGGCAAAGACGACCTCCTATCAATTGGCCTTACCAACGATGCAATCCTATATGGCGGTGAGGTGGAAATTTGGGTGCGTGGTGATGATAATAGCTTGAACGACATCGGTCCAAAAATTCCCAGCAATGCATCTGAAGATTACGGTCGCCCATTTGTGGATATCTTCAAACAATACAACAACGACTTTTACAAAATCGACCCCCAGCTATTCAGTCCAGCAACTATTCGTATCAACAATGTCGATACCGGCAATACTTTTCTCTTTGGTGAAGTCAACTCCGTTGTATTATTAGAATCCTTCAACTCAGCCCTACCTTCAGACTAAGCAAGCTAGATGAAAATCGCCGTCCTCGGACATCCCAATTCTTGGTACCTGCGTGATCTGCAGCGTGCCAAACAAGAAAGACATGAGCAACTCGAATTAAGTGCTGTCGCATTTACCCAAATTAGCACTTGCGTTGAACCAGCCAATAATGCGTCTGTTTTCCTGAGTAACACGCACGACCTCGCAACATACGACGCAGTTCTTGTACGAACCATGCCGCCAGGATCACTCGAACAAGTCATCTTTCGCATGAATGCATTAGCAATGCTACAGTATTCAAATGACGGCCCTAGCCAATTCATCCCACCGATCGTTTTAAATAGCCCACGAGCCATCGAGATAGCGGTCGATAAATACCTTTCACTGGCCTTACTGCGTCAAAACAATATTTCCGTTCCTCGAACACATATTTGCCAACAAGCGGATGCTGCCCTGCACGCTTACGAACAATTGGGACCTGATGTTGTCGTGAAACCACTTTTTGGGGGCGAAGGACGCGGAATTACCCGTGTATCGGATCCTGCTTTAGCACTACGTGCATTCAAGATGATTGAACAATTGGGTGGCGTTATTTATCAACAAGAATTTATCGCGCACGAAGGTTTTGATATCCGCATCTTAGTCATTGGCGACAATACATTCGGCATTCGCCGAGTCAATCCCGACGATTGGCGCACCAACCTATCCCTAGGAGCGCGCGCAGAACCCTTTGACGCAAGCTCAGAATTGGTGCAATTGGCACGTCGAGCAGCAAACGTTGTGCAAGCAAAGATAGCGGGTGTTGACATATTAATCGCTCCCGACGGTACGCCAACAGTACTGGAAGTTAACGCCGTGCCCGGCTGGAAAGGTCTCGCCGCGGCGACCGGCAAGGACATCGCTCAAGAAATCCTTACGTTTACGATTGCGCAAATTGCTGACCACCGTAGAAAATCATAAGCGAGCAGTCACCCTAACAACTACACTGTAGTCTACCCGTTTGCTTACCAATAACTCTTCCGGCTTATTAACATACACATACGCATGAACGTCGCCGACCTATTACATCAACATGCACTGCAGCGGGGCCAAACGCTGGCCCTAGCAGAACCGATCCCCAAAAAATGGGATCGCAGCGAACTGCCTCTTAATGAGCGTTATCACTGTATGACTTTTGCCGAGCTCGATGAAGATAGCTCACGCTTAGCCGCCGGATTGCTACAACTCGGAGTCCAGCCCGGAGCCAGAATGGCGTTGATGATTCCTCCGAGCTTAGAATTTATTTCGTGGGTTTTTGCTCTATTCAAAGCTGGCGTTGTCACCGTCCTTATCGATCCGGGAATGGGTCGCAAAAACATGATCGATTGCTTGCAACGAGTTCAAACCGAAGGTTTTATTGGTATCAGCTTAGCCCAAGCACTGCGGGTTGTGATGCGTCATAAATTCCCCTTGGCTAAAACAAACGTCACTGTCGGTCGCCGCTGGTTCTGGAGAGGTCCCACTGCTGACCAACTTCGCCATGCGTCACTCGATAATTTTCAGATTTTCCAAGCAACCCCAAATGATCCTGCAGCGATTATTTTTACGACCGGAAGTACCGGACCACCCAAAGGTGTCCATTACTGTCACGAGAACTTCTATCAACAAGCCTTGCAAATCCAAAAACACTATAATATCCAACCCGGCGAAATCGATTTGCCCGCATTCCCGCTGTTTGGCCTATTTAATGCAGCCATGGGAGTTACCACGGTATTCCCCGTGATGGACCCCACTCGTCCAGCTCACGTCAAACCACAAAACATCATCGGCCCAATTCAGGACTGGAAGATCAGCCAATCGTTTGGTTCACCCGCGTTATGGGATGTGGTGGGTCGATACTGCGAAGAACAAGACATTCAACTGCCTTCGCTCAAACGCATTCTCTCCGCCGGTGCTCCGGTTCCAAGTCGCGTGCTGGAACAAATGAGTGCTGCGATGCTGCCTGAAGGTGAAATGTTTACTCCTTACGGCGCTACAGAAGCATTGCCTGTTGCATCAATTTCGGCTAGCGAAGTACTTCAAGAGACAGCAGCGCTCACCCAACAAGGGTACGGCACTTGCGTCGGCAAACAGTTCTCTGGGATTCAATGGCAAGTCATTGAAATTGACGACGGAGCGATCACGGCCATCGATGAGGCAAAACCGGTGGAAACAGGAACCATTGGTGAACTAATTGTCCAAGGCCCTGTCGTGACTTCGCATTACGTGACACATGCCGAGGAAACGCGAATGCATAAGATTTCCGACGGTGAGAAGTTTTGGCATCGCATGGGTGATGTGGGTTACCTCGATAGCGAAAATCGTTTTTGGTTCTGTGGTCGCAAAACGCACCGCGTACAACTCGCTGACAAAACGCTCTTTAGTATTCCCCTTGAAGCGATTATTAATCAACATCCAACGGTCTTTCGCAGTGCACTCGTAGGTGTCAAAGTTGACAACAAAATGGCAGCGGCCATCGTCGTTCAACGCTGGCCGCGTGGGCAGGAAAATAACAAATCGGAGGAAATTACGGATGTCCAATTATCTCAGGACATCCTCGAACTTGCGGCGATTAATCCGTCCACCGCTGACATCCAATATGTTCTCGTAAAGGACGAACTGCCTGTCGATATCCGCCATAATGCTAAGATATTTCGTGAAAAAATTGCTCTCTGGGCCCAAGATCGCATCCCCGCTAACTAGTATTTCCTTTAAATCAATCCATATATTTTGTAACTCCTTGAGAACAAATAATCCGATATATTAAAAGTTGTATATACTTTAAATAACCAGATATTGACGATGCCATGATGAACTTCAATGCGTCACATACTAGTGTAGGATCTAAACCAACACGATGAGTACAGAGTGGTTTTACAGAATCGATCAACTCGAACGCGGGCCTGTCGAGAGCAAGACGCTCAAACTGCTCGCGGAAGTGGGACAAATCACGCCCAACACACTCGTTCGCAAGGCTACTTCTAAGAGTTGGACCGAAGCGCACCATGTAAAGCAACTTTTCGACGCGCATGACCCCTCCCGACAGACGATCAACGCACCTCCAATAATTGAGCAATCCTCGGATTCCGAACATGAGAAAGCGGTACCCGTGCAACCGCCCCAAGTACGCGCTGTTGCGGAACCCCCGCCAATCATTCCCACCGCTAAATTAGCCCCGCCAGAATCCGACGCATTCACAACCCAAATCAATATTGTTACGACGCCAAATCTCAACGGATCCTCCCATCCTACTAATGCCGACGACAACGAGAACATAAACAACAATGACAGCGGAAAACGTCCCCTAACATTGGTCCTCACCTTAGTCGGACTGATCATCCTAACAATTCCGACTGCTTGGTATTTGTACAACGAACCCACGACACCTCTAGTGCCCCATCCTCCAGCGCCCAACGCCGACCTTTCCGTCGCCGCAAACTCCCCCGCGCCAGCAAACAGTCCACCCAGTCATGCCACGTTAATCAACAACGTATTCACCAAACAGTCCCGCTGGATCGATCCTACCAACGATCAATTCCAATTGACACGCGATGCAGGATTATCGATCACTCACGTTTGGATCGATACACAGCAAACCGAACATCCCGTTCTCAATATTGTCATCAAAATTGAAAACCGCAACAAATCAAACGAGTTATCACTACAACGCCGATTTGCAAATCAAAATGCGGCGAGTCAGCCCGATGAAATGAACCCTTACGTACCGCTGATTCGCTTCGCCACAGGTGACGGACACACGCTTGACTCGGAAACCGAACTAGTCAACTGCACAATTCCAACAGTAAGTGCAATCAGTGAAACATATAGAATCTCGCTTACCGCTAAACAGATCACTGAACTTGACCTAATTCGAGTCGCGGTGCCCAAAGCTTGGTTCAATAAATCTGGTTATTGGGGATTTAAAATTCCAGAAGTAATGATCACGGCGACTAATCCGGCACAGATTCCTGTGCAAATCGCCAGCGATCCAAATGCGCCTAGTGGCAATCTCGTTAACCCACAACCCAGCAACGTTGTCGACGAAGAAAGCGCCACCACAAAACCTCCGGCAACCGGCGAAGGTGTGCTACCACCAGCGGCGTTTGGAAACAACGCTACGCCGACAAAACCTAAAAATGGAGATCAACCAACAACCATTACCGAGCTCCAGTCTCAAATTGAGCAAGAAAAAAATAATGACCCTGAACCTAGCGGCGATGAACCGCCACAATAACCCGCAGAAGGGAAACGGTCCATTGAAGGTATTGGTGACAGGCGCAGGCGGTTTTCTCGGTAGTGAAATCGCGACCCAATTGCTACACCAAGACCATACCGTCATCGGATTTTCAAGAGGTTCTTACCCCGCACTCGAGCAACAGGGGGTGCAGTGGATACACGGGGATATTCGGGACGCAAGTGCGGTTAACGACGCCTGCCGTAATGTTGATACAATCATACATACCGCTGCCTTGCCGGGTGTTTGGGGTTCCTGGAATGCATATTACCAAGTTAACACCGTCGGTACCGAACACGTAATCGCTGCAGCTCGTGCACAAGCAGTCAAACACCTTGTATACACAAGTAGTCCCAGTGTGACATTTAATGGAACAGACCAAGTAAATATCCCCGAAGATGTCCCCTATCCAAAATCTTGGCTTTGTCATTACCCGCACTCCAAAGCGATTGCTGAACAGGCGGTCCTCGCGGCAAGTGGGCAAGATAACCTCGTTACCTGCGCGTTGCGACCTCATTTAATTTGGGGGGCCAATGATCCGCATCTAATTCCACGGCTCATCAAACGTGGCAAGGCAGGTAAATTGAGAATCGTCGGTGACGGCACCAATCTCATTGATATGGTACATGTCACCAATGCGGCCCACGCTCATCTTTGTGCAATCGCAGCGTTAAGTAACGACCCCGCATCTCACGGCAAAGCATATTGGGTCTCACAACAAGAGCCCGTCAATTGCTGGGATTGGCTCAATGAACTACTTCAGGCCGCCGGTGTCCCTCCCATCAAAAAAAGCATTTCCAGACGCACCGCATATGCAGCGGGAGCCGTACTCGAAGCTGTCTACACAGCGTTGCGTATTAGGAGTGAACCACGGATGACTCGATTTCTTGCAAAACAACTCTCGGCGGACCACTATTTTGATAATCGCCGCGCGCAAAAGTTGTTGGGCTATACCCCCGTTCTTTCCACCTCGCAAGCGATGGACCAGTTCAAACAGGCAATTAGGTCCAAGGATTGGAATCTACGTAAGCGTTGATTGACAAACAACTCTCGTGCTAGCTTGCATAATTCAACGAATACGGATAATTTTAAGGATTACCGACCATCACGCATTCTTTGATCAGCGTCCGATTTCCGATCCCCTAAAGAAACATGACTCTACAGCACCATCAATTTACGCCTCCCACTATGTCCCGCATCGTGATAACAGGAATCGGCTTGACAGCACCTAACGGCAATAACTTACTGGATTATCGGAAAAATCTACTCGACGGAGTCAGTGGCGTTCAGGATTACGAAATTCGCTACGTAGGAAAAACACTGGCGGGCATTTGTGATTTTGATGCGCTCAAACATCAAAACCGACGTGAGATTCGACGAGGCACTCGAGCTGGCAGTATTGCAATCTATTGTTGTAACGAAGCCATTGCCAACAGCCAAATCGACTGGGGGCAAGTCGATCACGCTCGCACCGGGATTTACCTGGGCGTAACCGAACATGGAAATGTTGAGACCGAGAATGAAATCTATGAACTCAGCCAGTTTGATTATGACGTAAGTGTCTGGAATCACTTCCATAATCCCCGCACCGTCGCCAACAACCCCGCCGGCGAAGCTGCCTTGAATATGGAAATCACTGGGCCGCATTACACAATTGGCGCTGCCTGTGCCGCGGGCAACTCCGGTTTGATCCAAGGCGCTCAGATGCTGCAACTTGGCCAATGCGATGTCGCCCTTGCCGGAGGCGTCTCGGAAAGCATCCACACCTTTGGAATCTTTGCCAGTTTTAAGAGCCAAGGAGCGTTGGCGCAACATCCAGTTGCCAGCGAAGCATCTCGTCCTTTCGATGTCGACCGCACCGGTATCGTCGTGTCTGAAGGCGGGTGTGTCTACGTACTGGAACGATTAGACGATGCTTTGGCTCGCGGTGCGCGTATCTACGGTGAACTGGTGGGATATTCAATCAACACCGACGCAACCGATTTCGTGTTGCCCAACCCTGAGCGACAATCCCAATGCGTCCAAATCGCTTTGGGCCGCGCCGGTATTACACCAGCAGATGTCGATATCCTTAGCACGCATGCGACCGGAACCAAAAGTGGGGATATCCAGGAAATCGCGGGGCTCAGAAAAGTATTCCAAGGAAACTCGAATTGCAGCGTCAATAATACTAAAAGCTTTATCGGTCACACGATGGGTGCTGCCGGTGCGTTAGAGCTCGCAGGAAATCTCCCCGCATTTGACGACAATATCTGCCACGCAACGATCAATGTTGATCAACTCGACGAGGAATGCGATATGGACGGACTCGTCCTAAATACACCCCAGACATTAGAGTCCGTTGACTATATAGTGAACAACTCATTCGGAATGCTGGGAATCAATTCCACTGTGGTTATAAAGAAATTCACCGCGTAAATCTAGGGCCGCACCTTATTGACCGCCTGCACCCACACATGCTGGATTGACTCCTCAAAAATGCCTCAAAGTCGTAAAAAGTGCCTCTTTACCTACTGGTTTTATCAAATAAAATCGATAAGATTTATGGATTCTAGATATTCATAGTAGTATATAAGCCTACTTGCCCTATCCTATAGCGTTATATTCCCATCTTTCCATAAAACTTTTTTTTACGCCTCGGAGCACAACCAGCATGACACCTGCTGAAATTCGCGATGCAGTCCTAGACATACTCGATACCATCAATCCCGATGAGGATTTGTCGTCGTTAGATGATGAAAAAGAATTCCGTGATCAACTGGACATGGACAGTATGGACTTTCTCGATATTGTAATGGAACTGCGAAAACGTTATCGTGTTCAAGTTCCCGAAGAGGATTATGACAATTTGGTAAGCATGAACAAGACGGTCGCTTACCTTGAACCTAAAATGAAAGATATATCGGCTTAATCGTGTACGATTCGATCATTATTGGCGCGGGCATGTCAGGCTTAGCTGCCGGTATCCGATCAGCATACTACGATCAAAAAGTCTGCATTCTAGAACGCCATAACACAATTGGCGGATTGAATTCTTTTTATCGACTCCGTGGCCGCAACTACGATGTCGGCTTGCATGCGGTTACCAACTTCACGCCGCGCGGAACACGACGCGGCCCGTTTGCTCGACTGCTGCGACAACTGCGTTTAACGTGGGATGAATTTGGCTTGTCACCACAGCTAATGTCGTCCATTTCTTTTCCAAACGTCGAACTCGCATTTGACAACAATATCGATTTACTGCGAAGCGAAGTGGCTCGTGCCTTCCCCAACCAAATTGACAATTTCGAAAAGCTGATGGACTCGCTCATCGATTACGATGATCTTGAGCAAAGCCATTTTGAAATGTCGACCCGCGAACGACTGTCCGAGGTTATCACCGATCCGCTGTTGATCGAAATGATTTTGTGTCCGGTGATGTGGTACGGTAACCCGCGTGAACATGACATGGACTACGGGCAGTTTTGCATTATGTTCCGCGCCCTGTTTTTGGAAGGCTTAGCGCGGCCCTTTGATGGCGTCCGCTTGATACTAAGAAAGCTCGTGCGGAAATTCCGTGAGCTAGGTGGAGAACTAAAACTACGCACTGGCGTCCAACAGATTAAGATCGATAACGGCCGCGCGGTGGGTGTGATCTTGGATTGCGGTGACGAAATGTCCGCAAAAAACATCTTAAGTAGCGTCGGCGCCGTTGAAACATTCCGACTGTGTGACGATGACGACACAACCCATGTTCACAAGACGGGACAATTGTCATTCATTGAAGCGATCTCGACACTGGACACCTACCCCTCAGAACTGGGACACGATAAGACGATCATCTTCTTCAACGATTCGGACAAATTCCATTGGCAACGTCCCCTTGAGGATCTTTGTGATGTTCGAACTGGCGTTATCTGCACGCCGAACAATTATTGCTATGACACAGCCGATGGTAAACTCCCCGATGGGATCATGCGAATTACCGCACTGGCGGACTTTAATCGTTGGAAGAACCTCAACAAAGACGACTACGGCCGACAGAAAAAGATCTGGTTTAACAAAGTCGTAGATTCAGCAACCCAATTCGCGCCGGATTATCGTGAACACACAATCGACACGGATATGTTTACGCCTCAAACAATACATCGCTTCACTTCGCACGACAACGGCGCAGTATATGGAGCAACTCGCAAATGGTTTGACGGTACGACGAATTTCAAAAACCTCTTCTTGTGCGGTACGGATCAAGGGTTCGTGGGAATCGTGGGGTCCATTATCAGCGGAATTTCAATGGCAAACCATCACTTGCTACGCGGAAATTGAGCGACTCCCGCTTTCGCTATCACACCTAACGCTAAAACCGAAATGCAGTAGAATGTAACTTCGGCGGTATTCGTAACTATCGCTTTTCTGTTACCCTAATTCAACGCATTAATTCACATGCCTAAAGATTTTCTAGCTGGAGCCAAAGACGAATACGACGTCATCGTGATCGGCAGTGGTCTAGCTGGTCTCACCACTGCCAACATACTGGGATCCGCAGGATACCAGGTTTTGCTTATCGAACAGCACTATAAACTCGGCGGAATGGCAACTTGGTTTAAACGACCCCAAGGGCATGTATTCGACGTGTCACTACACGGATTTCCGTTCGGTATGAAAAAAAGCTGCCGCCGTTATTGGAATCAAGAAATCGCGGATCGCATTATCCCCCTACTCGGCGTGCGATTTGACAATCCACAATTCTCGTTAACAACCCCCTACGACCGTGAAAATTTCACGGAACTGTTAACCCGTCACTTCGGAGTCGAACATCAAACTGTGACGCAGTTTTTTGATGCCGCACGCAACATGAACTTTTATGACGAACAACAAGTGACCACTGGGGAATTTTTCGAAAAGTTCTTCCCGGGTCGACAAGATATCATCCGGTTATTGATGGAACCCATCACATATGCCAATGGGTCTACACTAGAGGATCCCGCTATCACCTACGGAATTGTGTTTTCGAACTTCATGAGTAAAGGAGTTTACACCTTTCAAGGTGGTACCGATATGTTCATCGAAATGATGCATGATGAATTGAAACGCAATAATGTTGATGTCCGAATCAATTGCAACGCCAATAAAATTAATACGCGGCGTGGTGCTGTCCAAAGCGTGCAAGTCAACGATCGTACCATTCGCTGCCGCAGTGTGGTTTCTAATGCCAATCTATTGACGACGATCTTTAAGATTGTTGGCGAAGAAGTATTCGATAAAGATTACATCGACGAAGCACGAAATGTTCGTCTGAACAATTCCAGCACGCAAGTCTATATGGCGCTTGGCGAAAATGACTCAATCGATCCCGCCACGGGAGACCTGCTCTTCAGTTCGACTGCCGACCGCTTCGAGACAGATCTTTTGCTCAGTCGCGATATTACTAGTCGAACATTCTCATTTTACTATCCGAGCACTAGACCGCATGCGAATCCACGTCACTTAATTGTGTCAAGCACCAATGCCAACTGGGACGACTGGGTCCATTTGGACGATGACGGGTATAAAGCTAGTAAAGAGGAACTCATCGATACCACTCTTACGGCACTCGAAAAATACGTGCCCAACGCGCGAGAACGAATCATTTTTTCCGAAGCATCCACACCCCGGACTTTTGCTCATTACACGCAGCATCAAAACGGAGCTAGTTTCGGTACTAAATTTGAAGGCCTAGCGGTCAGTCGGGGCTTGCCCGAACAAATCAAAGGACTGTATCATGCCGGTAGCGTTGGCATCATTATGTCCGGTTGGCTCGGTGCAATAAACTATGGTGTTATCGTCTCTAATGACGTTGATGCTCAATTAATGTAGCGATTTGATACTGCAATACGTGCTGACACTCGGTAGCTCGCGATTCAAACATACTAGACCGCTGTTTCCATCTCAAGAACCAATTTATCACTAACCTTATGACCATCGAACAAATCCAAGCTGCTATTCCCCATCGTGCACCCATGCTGCTGATCGACGAAGTGGTATCGCAGACCGAAACCACAATCAGGTGCAAAAAAACATTCCGGGATGATGAATTTTTTTTCCAAGGGCATTATCCTAATCAACCTATCGTTCCCGGAGTCATTTTGTGCGAAGTTGGCATGCAAGCGGGGGCCGTATTACTCTCGAACATTATCCAAGCAGTTAGGGGCATTGAGGCCGACAATGAGCTTAGTGCTAAAGTTCCTGTTGCGACGCGACTGAATAATGTTAAATTCAAGAAGATCGTCAAACCCGGTGATACCGTTGAGGTCGCTGTGACGCTTACAGAACAAGTACAAGTTGCCTATTTTCTGACGGCGAAGGTGACCGTGGATGGTAAATTGGCAACTCGCTTCGATTTCGCCTGTACGATCGCCGACCCACAAACCTAACCGCCTCCAGCGACCACTAAAATAACCCATCACCCTTAACAACCAAAGAACACACAATGGCATTCCTTCAACTTGAAGATAAAACCATCGTTATCATGGGCGTTGCTAACCGCAAAAGTGTTGCCTACCACATTGGTAAAACGATCTATGAAGCTGGCGGCCTGCCTGTATACGTTGTTCGCAGTGACAAACGCCGCGAAGAATTACAACAACTACTTGGCGAACATCCTATTTACGTATGCGATGTAGAATTCCCCGAGCAAATTGAAACTCTCCGCGAAACACTAGCGGAATCACACTCGGTGATCGATGGATTAGTACATTCGATCGCATTTGCCGATTACGAAGATGGTCCTAAGCCCTTTCACGCCACGAGTAAGTCACAGTTTTTGCGTGCGGTGGACATCAGTTGTTTTTCCTTGATGGCAGTTTCCAATGCGCTGAAAGAACTTTTTTCTAACGACGCCGCCGTGGTGTCGATTTCCATCTCCACCACCAAAATGGCGAGCGAAAATTATGGATTCATGGCGCCGATTAAAGCCGCCCTCGATTCCTCATTGGCTTTTCTCACAAAATCGTTTAGTAGTTTCTCCAATGTACGATTTAATGCAGTCGGGCCAAGTTTACTAAAAACATCCGCGTCTGCTGGAATCCCCGGCTACGTCGAATCCTATCTTTACGCCGAACAGGTAATCCCTCGAGGTTCTGCTGTTGAAACACAAGAAGTAGCAAATGTAGCTGCGTTTTTGCTCAGCCCACGCTCTTCCGGAATCTGCGCGCAAACCATCGTTGTCGATGCCGGAATGCAAATCAATTACTTTGACGAGAAAATTGTCAAAAGATCCATTTCCGAATAGGAATATACGTTGCCATGGAATGCAAGCATCCTAACATCCTCTGGTATTGCACCGATCAACAAAGATTCGACACTATCGGTGCGTTGGGCAACCCACAGGTTGACACGCCGAACATCGACAAGTTGCTTGAATCCGGCGTCGCTTTTACACACGCGTATTGCCAAAGCCCAATTTGCACTCCAAGTCGTTCGAGTTTCCTAACCGGCCTGTACCCTGCTCGCGTCCATAACACTCGTAACGGCAACGGCACCTTTCCCGACTTCCCACCGCTAATTACCAAACTTGTTTCTGATGCTGGCTATCGTTGTGGAAATATAGGAAAATTTCATCTAACAAGCTCTGGGCACCGCACCGAACCGCGACTCGACGATGGTATGACCTATTGGCAATTCAGTCACGCACCCCGCGACGACTGGGAAGATGGCCATCATTATGCAGATTGGGTTCGCGACCAAGGCGGAGACTTAGATGCAATGCGCAATAGCCCAGAACGTGTGGACCCAGCAATGCATCAAACCCGTTGGGCAACAGAATGTGCCATCGAATTCACTGCCTGTGACTCTCAGCCAGACACCGAACACGCTGATCAACCTTGGATGTTGTGCGTTAATATTTATGATCCCCATCCACCGTTTATTCCGCCGAAGTACTACGCCGACCAGTTTGATGCGGAGCAGATGCCTGGACCCTATTTTCAACCCAAGGATCTAGAGCAGCAAGCTCGATTATCCGCGATTGATTTCCAAGGCGATCCCAAGACGCCCCAAGGCCACGATGCTAAACAAATGCAGGCCTACTATTATGCAATGATCAAACAAATAGACGACCAATTCCAGCGAATCATTGAACACTTACGTGATACCAATCAACTCGAAAATACCATCGTCATTTTCACCAGTGATCATGGCGAATCTCTCGGAGATCACGGACTGCTAGAGAAAGGATGTCGATTTTACGAAGGCCTAGTCCGCGTTCCACTTATTTTTTCCTATCCCGCGCAATTCCTACAAAATGTCCGCCGAGAGGCCTTAGTCGAACTTCTTGATCTAACATCAACAATCATTGAGCTCGCTGGAATCGAGCAACCCGACTATATGCAAGGACGTTCGTTGATACCGCTATTAACAAAATCCGATGTCGAAGATGTTCACCGAGAATTTGTGCGCAGCGAATATTTTGACGCATTGGACCCCTTTTTTACTGGAGGCACCGGCGCATTTGCCACGATGTACCGTAATCGTCAATTTAAGCTTTCTGTCTATCATGGGCACGGACTCGGAGAATTGTACGACCTAGAAAACGATCCTTGGGAATTTAACGACTTATGGAGCGATCCCGAGTATGCTACTGTAAAAGCTGACCTGATCGCGAAGAGTTTTGACGCACATGTCCTACTTACGACCGATGTTGGGTCTGAACGAATCGCTCCGATGTAAAAATAGATCGTCGGTGAAGCCGTCGAAACAATGATACATTTTTCCTACATTTCACCAGCCACCTTCAAATCGAATCTATTGAGTCATGCTAAAACAACTTGGCCCCTACATCATCGACAAGCAAATTGGTCGAGGTGGCATGGGGTTTGTCTATGCGGCTCATCACGAAGACACCGCTGAAGTTGTTGCGGTCAAAATGCTCTCGCTCGGTTTTGCCGATGATGAGAATTTCCGCAGTCGATTTTCATTAGAGATCGAAACGCTGAAACAACTACATCATGAAGGCATCGTCGAAATATTTGGCTTCGGTGAGCAAGATGGCACACTTTTCTACAGCATGGAACTTGTGGACGGCCCCAGCCTTTTTGAAACGCTCAAATCTGACGGGCCAGTTGCTTGGCGGGATGTAGTCCGCATGACTATCGAAATTTGTCATGCATTAAAACACGCCCATGACCGCGGAGTCATTCACCGTGATCTGAAACCTTCCAACCTAATCGTTTCCCAATCCGGTTCCGTAAAATTGGTCGACTTCGGTATCGCTCGACTTTTCGGTTCCGCTCAACTGACAGCCGATCATGCTGTCGTCGGTACAGCGGATTATATGTCACCAGAGCAAGCTGAGGGCCAGCGACCCACTGTACGCAGTGATCTGTATTCACTCGGAGCAGTTATGTACGCATTGCTCTCGGGAAAACCGCCGTTTTCCAGCCCTTCTATCGCTCAAGTCATTCATAGATTACGTCATGACCCGCCACCTTCACTACTCAATGCAAACCTGGACGTTCCCCGTGAACTCAATCATATTATCGATCAATTACTTAGCAAGAATCCGGATGATCGAGTGCCCACACCGCTAGCCGTTATTCACCGCTTGCAGGCCATGCAACACGCGTTAGATTCCCAACTACCAACTCCAACTAATCATCCGCTTGTAGATATCACCCACACCACTGCTGCGGCAACCTACACCGATGATGCGCCGACTGGTGAATTCACTCGAAGTGAGGTTGACGAAGATAACTCGCCAACGTTGTTGCATCCCACGATGCCAGGACCATATCAAACTGGAGCAACGTCCGACGAATTGTCGCTGGCAGATATCGATTCTGAGCAGGCACCTCTTACCACCGTTGACGAAGGCATTCACAGCCATTTCACGCGAGTAGATCCGACGCGTGCCGAAGAACAAACCAGCCAAAAGAGTGGAATGATTGCGAGCATTTTAATCGCGATAGGATTCTTGGCGGTTGTCGGTGGCATATTTGCCTTTACCAACTACATGAACCGCGCTGCTACCGCCAAAGAATTACTGAAGCATATTCTACAGGCGAGAATCGACCCTGGATCGGATTGGGCACAAGCTCATGTGGAAATGGAGGATTTCATCGCGCGTTTTCCCGACCACGATCAATATGAGGAAATCAAACAATTACATGATGAACTCGCTGCCGAGCGTGATTTACAAAAATATATTGACCAGCTTTCCAAGGATCGGGAATCCTTATCCGTAGTAGAATTACAGCTCCTTTTAACTTTAGATACAGCCGCCGAAGACCCACAGGCGACCGTGGCACAACTTGAATCATTTATCGCCACCTATGATGTATTTACGAGTGACAAAAATTCCGTCCGCTGCGTCGATTTCGCTCAAATCCAACTCAAACTCTTTCAATTAAAAGCAATACAAGCAGACCAAGACACGACCCGTTTAAAAGCAAATTATAATGACGAGATCAATCGAATTATTGCCGCCGCCACGGAGCTTGCCAATTCGGATCACGCGCAAGCCCTCAACATGCTACACAATGCTAAGGTTTTGTTTTCGCAACACAAGTTCTTAAATGACGAACTGCACTCAATCGATGACGCAATCAAGAAGTTAGGTGATGTTCAATAATTGTCAAAGGTTACCCAGTCTTCACATTCGTAATCGATTTCCCCAAAAACCCTCGCTCAGCGGAAGTCTCGAGGTTTCGGATTGTACTTACCGAGCGTGGCTGACAAATCCTCCAAGCGGTGCGCCACAACATGGATAACTAATCCTTTTCTTTCTAGCTTTCCATGAACGAGCCAGGCATTACTGCGGCGACCGACGCTGTAGTATCGTTGCCAGATGTACTGTTTTAGCACCAGATTAATCGTGCCCGTTTCATCTTCAAGCGTAACAAACGTAATTCCCTTTGCAGTAGACGGCCGTTGGCGCAGTAACACAATACCCGCGACACGGACGTAACAATTATTATCCAGCGTTGGCAACTGAATCGCTGTGACGACGGACTGTGCGTCTAACTGTTCACGCCAGAACATCAACGGATGACCTTTAAGGGAAAGGCCGGCAGTCCGATAATCCATCTCCACTTGCTCTGCAGGTTGCATCAAGGGCAATTCAGGAATATCGTCGTCACTTGCGCTAATTAGATCGAACAATGGATGCTCACACGAATTGCGTTCTTGGGCCAACGCCTCCCACAAAGCAGACCGTCGGTCTCGTTGAAAGCTCGAAAACGCATCGGCGTCCGCTAACTTCATTATTACCGATCGACCAACACGACCACGCCGACGTAAATCTTCCACCGATCCATACAATCTTTCACCACGGTTTTTCACAATCCGCAGTACATCGTCTTGGCGAATTCCACGAACGATTTTCAATCCCAAGCGCAAAGCTAGCTTTTTATTCATGTCATTTGTACCATCTTCCGTTTTTTCTAACGTACAATTCCAGTCGCTCAAATTAACGTCAACTGGTAAGACAATCACTTCGTGCCGCCGCGCGTCCGTCACTAGATCACTTACACTATAAAATCCCATCGGTTGACTATTAATCACCGCGGCGGCAAAAACTGCGGGATGATGACACTTAAGCCACGCGGATACATATACCAACAATGCAAAACTCGCCGCATGTGATTCAGGAAATCCGTATTCGCCAAATCCTCGAATTTGCGTGAACACTTGCTCCGCAAATTCCATACTCAGGTCTCGCGCCAACATTCCTTTGATCAGTTTCTGACGAAACTTCTCGATCACCCCGGGTCGCCGCCATGCCCCCATTGCGCGCCGCAGTTGGTCTGCTTCGCCCGGTGTAAATCCCGCCGCTACCACAGCCAACCGCATAGCCTGTTCTTGAAATAACGGGACACCGAGCGTGCGGTCAAGGACTTCACGAATCGCATCATTTGGATAGCTAGGTTCTTCTAAACCATCGCGTCGCTTAAGGTAGGGATGGACCATATTGCCCTGAATCGGGCCGGGTCGGACAATCGCAACTTCAATCACAAGGTCATAGAAACAACGCGGTTTAAGTCGGGGCAACATACTCATCTGTGCCCGACTCTCAATCTGAAACACTCCCACGGTATCAGCTTGGCAAATCATGTCATACACCTTGCTGTCATCCACGGGAATCGTTGCCAATGTCCATTCTTCGTTCTTGTGTTGCCGCAACATATCGAAACATTTATGAATCGCGCTAAGCATTCCTAATGACAAACAATCAACTTTTAGTATTCCAAGTTCATCTAGATCATCTTTATTCCATTGAATCACCGTCCGTCCGTCCATGGTAGCATTCTCAATAGGCACTAGTTCACTGAGTAAGCCTTGTGTAATAACCATTCCACCTACGTGTTGTGACAGGTGGCGAGGCATTCCTCTGAGCATCTCCACGAGTTCCATAAATCGTTCTCCCGCCAATTCATCAGGATCTATCCCCACTTCTCGGCACCGTAAAGCGAGGTCTCCTTCCGCAATACGCCCATCCAGATTCTTGGCGACCGCATCCACAAGGTCCGCCGGAAACCCAAGAGCTTTGCCAACTTCTCGCACTGCACTGCGCAGGCGATAGGTAGTCACCACACCGGTCATTCCCGCACGATCACGTCCATATTTCTTGTACAAGTATTGGAGTACTTCTTCACGACGCTCATGTTCGAAATCAACATCAATGTCGGGTGCTTCAGCCCGTTCGCGACTAATAAAACGCTCAAACAACAACTGCGTTGTATCCGGATCAACCGACGTCACCCCCAGACAAAAACAAACAACCGAATTAGCCGCCGAACCTCGCCCCTGACACAATATTCCTTGGCTGCGAGCAAACCGAACCAGATCCCAAACCGTCAAAAAATAGGCCTCGTAATTCAACTCCCCAATCAGCTCCAACTCATGTTGCAGCAGATTAATAACCTTGCGAGGAATCCCCTGCGAATATCGCTGGCGCGCCCCCGTCCATGCTAATTGTTTGAGGTATGCGATAGGAGTGACATTTGTTGGTGCAAGTTCTTCAGGATACTCATATCGTAATTCGGCTAGAGAGAACCCACAAATATCCGCGATTTCAAGCGTTCGTTCGAGCGCCTGCGGAATCTGTTGAAATAGTTTTGCGATGTCTTCGAGCGGCCGCATGTGCCGCTGGGCGTTGGAAAATTGATAGGGCCCAATATCATGGACCGTACAACCATGAGCGGTTGCGGTTAGCACATCTTGAAGCCGCGAGTGAGAAGGATCGTGATAGTAGACATCGCCAGTTGCGACTAGCGGGACACCGGTTTGTAGCGACAATTCTTGAAGCAAATCAAGTCGCTGTTGGTCTGTTGATCCGCGGTGTAATTCAGCTAACAAATAGCAACGCTCGCCAAACATCTCGTAGTATCGTTGCAAGTCTCTAGCGTCGATAAGACAGGCAGCAGCATGCACTCGGTGGTGATCCGAGGCGGTCCCCGTCGACAGCCGATTCCAATCAGGGATCACCCCTAAAATAAATTCATCACCATGGGAAACTAAATCTTCAAAGGATAAACAGCAATTACCTTTGGATGCCTGGCGGCGACCAAGCGTCAGCAAACGACACAGTGACGCATAGGCTGAACGGTTACGAATCCAGACCACGCAAGGTGGCGCGTCACCAAAGGTTAATTCTGCCGCAACAATATATTGCAATTCGGCATCAGCGGACGCGCCATGCCCTCGAACAACTCCAGCAAGGGTATTACGATCGGTAATCGCTAAGGCAGTATAGCCTAACCTCACTGCACGCCGCACCAACTGTTCAGCAGAAGAAGCACCTTGTAGAAATGAAAAATTGGATTTGCAATGTAGTTCGGCGTAGTTCATTAACAGTTCCAATTACTAACCAAAATTTCCTTGCAAAAACCACTGCGCAGTTGGTAATTGCCTGAACACCCAAAATCGTTGACCGCTATCAACTTCAACGCGAAAATACTCTCTCCGTACAGCACGCGACCGCCACCATCCCGTTTCAATCCGCTCCGGCCCCCACGAACGTATTACCTGATGCCAACGACCACGATGAAACAAACGGATTGGTGCGCCCGTACGCCTTTTTGTGTAACAGCGGATTTCCAATGGTGAATCCCAATACCATAATGGTCGCGCGGCAATTGCCAATGGCTGCCCCAATGCCCAACCGGAGCGTTGTTTGTTGGCGCGCGTCTTCTGAGGTCTTGCGAGCGCAACTTGTCCACTGCTCGTATCCAACATTTTACGAGCGGGGCGCAAGACATGACGACACCACCGCCGCATATCCAACTCAACTACAGCTTGCATCTCAAAACTAAATTCGGGCTGAGATTCCGCGGTCAACTGCGGTCGCGAGACGCGTTGTTTTCCAAGCCGACTCGTTAAACGATCAATCAATCTCGCAAAAACATGCGGTGGAATTTGATCGCGAGCGAGTTCACATTTTTCTGTCACCGGTTGTTCTGATTCTTTCTGCGTGAATAACCCTAATTGAACCTGCTGCAGCCTTGCTGTTTGCGTCGCTTCAATTGAAATATGGTACATCTCGTCAATGCGTTCTCTTTTTTCCCAAGCTAACTGAAATAATGAAACAAGATGTGGGCACTGAACCGTAGGTCGATACAAACCAATCATAAATTGTTCGACGTGGTTGCCTGACGCTGTGACCGTCGCGGATGCAACATTCGCAGTCGTATCACAATAAATCTGCTGACCGTGCCGCGACACTTCAAACTTACAGCACAGTTGCAATACTCCGCGATCGCGTTTCGCAAGCCGTTCTAAAATAGGTTCGAGCATGTGTCTAAACAAATCCACCACCATCTGTCCACCATCAATGGGACCTAGCAACACTTGTTCGGAAACATACCGCTGCTGTGAATGAACCATTTTCAACGACTCAATTGTCTGGCCAAAAAGCTGCTGGCATCTCTGAGTAACAACCGCGCCTAATCGCTGAACTATCGCTTCTTGTGGTATTTCAATTAATTGCTCGATAGTTGCAATCCCTAGTCGAGCTAATGCATCCAATGCCGTTGCGGGAAGTCGAAGGCTATTTACCGGTAGCGGTCCTAGTTTTTCCCGAACCGCCGCTTGATCCTGTTGATCCATCGATAAAACTACCGATCGGTTTGTTGTTGGATTCGACAAATATAAACACGCCGCCCAACTTGCACCAACTGTACTTGCCGTCGCTACACGTGCCGCGATATCTAGTCGCATTAGATCTTCGCTAATGCGCTCCACTAATTTTTCCACCGATCCAAAATAACGACACACATTGGTAACATCCAACCAAATTGCTTCCGTTTTCCAAGCCGCGGCGCGGGGGTCCGGTTGATGTGCATATTGAGTACCCACATGCTTGCCCGCAGTCCGTTTTTCTTGAGCTGCTAATTCACGCTTCCAATTTACCGACTCGGGGAAACCTACCAATGGTGAATAGCGGTTTGCCCAGCGAGCAAGTCGGAACATCCCATCCTGAGTTTTCCAAACTTGCCGCTCGGCCGACCGGGTATCCTTACCAGTCTCCTTACTCATCCCGTCCTTGCCAGTGGAATCAATTCCACCAGGTACCCATATGCAAATTATTTTTTTCATTGAAAAACATTAGGAGTGATTTGTGGTCCGTTTGTGGGGTTTAGCAAAGCCCCATTCTTTTTAGATCGTCGTTGATTCTCGATTTCCATAAATTCCAATTCACAACTTGCTCCCGCATTCCCACCAACAGCACGCAGCACCTCAATCCGAAACCGCCAATTGCCCTGTCCCGCTAAAGGAGTTGCACGCAATCGCAAATGAGCCCACGTCGGATTCTGCAAATACTTCTGCTCTCTAACCAAAACACCAAATACACCACTCTGCTCGACTGCCAATTGTAATCGTCGATAAGCTCGATTATCAATCTTGGGCAAATTCACCCATACCGCTCCTACCGCTTGACAACGTAACACTTGATCTAATGTCCAGTCAAAATCTGCTTTGCCCTGTGGATTCACCACTAACATGCGACTCAAGTGAATCCCCAACGCCGCGGCTGCCGGTGGGAAAAACTTACCCGTGTTGTCTAGTACTACAAGCGCACCTCCACGCTGTGCCACTTGCCACGCAGACCATAGTCCCAACAATCCCACTCCACCACCTTTAACTTCACCCAACCACTCTACCAATTGCCCCGATCGCCATCCTCCATGCGGCAAAATCAAATCTAATTGCTCCCAGCCCGTCGGCACACTTGATTCACCAGTTTTCGCAACAGCCGCTGACTGGAAGTCACGTATTAAGTACTGCAGTTGTTGTAATATCCTTTTTTGATCGCGTGGCTCATTTTCTCCTCTCTGTTCAGATTGGTCATGTCCTGCACAGTCCTCGTGCCCTTCATGTTGATGTTGTTGGGAAGCAGGCATTTATTAAATATTGTTCACTCCTGCTTTCATTGCCCTGACATTATGACAATCTGCCCAACCTACAAGCAAACACTGTTTTGTTTGTCTCTGTGTATTTGATAGTGTACATCCGTACACCCTTCTGTCAAGTCATCGGCACATTTTTTTTCGTTCTGCACAAAAAACGCGATAAACTAAGTCGATTAATCACAACTACTCCATACTCGCCATAGGAACTCCCCGATAGAATAGACATCGGACACAACGTAAATACGCTATTTCAACAATCTCCCAGTCACAACAACTAACAACATTCTCAAAATCATGGTTCGTACACGATTCGCTCCTAGCCCGACAGGTTACCTTCACATCGGTGGAGTACGCACAGCACTATTCAACTGGTTATACGCGCGCAAACACGGAGGTCAATTCATCCTCCGCATCGACGATACGGACCAAAATCGCAACGTCGATTCGGCATTACAGCCAATCCTCGACGGTTTCCGCTGGTTAGGCATCGATTGGGACGAAGGCCCAGAGGTCGGCGGCGACTGCGCCCCGTATTTCCAATCACAGCGAAGCGATCAATACCAACGTGCCGTCGAAACACTACTGGAAAAGGGGCTCGCATATCGGGATTATTCGCGTACCGAAGAAGTCCAAGCGGAACGCGAAGTGGCTCAAAGTGCTGGCACTTCCTATCTATACAGCCGCAACTGGATGGCCGAAACCGATGCCCAAGCCGCTGCCTACGAAGCCGAAGGGCGAGTTGCGGTGGTGCGTTTAAAGATGCCCCGCGAAGGCACCTGCTTGATACCTGACTTAATCCGCGGTGATGTCGAGTTTCAATGGGCCAGCGAACAAGACATGGTCATCCAAAAATCCAATGGCAGTTGCCTATATCACCTTGCCAGTGTCGTTGACGATGCAGCATTCGCGATCACCCATGTCATCCGCGCCGAAGAACACCTCTCGAACACCCCTCGACAAATCTTCATCGCCCAAGGACTCGGCTACGACCTACCACAATACGCACATTTACCTTACGTCGCAGAACCTGGTAGTAAAAACAAACTTAGCAAACGCAAAATAGCTAAATATCTGAAAAACCCGGACTTCCTAAAGCTCTATGAACACGGCAGCCGCATCGCCACAACTTGTGGAAACGAACTCGATCCAGAAACGTTCAACCCCGTGCTCGTCGACTTCTACCGTGACATCGGCTTTCTCCCCAATGCCATCGTCAACTATCTACTGTTGCTAGGCTGGTCACTCGACGGTGAAACTGAAGACTTCACGCGAGACGAAATGATACGAGCATTTTCGCTAGAACGCGTGGTCAAAAGCCCAGCCAGTTTTGATCCAACGAAACTGACGGCTTTCCAACAACGCGCCATGGACCAACTTGATCTGAAACAAAAAACGGCCCAATCCCTGCCCTATTTACAACAAGCTGGGTTCATCGACACGCCACCAAACTGCGACACCGCACCTTATGTAAACTCGATCATTACGGCGAGCGAACAGCGAATGACCGTGGCCGGCGACATCCTCGATTACGCTCATTTCTTCACCGACGATAATGCCCTCGTCTACGATGACAAATCTTTTAGCAAACGAATCTCCAATGCCAACGGAGCGGTCGAACTACTGCGCGATTTTGCCAACACACTCGCAGCTATTGAGTCATATAACGCCGCCAGCGTGGAGGGAGCAATGCGGCAGTTCATCGCCGACCGTGAACTTAAATTTGGCCAAGTTGTGCAACCCGTACGCGTCGCCATTACCGGCAAACCCGCCGGCTTCGGTCTTTTTGACACGCTGGCAATTCTCGGTCAACAGCGGTGCCTCAACCGCATTGAACGAGCCATCAGTCTTGTGCCAATTTCACCCGACAACGACTCGGCATAACAAAGCCTCTTTTGCCATATTAAAACTAGTCCGCTTAACGCTACAATCACAAACAGTGGTATAGTTCCACAGCATTTTTTGTCACCAGTCAAACCCCATCCAGTCACCAACACAGACCCGACACCATCATGAATCAGAATCAACACTCAAATAGCAACGATAACGATCCGAGTGACGAACCTACCGCTGCTTCACTTAATTTCATCGAGCAGATCGTCGCCGGAGATAACGAATCTGGAAAACATGAAGGTCGTGTGCATACTCGATTCCCACCCGAACCTAATGGCTATCTGCACATTGGTCATGCCAAGAGCATCTGTTTGAACTTCGGCATAGCTACAGCAAACGGCGGTAAAACCAATTTGCGTTTTGACGACACCAACCCCGCCAAAGAAGAGACCGAGTACGTGGACTCCATTATGGAAGACGTGCGTTGGCTCGGATTCCAATGGGATAACGTCTACTTCGCCTCGGATTACTTCCAACAACTGTACGATTTTGCCGAACAGCTTATCAAATCAGGCCACGCATACGTCTGCAGTCTCGACGCGGAGAAAACGCGTAGTTACCGCGGCGGCTGGAACGAAGCCGGTAAAGACAGCCCCTATCGTAGTCGGGACCCCGAGGAAAACCTCGATCTTTTTCGTCGCATGAAAGCGGGGGAATTTACAGAGGGTGAGCACACCCTGCGTGCCAAAATCGACATGGCCTCACCCAACATGAACATGCGTGACCCCACAATCTATCGCATCCGCAAGATCAAACATCACCGTACGGGCAGCGACTGGTGCATCTACCCCATGTACGACTATGCACATGGCATCAGCGACTCCATTGAACGAATCACGCACTCAATTTGCACGCTCGAGTTTGAACATCACCGACCACTGTACAACTGGTTCCTCGAAACATTAGACATCTTCCCTTCTCGTCAAATTGAATTTGCCCGGCTCAACATCACCCACACAATGATGAGCAAACGCAAATTACTTGAACTTGTCCAAGACAATCAAGTGTCTGGCTGGGACGACCCCCGTATGCCCACTATTTGCGGTTTAAGACGCCGCGGTTACACTCCCGAATCCATCCGGAATTTCTGCACACGCATCGGCGTCACGAAACAAAACAGCCGACACGACATGGCGTGGCTCGAAGATGCTCTTCGCGCTGACCTCAACAAACGGGCCAATCGCCGAGCCGGTGTTTTGCGACCTCTTAAAGTAGTGATCGAAAACTACCCAGAAGACCAAGTTGAACAACTTGACGCTATCAACAACCCCGAAGACGAGAGTGCCGGTAAACGCAAAGTCCCATTTGGCCGGGAACTTTACATCGAACGAACAGATTTCATGGAAGACCCGCCGAAAAAGTTCTTCCGTCTCGGACCGGGTCGCGAAGTCCGTCTGCGATACGGTTATTTCATCACCTGCACCGATGTCATTAAAAATGATGCCGGCGAAGTCGTTGAACTACGCTGCAGCTACGATCCTGAAACACTGGGAGGTCAAGCACCTGACGGCCGCAGAGTACGCGGGACCATTCACTGGGTTGCCGCAGCTACTGCGATTACAGCCGAAGTCCGCCTCTACGATCATCTCTTCCAAACGACGGACCCATTTGAAGCCAGCCCAGCGACTGATACACTCGCCGAAGCGAGCTATCTGAATAACCTCAACGAAAACTCGTTAGAAGTCCTCACCAATTGTAAACTTGAACCGTCGCTTAAAGATGCCGCCGTCGGTGAGCTTTACCAATTCGAGCGCCTTGGATATTTCTGTGTGGACAACAAAGATTCGAGCCCAGGAAACCTCGTATTCAACCGCAGCGTCACATTGCGAGACACGTGGGCTAAGATGCAACGCAAAAAATAGCCACTACACTTTTCCTGAACACCTGATGACCGAATCCCACCTTCAATCACACACCACTAAAACTGTCCATGTCAGTGCTCCCACGCGACTGCACTTTGGACTACTCTCTTTCGGTAATCAAGAGGGTCGAAATTTCGGCGGCGTGGGTTTGATGCTCAAAGAACCACGCGTTGAAATCACTGCAACGCCCGCAGATACATTTGCCACGACAGGCCCCTATGCGGCACGACTGCTTGATTTTTCTAAGCAATGGCAGCAATATACGCAGGCCGACACTTTACCGAATTGCGTACTCACAGTTACCGCTGCCCCAGAACAACATGTCGGTCTCGGTCTTGGCACTCAACTTGGACTTTCCACCGCGGAAATACTACAAGCTTTCCTGACGGGCGACGGTTTTGGCGCTATGGAACGAGCCTTCGTTGTGAATCGCGCCTCGCGCAGCGCGGTCGGAACTTACGGTTTTGAATTCGGCGGCTTGATTGTCGAGCGGGGGCGTCTTCCAAGTGAACGCATCTCCCCTCTGGAGTGCCGACTCGACTTTCCCGATGCGTGGCGAGTTATGTTGGTACGCCCCGAAAACGAACAAGGACTAAGTGGTGAACAAGAGACTCGCGCATTCGGCGACATCCCACCCGTAGCACAGCGAACCACCGATCAACTTATCGCGGAACTTGAATCCGGCTTGCTACCAGGCATCACTGCGGGTAATTTCATGATGGCCGCTGATGCGATCGAAAACTATGGCCGCATAGCGGGAGGTTGTTTTTCTTCGATCCAAGGTGGACCATACAATGGTCGTTTACTAAATCGACGCGTGGAGTGGCTCAAGGGACTCGGCGCTCACGGAATTGGGCAAAGTAGCTGGGGCCCAACATTGTTTTGCATATTTGAAACGCAAGCCGACGCGGAACGATTCAAAGATTCTATGGGAAGTGATGATTCAGGTCAAACGTTACGCGTGGAAATCGTCCGCGCCGACAATCAAGGCGCCGACATCTCCTAAGATGACATTCATTCGTTGTCAATTTTTTTTTGACATTCTTACCGATCCACGGTCCACACCGTACAATATCGTTGACGGATGAACTCTGTAAACACTTACTAATTTACGAAAGCAGACCTTTCAATCATGGTCGAATTAGGCATCAACATCGATCACGTCGCGACTATTCGGCAGGCGCGAAAGACGCACGAACCCGATCCTGTATGGGCAGCAGCGTTTGCTGAACTCGGTGGCGCCGACTGCATCACCATTCACCTGCGTGAAGACCGCCGACACATCATTGACCGCGATGTCCGCATGCTTAGTGATTCAGTTAACATCAAACTCAACC
>JABJJO010000160.1 GCA_018660825.1 Planctomycetaceae bacterium | reverse complement strand
ATTTTTGATTTTGCAAAACGAGCCGGAGTGAAATGCATTACGGCAAATCCAACAGCTGACGCTTTTGAATCACTCGACAAACTTGTCGCCCAATACAACATCCGCATCGCTATCCATAATCATGGGCCCGGAGCAATTTATGATTCGATCGATTCTGTTGCCGATGCAATAAAAGACCACCATCCGTTAATTGGATCCTGTGTCGATACGGGACATTTTATTCGCAGCAAGCAAGATCCCGTCAAAGCCGTATATCAACTCAAAGGAAGAGTTTATGCGTTGCACATCAAGGATGAAGCAAAGCAAGAAAAACAATCGCACAATGTCATCATTGGTAAGGGGCATCTGGATGTTGTCGGTATGTTTACCGCTCTGAAGAAAACACGATTCCCAGCGGATGGTTCTATTTCGTTAGAATACGAAGCCAATCCAGAAAACCCAATCGCTGAAATCAAACAGTGCATCGAAGTTGCAAAAACAGCGATTGCCAAAGTCCACAAGAGTTAGATGCTAGGAATACTTGTTTAATGCTAGCTAATCGAATCATTCCTTGCCTCGACGTAGAACATGGACGAGTGGTAAAAGGAACGAATTTTGTTAATCTCCGCGATGCTGGCGACCCTGTCGAAGTGGCGGCTCGGTATGAACGGGAAGGCGCGGATGAATTGGTATTCTTAGATATCACCGCCAGTCACGAACAACGCGATATTATGATCGATGTTGTTCAGAGAACAGCGGAGCAAGTCTTCATGCCCCTAACCGTCGGTGGGGGGATTCGTACAATCGAAGATATTCGAATGCTCCTCAATGCCGGGGCCGATAAAGTTTCGATCAACTCCACCGCTTGTACTAATCCAGAATTCGTTCGGGAAGCAGCCAGAAAATTTGGTAGCCAATGCATCGTCGTGAATATTGATCCTAAACGAGTGGACCGTGCTGGGGAAGAATTTTGGGAAGTTCATATTAATGGGGGCCGCACTCCAACCGGTCTTGAAGCCGTGCAATGGGCCAAACAAGTCGAAGAACTTGGTGCGGGTGAAATTGTTCTAACAAGCATGGATTGTGACGGCACAAAAGATGGCTATGACCTCGAGATCACAGCAGCCGTTGCTCAATCCGTCTCTATTCCTGTTGTGGCAAGTGGCGGTGCGGGCAGCCCTGATCACTTGGCCGACGCAATCTTGATTGGCAAAGCAAACGCTGCCTTAGCGGCGAGCATATTTCATTTTGGAGAATATACAATCGCTGCCGCTAAACAACGCATGCGGCAACTGGGCGTGGACGTCCGATTATAAATCGCTAACGTTGGCACGCCAACCTAATGTCAAATACGTCGACTCCGTGAGTGAAGGCATAAATCCTTTGCTGACAACGCAATTGATGGTATAGAATGAAATACCTTATCCTATTGCTAATTCCTCTTTTTCAAACGCTAGTGCATTGACGATAGAATTCCTTTGTAAAAGCTGTCAGTCTCCCATGCGAGCGCCACCTGCTGCTGCCGGCAAACACGGTGCCTGCCCGCATTGTAAAGCGGTGATGGAGATTCCTGTAACCGATATTGCCGCCCATGAAAAAGATATACAACTCGGTAAATGCACTGTGCTCGTCGAGCAGGGTTCACACCACAAAAAAGATGATCAAATTCTGATTCGGTTCCGTTGCGCTTGTTGCAACAAAACACTCGGGATCCCTGTCAAAAAAGCTCACAAAAAAATACAGTGCTCACAATGTAATGCGCTACTACGTCTGAGCTTACCGCTTGTGGAAAATCGTAGCGAAGCAGTATCTAGCGTAAGAGGCGGATCTACCGGTGCGGATGAATCAAAAATAGAATTTGAATGTTCCCAATGCCGCAAGCCTGTCAAAGTCCCCAATCAACACGCTGGCAAAAAAGGCCGCTGCCCACACTGTAAAGCGAGCGTTGATATTCCCAAGTATTCGACCATCAACCGTTTTCGAGTTCCAAGTAAACCTCATGGTGAACCCAATTCTGTAGCCGCACCGATTACCATTGGCTCCGGAAACGAAGATTTGTTGGCGGGATATGAACCGGACGAACCACTCAAGGCAACCGCTTGGACAGCCGCCGAAGTGGGACCAGTCCCTACAACTACACAACAATCTTCGGCAGCAACAGCGGACTCTGGGGCACCTAGCACTGCACCTGTATCTCACAATCCACAGCCACGCAAGCAACCCCAACGACTGGGACTGCCGTGGGAAAATGCCGGTCGTGGACAATCTAAGATGTGGGCCACAACAAAGTTATTGTGGTTTCGCCCTAGCGACGCTTTCACACATATGTTTGCCGATGACGGACTAGGAAATCCTGTCGGCTATGCCGTCGCAGGGCTCGTTTTGGGAACAGTTTATCTTGCAATAAGTAGCATACCTGTACTCGCGATTGCCTGTCTGCTCGCTGCTAAACATATGCCCACTGGCATCGATTACGGCGAACTCACGATCAGGTATGGGATCGGACTTGGCGCCTGGCTAGCAAGTGGTGCCTTACTCATACCACTCTTGATGTTTGGTGGCGGAGCTGTTCTGCATACCGGTATGTTACTTGTCGGTGGCAGCGCAAAACCTTTTGAGACGACTACTCGTATGATTGGCTATAGTCTAGGCGCTGTTTTACAACTCACACTACTCACTCCACTTGTCGCACCATTGATCATCCCATTTTATTTTGTGCTGCATCTTGGATACGGGATGACTCGTTCGCACCAAAAAACCGCCGGGCAAGCAATTGGTGCACTTACAATATTTTTGGTATTTCCATCAGTTTTAATTGGCCTTTTGGTGTTGGTGGCGAGATAATAGAACCACGGCATCTGTTAGTATGGCTATTCGTTTTCCCGCGACCTCTCATTTTATGAAGATATACCCATTTCAACGATTTCTGGTTTCCGCAATCCTTATTATCGCGTTATATAGCGGTGTTTTCGATACACTCCAGGTACACGCGCAGCAAGCGACAATCATCACACCACATTGGAACGTGCAAGATTCTTGGTACGAATCACTTGGCTCATCCATGTTTT
This sequence comes from Planctomycetaceae bacterium, assembly GCA_018660825.1. GTDB lineage: Bacteria > Planctomycetota > Planctomycetia > Pirellulales > Pirellulaceae > UBA721. Next base: position 8,995 of record JABJJO010000160.1, on the reverse strand, counting down.
TAAACCAACGAGGTCGCCGCGGCGGCTGGTTTTTCAATTGGGGCGCTCCTGTCTATCCAACCTATGGTGGATACGACGGCCGCGATGCCCATTTTGGGTTTGGATTTCGTAATGGAAATTTAAGAGGTGGGTTTAATCTGTGGGCAAGTCAAGGTTCTGAGCGAAGCATGACGATGACGGCCCCATTTCTAACTGTTCCTCACGGTGGATTTGGCTCCATTAGCCATGGCAGTTGGCGACCATTTGTAACCGGCTGGACGCCCGTGATTGGAGGTCAACCACAATGGCAATCACCATTGAAAATGTATTTAAACAGCCCTGAAGGTGTGCAATTTATGCGTCAGCGGCAGGCAGCGTCGCCAGGGGATGCCACGGCAGAGCCGATTGAACGCCGTTCGCAAACTATCCCCAAACCTCGTACTGACCCGCCCCTGCAAATCATCAACGGGAAATCCACCGATGACTCATCATCGCGACCATGAAATTTGTGCATCCTCAAAAATTTGCTGCCGACGGCCTACGCGGATGTTCATTCGTAGTCGTGCACGAACTCTTCACTGACCTGTACAGGCGGCAAAGAATCTAGAAAAATCTGGCCGTAGAAACGTGTTCGCATCCGCGGGTCAAAGACGACAACAATACCCGTATCAGTCTGCGTACGGATTAACCGACCAAAGCCCTGTTTGAATTTAATCGTTGCTTCTGGTAACTGATAATCCAGAAACGGATTGCCGCCGTTGGCTTTAATCTGGTCTAAGCGGGCTTCCAATAAAGGATGGTCCGGCATGCTAAATGGCAACCGCGGTATGATCACGTTTTGTAATGCTTCACCGGGCACGTCAACTCCCTGCCAGAAACTATCCGTACCAAACAACACACTTTGCGGATTGTTCTTGAACTGATCTAGTAACTCCGTTCTCCCAGTGCCATCACCCTGTGTTAACAATCCCAACTGCTGTTCCGCAAGCCAAGGGGTTAAAGCAGATGACAAAAATCGTAGCAAATCGTAACTCGTGCATAAGACGAACGCATGTCCATCTGTGCGACTGATGTAGCGTTTTAACATCTCAACAGAGTGGGCGCGAAACGATTCTCTGTCTTTACTCGGGTCTGGCATGCCGCTAACTAAGATCACTTCTGCCTGGCGTTCATAATCAAACGGTGATCCCAGTTTCGCTGTATTGGATTCTGTAAGCCCTATTCGTGACCGGAAGAAATTGAACTTGTCTTCAGTACCCACGGCCAACGTTGCGCTAGTCATGATGACACTTGGTACTTTTTCAAACAACTCACTACGCATCGCCGGTCCAATATCAATTGGTGCCGCGTGAAATGAAACTTTAGTTCCCCGCCGAGTTTTCCACGCTTCTAGCCAGTACACCATATCATCAGCTGCTTGGGCTAACCAATGTTGAATCGTATCCGCAAGTGTTGAAAGTCGGGTAACGGCGGCCGTATAATTTTTACGCTCAGCCGTATCATCAATGTCGTTTGCAATTTGACGAATCATATTCGCTAACTTCGATAACTCGGGGCTCAGCGGATTCGGAAACACTAATTTAGAATAGATGCGGCCATTACTTCTTGGATGATCGAGTTTCCATTGCAACGCTTCGTCAAATAATTCATCCGCCGCAATATAACAGCGAATCACTTGGCGTTGTGCTTGTTCATGGCCTTGGCCAACAAGTAGGCCTTTGTTAGTGCGATCGTTATATAGTTTTCTGAGAATATAGGAAACCTGTCCCGACGTAACACTCAACCCCAAATGTCCACTGGCTACCGATTCAAGCGTGTGGGCTTCGTCAAAAATCACCGCATCATAGTCGGGCAAAATACTAGCACCCTGCCGGCGCAGAGCCAGATCACTAAAAAATAGCGCATGGTTCACAATCAACAATTGCGCATTTTCCATCCGACGGCGAGCTTGATAGTAAAAACAACTTTTATGCGACTCGCAGGCAAAACCCATGCAGTTACTCGAGTCACTAGCAACTTCATCCCATACATTAGATTGGGGCCGAAATGCCATACTACTGCGACTGCCATCAGAACTGGTATTTGCCCAATCACGAATTTGAAACAACTGCGTTTGCTCAGCTGCAGCGTCAAATAACGTCGCGGATTTTTGCAGCGCCGAGCGCAGGCGCCGCCGACTCAAATAATTGCCGCGGCCTTTAACCAATACGGCTGAAAACTCTCGAGCAATAACACTGTTGAGCAGCGGTATATCCTTATTCAGAAGCTGCTCTTGCAAACTAATCGTATGCGTCGAAATAATGACGCGCCGATTCCGTTTTTCACCGTCGGCGGTCAACACAAGTTGGTTATCGGGTTCCGTGGCAGCCAATATCGCGGGCACTAAATAGGCAAAACTTTTTCCTACACCAGTGCCCGCTTCCACGACCAAATGTTTACTATCGGTTAGCGCAATAGAAACTGCATCGGCCATGTCGAGTTGCTGTTGACGATGTTCATAACGATCTAAGCGAGCAGCAATGCGCCCGCCCGGGCCAAGAATGTCTGCCGGATGAATGAAATCTGAGTCGCCGGTCATTTCGTTTCATTTCGAGGAAATGGATGGGTCGCAATGACGCCTTCCATAGGACTACTTGCAGCGGCATAAAGTCTCTTCGGAATGCGCCCCGCAAGAAAAGCTTGGCGACCAGCGAGCGTCGCGTGTCTCATAGCAGTCGCCATGACGAGTGGTTGTCGAGCATGAGCTATTGCAGTGTTGAGCAACACGCCATCGGCACCTAACTCCATTGCTTGAGCTGCATCACTGGCAGTGCCAATACCTGCGTCTACAATCACTGGATATTCTGGATCCTCATTTTTAAGGTATTCCAAAATGATACGAATATTGTTGGGATTGAGGATGCCCTGTCCAGAGCCAATAGGACTGCCAGCGGGCATGACTGCGGCCGCGCCTGCTTGTTTTAATCGTCGCGCAGTAACTGGGTCGTCCGTGGTGTAACACAACACATGAAATCCATCTGCCACCAGTTGTGTGGTTGCTTCTAGCGTAGAAATTGGATCCGGTAATAAGGTACGACTGTCACCTAAACATTCCAGCTTCACCCAATCCGCTCCCGGGTTACCTAACGCTCGAAGTATTTCTCGACCCAAATGTGCTACCCGTATTGCGTCTTTGGCACTATAGCAACCCGCAGTATTAGGAAGCAAAATTGTCTGGTCAGAATCAATGTGATCCAAAAGATTATCACCATACGCGTCATGCAGCCGTTCGCGACGAATGGCAACCGTAATGCAATCCGATCCGGAAAGGTCTAAGGCTTGTCGCATCATCGTCGCATTTTCATAGCGACCGCTGCCTACAATCAAACGACTATTGAGCTCGAATGGCCCAATCTTCAATGGGCTATCTTCCTTCGTGCCGACATCCAAATCGTTGACTACTACGGTCCCCATTGTTCTGACAGTCCTATCCTTAACTTTAAACAATCTTGCTCTCTGCTAGGTGACGCAATTTGTGTTAAAACAAATCATCCACCACCAACAAGTGTTACGACCTCTAACCGGTCACCGTCATGCAATATGGTATCGTCATGATCTTCAAACGGCACAATGTTCAAATTGACTTCAACTGCAATGTGTCGGGTGGTGATGTCTAGCTGTTTGAGTAGATCTAAAATCGTAATACCCGTGGTCGTTTCGACCGCTTGCTCATTCACTTGAACAATCACAATGACAATCCTATTGACGAATCATGATATTACGAGCTTGCCCAGAGGTTAAACCAAGCAATAGGCCTTGCTGAGCTCGACCTGTTGTTTCCATTTGACGATTCCAAGGAACCCCATAGGCTGCGTAGTTTCCTGTGGATGCGTCGACAATATAGACAATACAATTACCAGGACGCGGGTTGCCTGAGAAATTCGCCTCGCCCGTGACCATAATAAATCGCGGAGTTTTGGTGCCTTGAATGTTGAGGTCCTTAAACACGTTGGTCTTGAATAGTCCGCCAAACGCACCGGTGCGAGTGTAGGGTACAAGGCATTGTAGATCACCCGTTAAGCCATCGAGCATAAATACGCCCTCAGCCGAATCCGAGACCTTCCCAGTCGCGATCGCAAATTTATCGGAACTAGCGCCCGCCGCGGCCTGCAAAACTTTACCGTCAATTTCAAACCCAGCGGTAGAAACCGGTGGAGTGGCGGTCGTGCTAATTCCGACAATCGTGCCGATCACCATGCCGACGCCAAACAACAGGCCACAGCCAATACCTAATACAAAAGATCTATTCTTCATAATGATTCCACTTGTTGTTATGCTTTACAAACAACATAACCACCAAAACTGATTCTCGGTTGCAGCGCGGTAATGTTAGTTTATACATTCTCAATGTAATACTACTCGCTTCTATTATATGCAAAACCTGCGAAAAAAATAACCAGTGCGAGTATATTTGACCAATCCAGTGATAGTGGTAGACTGCTAGCCGTATGAGAAAATACCTATGATTTAGTGCTTGTTCGTAATTGTTCTGCTGTGACCGAGTTTAATCAACACGCTTGATATGATAGAAAAGAAGAAAGAAAGTTCTTTATCACATCAAATTGTGGGCGATATGCGCTAGCTTGCATTAGCTGTAGCAGTATTTATCGGTGCCCCCACCAAACCAAGTAGAAATTAGCAGGAGCGGAAATGGCCACTAACAACGACTTAAACAGAAAACTACGCATGGCATTAGTCGGCGGCGGGCAAGGTTCATTTATTGGGCGAGTCCATTGCACAGCCGCTGTTCTCGACAACCGAGCGACCTTAGTGGCCGGAGCGCTTTCGTCTAATCCCGAACGGGCAAAAGCATCTGCACCCGATTATGATATTCCGGCGAATCGTGCTTATGGAAGCTATCAGGAACTGATCGAGTCGGAATTAAATTTGCCCGCAGATGAACGAATTGACTTCGTCTCAATCGCCACTCCAAACTTCACCCACTTTGAAATTGCTAAAGCGGCGGTTGAGGCTGGCTTCAATGTTATCTGCGATAAACCCATGACGTTTGACTTGGCCCAAGCTGAAGAACTAGCTGCTGCTGTTGATCAATCGAACGTCGTATTCGCCGTCTCGCATAACTACACTGGGTATCCACTAGTGCGACAAGCGCGTGAAATGATACTCAATGGTGAATTAGGTGAGATCCAAGCTGTTCGCTCGAACTACATTCAAGGCTGGTTAAGAACTCGCTTGGAAACCGATGAACAAAAACAAGCCGCTTGGAGAACCGATCCAACTAAAAGCGGTGCGGCCGGTTGCTTTGGCGATATCGCGACACACGCTTATAATCTGGGGCGATATATGACTGGATTGTTGCCCGCCGAAATCAGCTGCCACTTAAAAACCTTTGAAGAAGGCCGTCAATTGGACGATTATGGAACTGCTATTATTCGATTTGACAATGGTGGCCTCGGGACGGTAACAGCCTCACAAATTAGTCATGGCCGCGAAAATGACCTATCGATCGAAATTGATGGAACACTTGGTGCGATTCAATGGCGACAAGAAGAACCTAATCAATTAATTGTTCGAGCAAACGGACAGCCACTCAAAATTTACACTCGTGATCCTAATGCACCGTTTATGAACGAAGCTGGAGCCAGTGCCTGTCGTTTGCCAAGTGGACACCCCGAAGCATTTTTTGAAGCGTTTGCGAACGTATATCGCTCAGCGTATGATGCTATGATAGATAGAGCGCTGGAACGAGAATACGAACGACAGGACACGGTGTTTCCCAATGTTCACGACGGAGTCGAAGGAATGTACTTTATCCAACAGTGCGTTGCCAGCTCCGCTGAAAACGGCGCTTGGCTGCCATTGTTCCACGAACGCGCTCGTCGCTAATACAACACCTGCAATTGACCAATAAATCACCATTAACCTCTTAAAAGAGAAAGAACCTGTATTATGTTTGCAAATCGAATTTCGAATCTCAAACCCTTCCATGCTGTTGCCCTAGCTGTTCTAACCGCACTTTTTGTAACGCTCCCCGGACTCTCCGCCGCAGAGCAAGGGTTCACATCACTGTTTAATGGGAAAAACCTCAAAGGCTGGAAAGCCAGTGAAAATGTAGCCTCTTGGTCTGTCAAAGATGGCATGCTAGTTTGTGCTGGACCACGCAGTCACCTGTTTTACGAAGCCAAACAACCTTTTAAGAACTTCGAATTGAAAGTAGATGTGATGACTACGCCAGGTAGCAATGCTGGAATCTATTTTCACACCGCATTTCAAGATGAAGGCTGGCCTTCAAAGGGTTACGAAGTTCAGGTTAACGTGACTCATGGAGACCCGAAGAAATCGGGGGGGCTATATGGAATTGTTGATATCGCCGATCCACCAGTCAAAGACAACACATGGTATGAAACTCGCATCGTCGTCCAAGGCAAACAGATTAAGATTTGGCTTGATGGAAAACTACAGGTAGATTACACCGAGCCAACTGGAAAACTTCCCAACGCGAAACAACCAGGGCGCAAATTGAGCGACGGAACTTTTTGCCTACAAGCACATGACCCCAAAAGTGTTGTTTATTTCAAAAATCTCCGAGTGAAACGACTCGACTAACTCTCGCTGGAATACTCACTGTGCAAACGTATGATCGCCAGAAGTCGTACCGCTGGAATTGTGATCATGTCCCTGTGCCTGTTAGTCTGTCCGTACCAACCGTTTCTGTTGAATCTTCCCCTGCCGAAAACTTTTCGTTTTGCGGCTTACCGGTTCATTCACCATTAGGCGTTCCGGCTGGGCCATTGCTTAATGGGAAATGGTGCTTGTATTACGCCAGTCTTGGTTTTGATGTCGTTACCTATAAAACTGTGCGTAGTGGGTTCCGCGAGTGCTATCCGCTGCCAAACTTAGTTCCGGTCGATACGGCATCGCTATTTGGCGGGGAACAATCTGTGTCGCAAGCGGATACGATGGAAGGGAGTTGGGCTGTCTCCTACGGTATGCCCTCTCAAGATCCTGACGATTGGCAAGCCGACATTGCGGAGACTCAACAACAACTACCAAGCGGCAAAGTGCTTTCCGTTTCCATCGTTGGAACGGTCCAACCTGACTGGACCCTCGAGCGGCTAGCTGAAGATTATGCGCTGTGTGCTCGACTGGCTATTGAAAGCGGAGCGGACTGTATCGAAGCTAACTTCTCGTGTCCCAATGTTTCTACCTGCGATGGACAATTATTTCAAAATCCGGCAGATTGCGCGACCGTGGTTAAAATAATCCGCGAGGCAATCGGAGACACACCGCTGATAGGGAAAATCGGACGCTTAAATAATGACGACGAATCCCTAGAACTACTCCGACATCTAAACGGGTATGTGGATGCCCTCGCGATGACCAATAGTATCGCCACTCAAGTTCTTGACCAAAATGGCAAGTTGATGTTCGACGGACAGCGACGAGGTATCTGTGGAAAAGCGACACTACAAGCTTCTGTCGCTCAAACCAAATCGTTGAATGATATGATCGCCGAGCATGATTTTAATATCGAACTCATTGGGGTCGGCGGAGTGAGTACGGTAGAGGATGTGCGAGATTATTTGGCCGCCGGTGCTCAAGCGGTGCACATTGCAACTGCAGCCATGGTTAATCCACTCGTCGCGATCGAAATAAAAAGGGCCTGGTAGAATTGCAGACTCAGCGCATAAAAAAACGGAGCGGGATAATCGAGTCTTTGAAGAAATGAACCACGTGTCTCCCAAAGACGAGCGGCAGAAGCTACATACCGCGTGTGATACATTCTCTAAAACTCGATAATCCCGGCCCGGGTTTATCACGGCCGATTTGAGCAAAAACATGCCAAACTGGCCGGCGGTAAAGACAACGTATACTACTTACGTTTCCCTTACACCCTATATATCGCATATTGCCTGGTATCCTGTTTCGTCTATTTTTTAACTTACCGGAATTGTTTGCCGGTCTTGCGCAGCTTTATATCAAGTCTAATGGTTATATCTGTTATGTCAGTTAGGGAAAAATATCATGTCGACTGGCCTCTACAAAGGATCCTACCGCAGACATTTTTTCCTACTTTAGGCGTGAAAGTCGAGATTTAACCGTGTACAATTCGTTTAATGGTACGATTAAATAGTATTGAACCGACCTTCCTTTAATATAGAACCGACGTGTCTAGACTATCTTTATGATTTTCTAACAATCGTTAAATCGCACAGGGCTGTTAACGCCGACTACGTCCAAAATGACCCCAAAGGGGAACCTATTATGCTTAGGGCCTATTGCACTTCGTCTATCTTATCTATTTGTATATTTGCGTTGTTAATTCCTGGCGCAGTTGCTCAAGACACTCAACACCGCGTTTTATATGGACAGGGTGTCCACGCCTATAACAACGGCGACTACGAATCCACCATCCGTTATTTGACAGCAACCATCAGCAAAAATACGGATGATCCCCGTTCGTATTACTTCCGTGGGCTAGCGAACGCTAAACTCGGAAACGATGAGGCTAGTTTGGCGGACCTAAAAAAAGGTGCGGCGTTAGAGGCCCAAAACAATCGCGGTGTTTATCAAATATCTACGGCGCTGCAACGTATCCAAGGGCAACCACGACTACAAATTGAAAAGCTTCGTAAACAAGCACGTCTAGATTTAGTCGCCGCTGAAAAGACACGGTTACAAGCTCGCTATGAACAACAACAAAATGATGAAGTAGCGGTTTTACGCAAGCCAGCCCAAACGGCACCCAGCATTCCCGCTGACGCTCAAACTACGATTCGCCCAAGCAATCCATTTGCCCCCAGCAACATTGCTGGAGTTAAGAGCAACCCCACAAATGTAACATCATCGAAATCAAACCCAATACCAGGCATTGATGATAAAGACCCGCTAGCCAACGTTCAAGGCAACAAACCTGCGCCTGCTAACCCCACACCTCCGGCCGCCAATAACCCGTTCGCACCTGGCAACAAACCTGCGCCTGCTAACCCCACACCTCCGGCCGCCAATAACCCGT
>JABJJO010000174.1 GCA_018660825.1 Planctomycetaceae bacterium | reverse complement strand
GTTCAAAAGGTTCTGCAGTAAATTTTCCATAGGTTGCAGAAAGTGTAGATTTGTCACATTCGACTACACTTGGTAGTTCGAGTTGTCGCCATCGAATATGCATGAAAAGTCTCCGTGTTATCGTTTACCAACAGTGTGGGTATAAGGTCTACAGTTGCTTGCAGACACGTAGGTAGAAAGTGGGGTTGCAGTAATTAAACGCGACGCTTTTTAGGAGGTCGGCATCCGTTATGAGGGATTGGGGTTTTATCTTCAATTGTTTTTACATTGAGCCCAGCCGCTTGCATGGCAGTGATTGCACTTTCGCGTCCACTTCCAGGTCCTTTAATCTGAACATCCACTTCTTTGACGCCAAATTTCAATGCTTTTTCAGCTGCTTGTTGAGCAGCACATTGTCCAGCAAAGGGTGTACTCTTTCGGCTGCCTTTAAAGCCGCTCGTACCTGCGCTTGCCCAGCACAATGTATCGCCTTTTGTGTCGGTGATAGTAACGGTCGTGTTATTGAATGTTGCTTTCACATGAGCGATAGCAAAGGCAACGTTACGACGTTGTTTTCGTTTCTTCGTTTTGGCCACGGCCAAGAACTCCTTCGTAATAAGCTAAACCTAAACCATGCCAGCTAAGCACTTGTCAGGATTTAAGTTGTTGTTCAATGAAAAAATTGTGAAATGTAATATCGAGCAAGTGTTGTGATCTGCAAAAACGGTAAGCGTCTAGCGAAGATCTTTAACACCTTTTTTACCGGCAACGGTTTTCTTAGCACCCTTACGCGTACGTGCGTTGGTTTGCGTGTTTTGTCCACGAACGGGAAGTCCCATGCGGTGACGGGTGCCACGGTAGGAACGGATATCTCTAAGTCGAGCAATATTTTGTTGGACTTGTCGACGCAATGGTCCCTCAACGATGTAATCCTCTTCGAGAATAGTCGCGATTCGACTGACATCACTTTCAGTGAGTTCATGTGCTGGCAACGACGGATCGATACCGGCCTTTAAACACAATGCACGTGCAGTCTTTTGACCGATCCCGTAAAGGTAAGTCAAAGAGATAGCGATTCGCTTGTCATTGGGAATGTCTACACCCAAAAGACGTGGCATAGTGGAGACTCCTTGGAAAAAAATTCAGAAAATGATATTGAATTCTGATTTATGTTAATTGGTTGTTAAGCCCGCTAAGCGGGCATTGATTGTTTATTTGCCGCAACCGGTTTAGGGGTTACTTAGCCTTGTCGTTGTTTGTGACGCGGATTGGAACTACAGATGATGTATACTCGACCCTTGCGCCGGACAACTTTACAGTGTTCACAAATTCGCTTTACACTCGCACGAACTTTCATGTCTCTATGGCCTCAAAAAAAATATTCGCAAGTAAGTTAGTATAAACTTGGCACAAACACCCCGACAAGGGGCGAAATCATCTAAATCGTAAGCAGCTTCAACTGTTTTCGATCGAATTCACTATAAGGTCTTTGATCGTTTTAGATCAGTTACCTGTTTAATCCGTTGAAAAACTTCCTCGACGGTTCCATTTCCGTCGATGGTCACCACCAATTCTTGCTGTTGGTAGTAATCCAATACGGGTTGTGTCTCTTGTTGGTAGACATCAAGCCGTTGTTGAATGGTATCAAGCGTGTCATCTTTTCGCTGACGTTGCAGCAAGCGATCGACCAAGATGTCCTGAGGGACAGCAAGTGCCAAAACCATATCTATTTGTTTACCGTGTTCATGGACCATTGCATCCAATGCTTGGGCCTGAGCGACGGATCGTGGAAAGCCATCGAGCAGACAACCAGTTTGGTACTGAACATCCCCTAAGCTTTGCCGGACAAGCTCGACCACAATATGATCGGGTACAAGATTGCCATCATCCATAAACAAGGCCGCAAGTTGGCCAAGTCTTGTTGTTTGTTGTATTTGTTGCCGAAACAACTCTCCAGTGGAAAGATGCACCACATCTAAGTGTTGGGCCAACAATTCACACTGAGTTCCCTTTCCTGAACCCGGAGGGCCAACGAATACAATTAACATTGTGTAATCACCCCTCTCGGTCAAAAATTATTGTTTTGTAACGCTAGGAATCTAGGAGTCCCTTGTAGTTTGTCATGACCAAGTGACTATCGATTTTTTGAACTAGATCAAAAGCAACACTCACGCCGATCAATAAACCAGTACCACCATAAAAACTAGCTAACTGCATATCTATCTGTAATTGACTCGCAATTAACGTCGGTACGATTGCCACGACGGACAAAAATGCTGCACCCACGTAAGTGATTCGAACCATGACTTTTTCTAGGTAGTCGGCAGTTCGTTTTCCTGGTCGATAGCCCTGAATAAAGCTGCCATATTCTTTGAGGTTGTCGGCCATTTCTTTTGGATTAAACGTAATCGCGGTCCAGAAGTAACAGAAGAAGAAAATCATTCCGATATACATCATGTTGTAAAGGAATCCGCTTCCTGGTTGAAACGCATCTTCTAGGCCGGACATGATCATTGATCCGGTGCCACCGGTATCAAATGCACTTTTCAAAAAACCGATCAGAATTCCCGGAATCATAAGCAAACTTGACGCAAAGATAATTGGCATCACGCCACCTTGATTCACTCGCAATGGTAAATGTTGTCGCGTGCCTCCAAAGACTCGTCGCCCGCGTACATGCTTGGCGCTCTGAGTAGGGATTCGTCGTTGTCCGACCGTGATGAATACTACACCTAGTACCACTAGGACAAAGATACAGGCTAGGAGGATCATGGTTTCGATACCTGGATCGTTACCAAGCCCTTGAAGCGAAAATTTCCAGTCCATCGATTGCAGAGCCGCTGGCATTTGTGCCAGTATACCGGCCATGATCAATAAGCTAATACCGTTACCAATACCAAATTCATCAATTTGTTCACCGAGCCACATCAAGAACGTCGCACCACAGGTCATGATCATGATAGATATCATGGACCAGCCAAACGTCAACCCACCGGCATCGTTCTGAAAGTCTGCTGCTATAAAGTCACTGGACTGTAGGTAGGCAAACACATAGACGGTACTTTGCACGAGACAGAGGACGACGGTCAGATACCGCGTGTAGTCATTGATTTTCTTTTGCCCGGACTGCCCCTCCTTCTTCAATGCTTGGATACTCGGCACGAAACTTCCCATAATTTGGAAGATAATCGAGGCTGAAATGTAAGGCATGATTCCGAGGCCGAATATAGTTGCTTGCTGGAGGTTACTCGCCGAGAACACTGAGACGCGAGAGATCAGTCCAGCGAGAGTGCCTTGATCGCCATCTAAACCTGCGAGCATTTTTACTTGATCGACGACTGGTAACGTAATGTGATAACCAATTCGATAAACACTAAGCAGCACCAACGTGATGAGGATTTTATTCCTCAATTCCGGTATGGTGAAAATGATTCGTATTTTTTCAAGCATCAGATGTTTACCAAGTGAAAACGCAACTTGTGCTAGCGGGTGTTATAAGGTGGGGATGAACTTAATCGCGGCTTTTAGGTGTTTTAGGTTTCATCTTGTTTTTGACAACAGGAGCCTTACCAGGTAAGACTGTTACTGTCCCACCAGCAGCTTCGATTTGTTCTTGTGCTTTTGCACTGAAACGGTGGGCGGAAACATTAAGTTTTTTTCCAAGCTCACCATCGCCGAGAATCTTCAAGACGTCATATCGTGATGTTAAGAGTCCCTGTTGTTTGATGGATTTTGGAGTTACCTCATCACCATCGTTGAAGACGCGTTCCAGATCGCGCAAATTAAGTGTAGCAACGTCCAATGCGAAACGGTTGTTGAAACCACGCTTAGGGATTCGACGAACCATCGCCATTGCACCACCTTGGAATGTCACTTTTTGTGACCAACCGCTACGAGACTTTTGGCCTTTGTGTCCCTTACCGGCGGTTTTTCCATGACCGGACCCTGGGCCACGACCGATGCGGCGCCGTTTTTTATATTTAGTAATACCTTCGTTTACGTCATGCAGTTTCATTAGAGACTAACCTCTCGCAATCGTTCAATCTGTTCTTTGGTACGTAGATTCGAAAGTCCTGAAACTGTCGCTTTGACTAAAGTCACAGGATTATTTGTGCCATAACTCTTAGTAAGAATATCGGTAATTCCAGCAGCTTCGCAAACACTACGAACGGCTTGCCCCGCAATAATACCGGTACCGGGACCTGCAGGAATAAGTAGTACTTTCGCAGCCCCGAATTTACCTTGGATTTGGTGTGGGATCGTTCCATTGACTACGGGGATCTGAATCATTTCGCGAGTGGCCTGTTTCGTTGCTTTTTGCACACTAGGCGGAACTTCGTTGGCTTTTCCGTATCCCCAGCCGATTTGGCCATTTCCATCGCCGACGACAACCATGGCAGCAAAACTAAAGCGACGGCCACCTTTCATTACGGCGGCACAGCGTTTGATTTTGATCACATGATCTGTCAAGTTGTTGTTTGATCCGTTTGATCCGTTTGTTGACACGATGTGTGCCCCCTAAATTAGTATTGTACTGTTTCGTATTTTGTAACAGCGCGGTATTAAATGTAAAATATGTTTTAAAACTGAAGTCCTGCTTCTCGAGCAGCATCTGCTACGGCCGCCAAACGGCCATGGTATTTATGCGAACCGCGATCGAATTTTACAGCAGTAATGCCTTGAGCGATTGCTTGTTCACCAATTGATTGCCCGACAAGTGTCGCCGCTGCAATATTGCCCCCGTAAGCAGCCGCTTTTCGCAAAGCAGCACTTTGGGTACTGACGGCAACCAAAGTTTTGCCTGCGGCATCATCGATGATTTGGCAATAAATGTTTTTGTTGGAGCGAGTAACACACATGCGAGGTCGTTGCGAATTGCCGCGTAAATTATTACGGACATGATGAATTCGACGACGTCGTTGTTTTGAAAGTTTTTTGTTCTTATCCACGATTCTTGTCTTTCTGTTCTGGCAGGATTAAGTAGCCGATTTACCAGGTTTGATTTTCACGTATTCGCCGTCGTATCGAATTCCCTTACCTTTGTAAGGTTCAGGCTTACGAACAGCTCGGACTTCTGCTGCAAATTGACCGACTTGTTGTTTATCACACCCTTTAACAACAACGTGATTTTGATCCGGGCAAGTCACATCAAGTCCGACTGGAATTTTGCATTTGATTTCGTTAGCGAATCCGACTCGCAGGGCAATCGAATCACCTTGGATGGATCCTACATAACCAACGCCAACGATTTCAAGTTTCTTTTCATATCCCTCTTTTACACCGATAACCATGTTATTGATTAGCGAGCGAGTTAAGCCGTGGAAAGCGCGAGATTCACGATCGTCGTTTTCGCGAGATACTGAGATAGTTTTGTCTTCCTCATTGATAACAACAGTGACTTCAGGGCGGTGCTCGATTTCAAGCTTGCCTTGAGGACCTTCAACGGAGACAGTGCGACCGTTAATCGCGACTGTAACGCCGTCAAGAATAGCAATGGGTTTATTACCGATACGGGACATGATTTAACTCGTGTTCTGTTTTTTATGTTAATTGGGTTGCAATGGAAGCAATTAGTAAACTTCACATAGGACTTCGCCACCAAGTTTACGCTGGCGCGCTTCACGGTCACTGATAACGCCCTGACTTGTGCTAATTACGGTAATCCCCATTCCATTGAGAACGGGACGTAAATCGCGAGCTTTCGAATAGATTCGTCGGCCAGGAGTACTGACACGACGGATCTTTTGAATTAGTTTTTCGCCATTGTTACCGTATTTCAATTCCAAACGTAGAGTGTTACCTGGTGAGGCTTCGATTACTTCGAAGTCCCAGATATAACCTTCTCGCTTCAATACATCGGCGACTCCTCGTTTTAAGAGGGAATCGGGAATGTCGACGGTGGGGTGCTCAACACTTACGGAATTACGTATTCGCGTTAACATGTCGGCAATGGGGTCGGTCATCATTTGATATATAATCCTTCTACCAGCTTGCCTTACGGACACCAGGAATCAAACCTTGATCTGCTAATTTGCGAAAACAAATTCGACAGATTCCAAATTTACGATATACGGCTCGCGGGCGTCCACAAAGTTGACACCTGCGTTCCGAACGGGACGAGAACTTAGGCACTCGTTTTGCTTTTGCAATTTTTGATTTACTGGCCACTTGGATTCCTTTGGGAATAAACTGGGCTGACTAATTGTTTGGCCTACTACACAGCAGGACCGCCTTAAAGTGATAGGTTATTCTTTGTCGGAATCTTCTGGGGGATGCTGAAATGGCATCCCAAATCGTTCCAATAAATCCAAACCTTCCTCATTGGTTTTCGCTGAGGTTACGATGGTGATATTCATCCCTTGCGGGCGTAAATATTTATCTGGGTTAAGCTCTGGGAAAACGGTTTGTTCCGTCAAGCCAAGGCTGTAATTGCCGTTTCCGTCGAATGCCTTACGATTGATTCCGCGAAAGTCGCGAACACGAGGCAAAGCGATGGAAATAAGCCGGTCAAGGAACTCATACATCCGTTGGCGACGAAGTGTTACTTTTGCACCAATAGGCATTCCTTCACGCAATTTAAAAGCGGCGATCGATTTACGCGAAAGTGTGATTAGTGGCTTTTGGCCAGTAATTTCCGCTAAGGCAGATACAGCCGTTTCAATATGTTTTTTCTCTTCGACAGCACTACCAACGCCCATGTTGAGCACAATTTTTTCGATTCGCGGTAGAGCGTTGACATTCCCGCCAGCTGCATTATCGATAATCGCTGGTTGAATCTCAATTTCGAATTTTTCTTGAAGTCTCGGTTTCATTCTTTTTGTCCTGTCCTTGTACGACCCACAGCTATTACGTAGTTGATGGCTGATGGTTGTTTGTCGGCTGAGGAAAGATCCCTATATAATATTGTCTATGTTGTTTGTGTTGTCGTGCTAAGTAATAAAAGCATGTGCTCTATTCGCTAGCAGTCGCACTTGTCTTGCGACCGCCATTGGGTCCGTGTTCTTTGAGTACTCGTTTTTTAGTGCCTTCACTGCGAATCCCTTCATAACCAGCTCGACGAGCGGTTCCTGTTGTGGGATCAATGAGCATAACATTGGATGCATCTAAAGGCATTTCAACGTCAAGTAATCCACCTTGAGGATTGGCTTGACTGCGTTTTACTGTTTTCTTTGCCATATTCAATCCTGCAACCACGACCTTGTTTTTGTCGCGGAACAAACGCAATACTTCACCAGTACGACCTTTGTCTTTACCTGCAATGACCAATACATTATCACCTACTTTGATTTTCATAGTTACACCACCTCATTTGCGAGGCTAACGATTCGCATGTAATTGTTGTCACGTAGTTCTCGAGCAACCGCTCCAAAAATACGTGTTCCTCTAGGGTTGCCGTCAGTGTCGATGAGCACAACGGCGTTACTGTCAAAACGAATGTAGCTGCCATCGGGACGGCGAGTCGGTTGCTTGCGACGTACGACAACTGCTCGTACGATCGCCTTTTTCTTGACTTCACTGCCAGGGATGACACTCTTGACGCTACACACAATTACGTCACCGAGTCCGGCGTATCGTCGACGTGTACCGCCTAGCACCTTGATGCACATCACTTCCCGAGCACCGGTGTTATCAGCTACGTTTAATCTGGTTTCTGTTTGAATCATTACTAATCACAATTTCTAAGTGAATTAATTTGGTTGCCCCGAATTTACGGGAACGGTCGTTAAAATCTCAGGGGTGGTTGGTTTACTATTTTGTTTCGTCAGTAGCTTCGTCATCAGTTTCTTCGACTGCTTCTTCTTCGACTGCTACTTCTTCGACTGCTACTTCTTCGACTGCTACTTCTTCGACTGCTACTTCTTCGAC